>NZ_NMUO01000027.1 GCF_002237365.1 Zobellella denitrificans
ACGCCCAGGTGGCGACTTATAAGCAGAGGGCGCCGCACCGGCTGGTGGAGGTGGCCCGCTGCATCGAGGCACCCGCCGCCTACGCCGCCGAGCTGGCCGACTGGGTCGCGGCCCAGGACAGCGCCCCGGCGCCCATGCTGTACGCCACCCAGCCCGCGGCCGAGCTTTCCCGCATCCAGGCCCAGTATGGCGCGGCCCGGGCCAGCGAAGCGGTGGAAGGGGTGTTCGCCGCCGTGGCCGCCCGCCTGGCCGGTGAGGGTTTCGGCAAGTTTATCGTGGCCGGCGGCGAGACCTCCGGTATCGTCACCCAGGCGCTGGCGGTGACCGGCTTCCACATCGGCCCGCAGATCGCCCCGGGCGTGCCCTGGGTGCGGGCCCTCGACAAGCCGCTGTCGCTGGCGCTCAAATCGGGCAACTTCGGCGACGAGCACTTCTTCAGCAACGCCCAGGAGTTTTTCCATGACTGAATTTTCCCTGCGCCTGGAAATGGTGAAGATCGCCAAATCCATGTTCGAGCGCGGCTACAGCAGCGGCGGGGCGGGCAACCTCAGCCTGGTGCTGCCCGACGGCAACCTGCTGGCCACCCCCACCAACACCAGCTTCGGCGATCTGGATCCGGACCGCCTGAGCAAGGTGGACATGAACGGCAACCACCTGGACGGCGACAAGCCCTCCAAGGAAGTGTTGATGCACATCGCCATGTACCAGCAGCGGCCCCAGGCCGGCGGCATAGTGCACCTGCACTCGCCCTACCTGACCGCCCTGTCCTGCGTGGACGGGCTGGATCCGGCCAACTGCCTGCCGCCCATCACCCCCTATTACGTGATGCGGGTGGGCAAGCTCCCGCTGATCCCCTATTTCCGCCCCGGCAGCCCGCGCATCGCCGAGGAACTGGGCAAGCTGGCCGCCGGGCACGGCGCCGTGCTGCTGGCCAACCACGGCCCGGTGATCAGCGGCAAGAGCCTGCGCGAGGCGATGTTCAACGCCGAGGAGCTGGAAGAGACCGCCCGGCTGTATTTCATCCTGCGCAACGGCCCCATGCGCACCCTGACCGACGATCAGGTGGCGGAGCTGGAGCAGGTATTCAAAGGCAAGATGTAAGGAGCGGACCATGGCCCGATTTGCAGCCAACCTGTCGATGATGTTTACCGAAGTGCCCTTTATGGCGCGCTTCCAGGCCGCCCGCGCCGCCGGCTTTCGCGCGGTGGAATACCTGTTTCCCTACGCCGAGGACAAGGACGCCATCGCCGCCGAGTTAAAGCGCCGGGGCCTGACCCAGGCGCTGTTCAACATGCCCCCCGGCGACTGGGAGGCGGGCGAGCGCGGCCTGGCCTCGCTGCCCGGCCGGGAAGCGGAATTCCGCGCCGGCGTGGCCACCGCCCTGGCCTACGCCGAGGCGCTGGGCTGCACCCAGCTGCACGCCATGGCCGGTCTGTGCCAGCCCGGGCTGAGCCGCGAGCAGCAGCAGGCCACCTATGTGGCCAACATCCGCTACGCGGCGGACCAGGCGGCCCCAAAGGGTATTCTGGTGCTGATTGAACCTATCAATAGCCGCGACATGCCCGGCTACTTCCTCTCCACCCAGGTGCAGGCCGAGGCGCTGCTGGCAGCGATCGACCGGCCCAACGTCAGGATCCAGCTCGATCTCTACCACTGCCAGATCATGGAAGGGGATCTCACCCGCACCATAGACCGGCTGTGGGGCAAGTTCAGCCATATCCAGATAGCCTCGGTGCCCGAGCGCCACGAGCCGGACCAGGGCGAGGTCAACTACCCCTGGCTGTTCGACTACCTGGACGCCAAGGGCTACGACGGCTTCCTGGGCTGCGAATACCGCCCGCGCGGCCAAACCGAAGCCGGCCTGGGCTGGTTCGCCCCCTGGGCGGACAAGGAGTAAGCCATGATCCCCGCCGAACGCCGCGACTACATCTACCGCTATGTGCACGAGCGCAACATGGTGTCCATCAACGAGCTGGCCGCCGAGCTGGACGTGTCGCACATGACGGTGCGCCGGGACATCCAGCAGCTGGAGGCCGAGGGCAAGGTGGTGTCGGTAAGCGGCGGGGTCAGGCTCAACGACGCGGTCAAGCAGGAACTGGCCTACAGCGAAAAGGCCAGCATCCACCATAACAGCAAGGTCGCCATCGGCCTGGCGGCGGCGGAACTGGTGGAGGACGGCCAGGTGATCTACCTGGACGCCGGCACCACCACCTTCGAGGTGGCCAGGGGCATCGCCCGCAAGGCCAACCTGACGGTGGTGACCAACGACTTCACCATCGCCAACTATCTGATGCAGTACCCCCAGCTCACCCTGTTCCACACCGGTGGCCTGGTGGACGTGCGCAACCGCTCCTGCGTGGGCCAGGCGGCGGCGACCCTGCTCGCCAGCCTGAACCTGGACCTGGCCTTTATCAGCTCCAGCTCCTGGGACCTGGAGCGGGGCATGTCGACCCCCACCGAGAACAAGGTGATGGTCAAGCAGGCGCTGCTGAAGGTGGCGCGGCGCCGGATCCTGGTGAGCGACAGCAGCAAGTACGGCAAGTACGGCATGTTCCGCATCTGCCCGCTGCAGGCGCTGACCGACATCATCAGCGACGGCGGCCTGGCGGAAGAGACGGCGGAACAGCTGCGCGGCCAGGGCCTGCAGGTCCGGCTGGTGGGCTCGGCATGAAAACGATTATTACAAACCAACCTCTGTAGCTTATCGGGTGCCCTCAAGCACCGAGGAGAATCAAATGAATATCATCATTACCGGTGGTGCGGGCTTCCTCGGCCAGCGCCTGGCCAAGGCCTTGCTGCAACAGCAGCAGATCGCCTTCGACAGCCTCACCCTGGCGGACGTCATAGTCCCCACCTCGCCGCTGGCGGACGAGCGGGTGCGCTGCGTGCAGGCGGATCTGGGCGACCAGGCCGCGGTGCAGGCGCTGGTGACCCCGGACACCGGCCTGATCTACCACCTGGCGGCCATCGTCAGCAGCCATGCCGAGGCCGACTTCGACCTGGGCGTGCGGGTCAACATCGACGCCACCCGCTACCTGCTGGAAGCCGCCCGCCACCAGGCGCCCGGCTGCCGCTTCGTGTTCTCCAGCTCGCTGGCGGTGTTCGGCGGCGAGCTGCCGGAGGTGATCCAGGACCACACCGCAGTCTGCCCCCAGTCTTCCTACGGCATGGAGAAATCGGTGGGCGAGCTGCTGGTCAACGACTATGCCCGCAAGGGCTTCGTCGACGGCCGGGTGCTGCGCCTGCCCACCATCAGCGTGCGTCCGGGCAAACCCAACAAGGCGGCCTCGTCCTTTGCCAGCGGCATCATCCGCGAGCCGCTGCAGGGCGAGGAGAGCGTCTGCCCGGTGGCCCTGAGCCTGCCCATGTGGCTGTCGTCCCCGGCGACCGTGGTGGAGAACTTCGTGCGCGCCGCCCAGGTGCCCGCCGAGGCCTTCGGCGCCAGCCGCACCGTCAACCTGCCGGGCATCACCGTGACCGTGCAGCAGATGATCGACGCCCTGCGCCGGGTGGCCGGCGACCAGGTGTGCGCCCGCATCCGTTATGAAGAAGACGAGGCGGTATCGCGCATCGTGGCCAGCTGGCCGGGCCGTTTCAACATTACCCGTGCCCAGGGGTTGGGCTTTGTACAGGACGCGGACTTCGACAGCGTGATCCGCCGTTTTATTGCCGATGATATGGAAGGAACCAAGTAATGACAGACGCAAGCTCAATGGCCCCGGTGATCGGCCTCGCCGTCGCCGTGGTGGTACTGATTTTCCTGGTGGTGAAGACCCGGGTGCATGCGCTGATCGCCATGCTGGCGGCGGCCAGCATCGCCGGCGCCCTGGGCGGCATGGCCGCCGGTGACATCGTCAACGTGATCACCAAGGGCTTCGGCGGCACCCTCGGCAGCATAGGTATCGTCATCGGCCTCGGCGTGATGATGGGCCGCATCCTGGAAGTGTCCGGCGCCGCCGAGCAGATCGCCTACAGCTTTATCAAGTGGCTGGGCAAGAAGAAGGAAGAATGGGCCATGGCCATCACCGGCTATATCGTCTCGGTGCCCATCTTCGTCGACTCCGCCTTCGTGATCCTCTACCCCATCGCCAAGGCGCTGGCGCAGAAGGGCAAGCGCAACCTGCTGACCGTGGGCGTGGCCCTGGCCGGCGGCCTGGTGGTGACCCACCACACGGTGCCGCCCACCCCGGGCCCGCTGGGCGTGGCCGGCCTGTTCGGCGTGGATGTGGGCGCCATGCTGCTCACCGGCCTGGTGCTGGCGCTGCCCTGCGTGTTGGTGATCGTGCTCTACGCCCAGTGGCTGGGCAAGAAGTACCCGGACTTCCACGCCCCCGTGGTGCAGGACAGCCCCGAGCTGGAAGAAAGCTACAACCAGTACCTGGCCTCCAAGGCCGGCAAGGCACTGCCCAGCCTGTTCCTGTCGCTGCTGCCGATACTGGCGCCGATATTGCTTATCTTCATCAATACCCTGTTCGGCACCCTGGCCAAGATCGACGGCTGGAACGGCCTGAGCGAGAACCCGGTGGTGCAGCTGTTCACCTACCTGGGCCACCCGGTGATCGCCCTGTCCATCTCGGTGCTGCTGGCGGTGTATACCCTGGTGCCCAAGATGAACAAGCACGACACCATGGAGCACCTGGAAGAAGGGCTGCAGAGCGCCGGTATCATCCTGCTGGTGACCGGTGCCGGTGGCGCCCTGGGTGCGGTGCTGCGCGAGTCCGGTGCCGGCGCCATGCTGGGCGAGCAGATCGCCGGCCTGCCGATGCCGCCGGTGCTGATCCCCTTTATCGTCTCCACCCTGGTGCGGCTGATCCAGGGCTCGGGCACCGTGGCCATGGTCACCGCGGCCTCCATCTCGGCGCCCATCCTGGCCACCATCCCCGGGGTGAACATGCTGGTGGCGGCCCAGGCGGCGACCATGGGCTCCCTGTTCTTCGGCTACTTCAACGACAGCCTGTTCTGGGTGGTCAACCGCATGATGGGCATCAAGGACGTGAAGCAGCAGATCATCGTCTGGTCCATCCCCACCACCCTGGCCTGGGCCACCGGCCTGGTCGGTGTGCTGGTGCTCAACGCCGTGCTGTAAGCGGCCAGGAGCCGACTGAGGGGAGCGAGTGGCCCGGTGCTGCCCGCCTGGGCCACATCGTTTGATCCCCGTCTTTAAAAGAAAAAATCCGATGACGCCTCGTCATCGGATTTTTTGTGCTCCTGGCCTCGGGTGGCGACACAGGCTCAGTGGCGCAGGAGCAGTTTTTCGATTTCGTACACCGGCATCTTGACCAGATCCTTGTCCAGCTCGGCACGGATCGCATTTTTCAGCGTTTCCGAATAGGCCGAGCGCAGCATGCCGAGGGCGCGCGGCGGCGCGACCATGATCACCGACCGGGTCTTGTCGGCGCCGAGGACGTCGTCCAGATGCCGGACGAGACGGGTCAGGAATTCCTGCTCGGCCTGATCGTGCCAGTCGGTCTGCTCGAAGGTGGTGCGGATGTGGCCCGCGGCATGGCTGCGGCCGGGGGCATCGGTGCCGAGTTCGCGCGTCGGCTGGGCCTTCTGCTCGAACACCTCTATGGTCTTGAGGTTGGGCGACTTGGCGTCGCCGTCATTCTGCAGCACCAGCGCCTTGCCGCCATCGCACACCACTACCCACTCATTCTCTAGAATAGACAACCCGGACATACAACAGCCTCCATGGATCCTTGGGTATCTCTTAGGATAGCAGCGGCGCGATTGCCCTGCGCGGGCGCCAGGCTGCTCGCGGGCGATGTGCCGGTGCCAGACCACGGCGATAACGCCGACCCTGGGTGAACAGGACACATCTGTTTTTTTCTAGGGTTTCTTGAGGATGCGATAGGCAAACAACAGTATGATCGCGCCGATGACGGCGGTAAAGAGGCTGCCCAGGTTGAAGCCGGTGACCGAGCCGAAGCCCAGCCGGGTGCCGACCCAGCCACCGACGAAGGCGCCCGCGACGCCCAGCAGTATGGTCATGATCAGGCCGCCGCCGTCCCGCCCGGGCATGATCCACTTGGCCAGGAAACCGGCGATCAGGCCGAAAAGGATCCAGCTCAGAATTCCCATCTTCAGCTCCTTTTCCATGTCGATATTCCCGACAGCATAGCCCAGACGGACGGAAAAGGAGCCATTCAAACCGGTTCCTGCGTCAATCCGGGTCCGGCCTGTGCCACAGCCGGCGGCCCATGGCAAAGGTGGCGGTGATGTTCAGGGTGTCGGGATCGACCAGCAGCAGATCCGCGTCCAGGCCCACCGCCAGCCGGCCCTTGCGGCCCAGCCCGAGGATGTCGGCGGGATTGCGGGTCACCACCGGCAGCACCTGCTCGGGCGATAAGCCCTCTCGGGTCATGGCCAGTACCGCCTGTTGCCAGATGCTGTCGATGCGGCCGGCCTCCAGGCCGAGCAGGCGGCCTTCTGCATCGAAGCGGGGCAGGCTGGCGTTGGCATCGGAGCTGAAGCTGATGCGATCCGGCGCCACGCCCTGGCGCAGGCAGAGGGCCAGTGCCTCTGCCGCGTCCAGTTCCCCGTCGTCCAGCAACTGGGGCAGGGTGGAGGCGGTGAAGTCGATGTAGCCGCCGTCCCGGCCCCAGGCGATGGCCTCCTGCAGCAACGGCCGGCTGCGGTTGCAGTGGGTGGGGTAGAGCTGGCGCCGGGGCAGGTCGGTCTGCTCGACCAGTCGGCGCAGGGGCGTCAACCCTTCCCGGCCGTCGCCCAGGTGGAACAGGGCCACGCCCTGCTTGCCCGCCAGCAGGCCGCCCACCCTGGCATGGGCCACGGTTTCCGCCAGCGCCTGATGGCTGGGCATGGAGGAGCGGTGATCGCTGATGGCGATTTCGCCCACACCGATGATGTCCGGGAGCAGCATCAGATCCTGTTCCACCGAGCCGCTCAGGGTCTTGGCGGGCAGGTGGTAGGAGCCGGTGTACATATAGGCCGACAGCCCGGCCGCCTGCAACTCCCGCACCTTGCCCAGCAATTGGGGCAGGTTGCGGGTGATGCTGTCGGTACCCAGCGCCGCCACCAGGGTGGTGACCCCGGCACGGATGGCTTCGTCTGCATACAGCTCGGGGGTGCGAAAGCCGAAGCCGCCCTCGCCACCACCACCGATGATATGGGCCAGGGGATCCACCAGCCCGGGGATCAGCCAGCGGCCGGCGGCGTCCAGCCGTTCGACCGGGCAGGGCAGGCGGATGTCGCCCGGATCCCGTCCCATCCAGACGATCTGGCCGCCGGCCAGCAGCAGGGCGCTGTGCTCGCCGGGGACGGGGGTGAAGACGCGGGCGTTTTCGATCAGGGTAAGGGGAGCCGGGCTCCCCTGGGGTTGGTTAGTCGCCATAAATGCTGTACTCGAAATACTTGGCGTTGATCTGCTGGTAGGTGCCGTTGTCGCGCAGGGCCCGGAGGGCGCCGTTGAGTTGCTCGCGCAACTCGTTGTCCTGCTTGCGCACGGCGATGCCCATGCCCCGGCCGAACCATTTCTCGTCGGTGAACTCCGGGCCGCGGAACTCGAACCGGTCTCCTCCCTCCTTGTCGAGCAGGCCCTGCTGGGTGGCGGAGGCGTCGTTCAGCACCGCGTCCAGCCGGCCGGCCCGCAGATCCAGGTAGGCTTCGTCGGCGCTGCCGTAGCGCACTATGGTGACGCCGCTGCCATAGCTGTCGGACAGGAACTTGTCGTTGGTGGAGGCCCGCTGCACCCCGATGCGCTTGCCCTTAATGCCGTCGGGGCTGAGATCCAGGGCGGCGTCCTTGGCCACCACGAAGCGGTTGGGGATCTTGGCGTACTTGTCGGTAAAGCTGACGCTGCGTTCCCGTTCGGCGGTGATGGACATGGCCGCGATGATGGCGTCGTACTTGCGCGCCAGCAGGGCCGGGATAATGCCGTCCCAGTCCTGGGCCACCAGCTCGCAGCGGGCGTTGAGCTGCTCGCAGATGGCATGGGCCAGCTCCACGTCGAAACCGGCGACGGTGCCGTCGGGCTGGGTGTAGGAAAAGGGCGGGTAGGCGCCTTCCACCCCGAAGCGGATGTGCGTCCACTCCTTGGCGGCGACCTGGGCGGACAACAAGGAGGCGACGACGGCGCCTGCAATAACAGATGCTTGCATGATAGATCTCCGAATGTAAGAAAAGGCGCAGCAGGATGCTGCGGAATGCCAGGCGGGCAAGCCTTATTCGTCGAACCACTCCGACAAATAAAACGGCTTGAAGTAGAAGGCCAGGAAGTGGCCTCTGGCATTTCTCAACATGGAGATGTTATCGATCCCTGATCGCGGAAATGAAAATTAACAATCTTGTATCATTTGTCCTCGGCGCTGGCAAGCGCGGCGGCGGATTCAGTCGTGCTCGGCGATATCCGCCATCCGGGCCTGCAACAGGGTGATGATGGCCTCGGCATCCAGGCCCACCGACAGGCCGCGCTTGCCGCCGGACACCAGCACATAGGGGTAGTCCGCCGCCGAGGCGTCCAGCACCGTGGTCAGCCGCTTCTTCTGGGCGAAGGGGCTGATGCCGCCCACCTTGTAGCCGGTGAGCCGTTCCGCCTTGGCCGGCGGCATCATGTCGAGCTTTTTCACTCCGGCGGCCTTGGCCAGGCGCTTGAGGTTGACCTTGCCGGAGGAGGGCACCAGGGCCACCACGGCGCCCTGTTCGCCTTCGGTGAGCAGGGTCTTGAACACCTGGACCGGGGGCACCCGCAGCTGTTCGGCGGCATGGGCGCCGAAGTCGTCCTGGGCGGTGCAGTCGTACTGATGCAGGCTGAAGGCGGCCTTCTGCTGTTCCAGAAACAGGATGGCGGGGGTCATGAGCGTGATTTCCGTGCATATAAAAAAGCCCAGTCTGCGACGACCGGGCTCGGTTGACAAGTGTCAGCTCAAGGGCTGCGCCCTCTTACCCTTTTATATTAGCCGGTATTGCGCATGCCGGCGGCGATGCCGGCGATGGTGACCATCAGCGCCTGGTCCAGCACCGGGTGGATCTCACCCTGCTGGCGGGAACGCTTGAGCAGTTCGGCCTGCAGCACGTTGAGCGGATCCGTGTAGGGGTTGCGCAGCTTGATGGATTCCTTGATCCAGGGCTGGTCGGAGAGCAGCTCGGCCTCTTCCTTCAGTTGCAGGATAAGATCCATGCTTGCCTTCAGCTCTTCCCGCAGGCGCGTGCCCAGGGGCTTGAGCGCTTCCGGCACCAGCACGCTGTCGTAGTAGGCGGCCAGGCCCAGGTCGGCCTTGAGGAACACCATCTCCAGCATGTCCAGGCGGGCGCGGAAGAAGGGCCAGCGCTTGTTCATCGCCACCAGGGTGCTTTCGTGGCCGTCCTCGATGGCCCGCTCCAGCCCCTTGTGGGCGCCCAGCCAGGCGGGCAGCATCAGCCGGTTCTGGGTCCAGGCGAAGATCCAGGGGATGGCGCGCAGGCTTTCCACCCCGCCGTTGGGTTTGCGCTTGGCCGGACGCGAGCCCAGCGGCAGCTTGCCCAGCTCCAGCTCGGGGGTGGCGGCGCGGAAATAGGGCACGAAGTCGGGCTCGCCGCGGATCAGCGAGCGGTAATGATCGCAGGAGACCCTGGCCATGGTGTCCATCAGCTCGCGCCACTGGGGTTCGGGCTCCGGCGGCGGCAGCAGGTTGGCCTCGAGCACGGCGCTGGCGTAGAGCGCCAGGCTGTCGATGGCCACCTGGGGCAGGCCGAACTTGAAGCGGATCATCTCGCCCTGTTCGGTGACCCGCAGGCCGCCCAGGGTGGAGCCGGGCGGTTGCGCCAGGATCGCCTGGCGGGCGGGGCCGCCGCCCCGGCCCAGGCTGCCGCCCCGGCCGTGGAACAGGGTCAGCTTGACCTGCTCTTTCGCGCTCAGGTTCACCAGTTGTTCCATGGCGCTGTACTGGGCCCAGCCGGCGGCCAGCATGCCCGCGTCCTTGGCGGAATCGGAATAACCGATCATCACGTACTGGTGGCCCTGCAGGTAGCCGCGGTACCAGGGCAGGGCGTACAGCTGCTCGATCACCTCGGCGCCCCGGTTGAGGTCGTCCAGGGTTTCGAACAGCGGCGCCACCGGCAGCGGGAAGTCGACGCCGGCTTCCTTCAGCAGCAGCTGCACTGCCAGCACGTCGGAGGGGGCGCCGGCCATGGAGATGATGTAGATGCCGAAGGCATCGCGGGGGTGCTCGGCGATGACCCTGCAGGTGTCCAGCACCTCCTTGGTGTCGTCCGAGGGCTGCCACTGGCGCGGCAGCAGCGGCCGGCGGGAATTGAGTTCGTTGAGCAGGAAGGCCTGCTTGTCGGATTCGCTCCATTCGGCGTAGTCGCCCAGGCCCAGGTAGCGGGTGATCTCGGCCAGGGCCTGGGTGTGGCGGTCGCCGTCCTGGCGGACGTCGAGCTTGAGCAGGTGGATGCCGAAGCAGGCGACCTTGCGGATCACGTCCAGCAGCAGGCCGTCGGCGATCATGCCGAGGCCACACTCGTGCAGGGAGCGGTAGCACAGCTCCAGGGGTTCGCGCAGCTGTTCGGTGCTGGTGATCAGATCCCGGGCGTCGGTCTTCTGGCCCTGCACCCTGGCGTTGAGGTGCATCAGGGTTTCGCGCAGATCTTCCCGCAGCCGGCGCAGCACCGCCCGGTAGGGTTCGTCGCTCTCGCCGCTCTGGATGTAGAGTTCGCGGTTGGCTTCCGACATGGACAGCTCGGACACCAGCTCCTGGATGTCGTTGAGGAACAGGGAGCTGGCCATCCAGCGGCCGAGCAGCAGCACTTCCCGGGTGACCTTGGCGGTGACGAAGGGGTTGCCGTCCCGATCGCCGCCCATCCAGGAGGCGAAGCGCACCGGCGCGGCGTCCAGCGGCAGGCGCACGCCCAGGTGGTCGTGCAACTGCTGGTCGAGCTGGCGAATGAAGCGGGGCAGGGCGGGCCAGAGGCTGTTCTCGATCACCGCGAAGCCCCATTTGGCCTCGTCCACCGGGGTGGGGCGCAGGGAGCGGATCTCGTTGCTGTGCCAGGCCTGGGCGATCAGCTGCTCGACCCGGGCCAGGATCTCCGCTTTTTCCGGCTCGGGCAGATCCAGCTCCAGGGCGGCCAGGCAGTCGTTGAGCTGCACGTGCTTGTGGATAAAGGTGCGGCGGGTCACTTCGGTGGGGTGGGCGGTGAGCACCAGCTCGATGTCCAGGGCGGCCACCGCCTCCTTGATGCGGTTGTCGTCGATGTCGGCGCCCTTGAGCCGCTCGAACACCTGGTGCAGCGGGCTGGGGCCGGCGCTGCGCTGGTACTCCCGGGAAATGGTATGGAACTGCTCGGCCACGTTGGCCAGGTTCAGAAACTGGTTGAAGGCGCGGGCCACCGGCAGCAGCTCATCGTCACTCAGGTTTTTCAGGGTACTCAGCAGCTGCTGCTGATCGTCCTGGTTGCCTTGCCGGGCCGACTTGGCCAACTGGCGGATGGTCTCGATCTTGTCGAGAAAGGCCTGGCCGTGGTGGGCCTTGATGGTATCGCCCAACAACTGCCCCAGCAGACCGACGTTGGCCCTGAGTGCTGCATGATTATCCATATCTGCCTCTTTTGTTAATTTATTACAAAATGATGACGCTTCTGCCACTTATCTAGCCATTTTTCCCGGTTCCGGTCAATCCCACTTCGGGGTTGACCGGAAATTCTGTAATTTATTTACTGAAACAGAAGCGTTTGACCAGATGTTGCAGCACCTGGACGGTGGGGGTGACGAAGGACAGATCCAGGTATTCGTCGGGCTGGTGGGCCTGGGCGATATGGCCGGGGCCCAGCACTATGGTCTGGCAGCCCAGTTGCTGGATGAAGGGCGCCTCGGTGCAGTAGTTCACCGCCTCCGCCGGGTTGCCGGTGATCTCGGCGGCGGCCCGGACCAGCTCGGCCTCCGGATCGGTGCCGTAGGCAGGAATGGGCTCGTGCAGGTGGCTCACCTCCACCGCGCCCGGGTACTGTTCCTTGATGGGTTCCAGGGCATGGTGCAGCAGCCCCATCAGTTCGTCGGGGCCGACCCCGGGGATGGGCCTCATGTCGAAGTGCAGCTCGCAGCAGGCGCAGATGCGGTTGGGGCTGTCGCCGCCGTGGATATGGCCCAGGTTGAGGGTGGGCTGGGGCACCTTGAAGTGGGGGTTGGCGTACTTCTCCTTGAGCTGGCGCTGCAGGTCGAGCAGCCGGCCCATTACCTGGTGCATGATTTCCAGGGCGTTGAGGCCGTTGGCCGGATCCGAGCTGTGGCCGCTCTTGCCGGTGATGCGGATGGCTTCCGACATGTGGCCCTTGTGCATCATCACCGGCACCAGGCCGGTGGGCTCGCCGATAACCGCGTAGTCGGGCTTGATGGCCATGGCGCCGGCGATGGCCCGGGCGCCGGCCATGGTGGTTTCCTCGTCGGCGGTGGCGAGGATGCGGATGGGCTTGTCGAGCTTGCTCAGATCCAGATCCTTGAGCGCTTCTACTATAAAGGCGAAGAAGCCCTTCATGTCGATGGTGCCCAGGCCATAGAGGCGGTTGCCTTCCTCGGTGACCTTGAAGGGGTCCTTGTTCCAGCGGCCCGGGTCGAAGGGCACCGTATCGGTGTGGCCGGCCAGCAGCAGGCCGCCGTCACCGCTGCCCTTGGTGGCCAGCAGGTTGAACTTGCCGGGCAGATCGGGCAGTTCGGTCACTTCCACCTCAAAGCCGAGCTGGCTGAACCAGTCCGCCAGCAGACGAATCACCTGCTCGTTGCTCTGGTCCCAGCTGGGATCCGTGCTGCTGATGGAGGGCAGGGCGATGATGCTGCGGTACAGGTCCAGCAAGTTGAGCGATTTCATGGGATCTCCGTCGGGATTTTATCTAATTTAAATTCAACACAATTGCATAAATATGTTTTTATTGCTAGGCTGCGGACTTGTCATTTTCCGGGTAACCAGCGTAACAGATGGCCATGCATTTCCCCTCCTCACAACAGCGACGACGACAGCCCGCCTGATCCTTTTGCCCTAGGGTGACACAGGGCCCGAAAACGCGCTAGGCTGAGGCCTGCATATCTATACCAAGCTGAATCGATATTTACGGACGCGACCATGTTAAAAGCTGCAATCATTGGTGCCAGCGGTTATACCGGAGCCGAACTGGCCGGTCTGATCCATGGCCACCCCCACCTGACCCTGGCCGGACTCTATGTGTCCAACGGCAGCCAGGATGCCCACAAGCCCTTCACCAGCCTGCATCCGCGCTGGCGCGGCATCATCGATCTGCCGCTGCTGCCCCTGGACGACGAGGCCATCAGTCGCATCCACACCGAGGCGGATCTGGTGCTGCTGGCCACCGCCCATGAGGTGAGCCACGACCTGGCGCCCGGCTTCCTGGCCAAGGGCCTTCCTGTATTCGACCTCTCCGGTGCCTTCCGAGTGCCCGGCGAAGGCTTCTATGACCAGTTCTACGGTTTCCACCACCAGTATGGCGACTGGCTGGCCAAGGCCGCCTACGGCCTGGCCGAGTGGAACCAGGAGGCGATCAAGGCGGCCCAACTGATAGCGGTGCCCGGTTGCTACCCCACCGCCTCGCTCAGCGCGCTCAAGCCGCTGCAGCAGGCGGGGCTTGTCGCCGAAGGTGCCCGCCCCATCATCAGCGCCGTGTCCGGCGTCAGCGGGGCCGGGCGCAAGGCCAGCATGAATAACAGCTTCTGCGAGGTCAGCCTCAAGCCGTACGGGGTGTTCAACCATCGCCACCAGCCGGAGATCAGCCACCACCTGGGCAAGCAGGTGGTGTTCCAGCCGCACCTGGGCAACTTTATCCGCGGCATCCT
Source organism: Zobellella denitrificans (assembly GCF_002237365.1). Lineage (GTDB taxonomy): Bacteria > Pseudomonadota > Gammaproteobacteria > Enterobacterales > Aeromonadaceae > Oceanimonas > Oceanimonas denitrificans. The sequence continues at coordinate 13,775 of NZ_NMUO01000027.1, forward strand.
GGCCACCGTCTATGTCCAGTTGAAGGACGGCGTGAGCGACCAGCAGATCGCCGCCGCCTACCACCAGGCCTACGACGGCCAGAAAATAGTGCGCCTGGCCGGCCAGTGGCCCCAGATCAACGACGTGGCCGGCACTCCCTTCTGCGATCTGCACTGGGGACGGGACGGCAACCAGCTGATCGTGGTGTCGGCCATCGACAATTTGCTGAAAGGAGCGGCCAGCCAGGCCATCCAGTGTATTAATATTCATCAGGGATTCTCGCCGGTGGCGGGTCTGATCAAGGAGTAACGAGAGATGGCAAATCAACAACCGCTGGTGATCAAGCTGGGCGGCACCCTGCTGGAAAGCGACAAGGCCCTGGCGGCCCTGTTCACCACCCTGAAAACCTTTCTGGACGAGGTGAGCCGGCCCCTGCTGCTGGTGCATGGTGGCGGCGTGCTGGTGGACAACCAGCTCAAGGCCATGGGCCTGACCTCTACCAAGAAGAACGGCCTGCGGGTGACCCCCTTCGAGCAGATCCCGGTGATCGCCGGCGCCCTGGCCGGCACCGCCAACAAGCTGCTGCTGGCCCAGGCCATTGCCCACGAAATCCCCTCGGTCGGCCTGTGCCTGGGTGACGGCGGCCTGTGCCGGGTCAGCCAGCTGGATCCCGAGCTGGGCGCCGTGGGCCAGATCGAGGGCGGCGATGCCACCCTGGTGAACAGCCTGCTGGCCGGCGGCTTCCTGCCCATCGTCAGCTCCATCGGCATCACCTTCGACGGCAAGCTGATGAACGTGAACGCGGACCAGGCGGCCACCGCCATCGCCGAGATCCTGGACGCGGATCTGGTGATGCTGTCGGACGTGAGCGGCATCCTCGACGGCAAGGGCCAGCGCATCGCCCACCTGACCGAGGCCGACGCCAATGAACTGATGGAAAAAGACATTATCAAGGACGGCATGGCAGTCAAGGTGAAGGCGGCGCTCAAGGCCACCAAGACCCTGGGCAAACCGGTGGCCGTGGGCAGCTGGCGCTACCCCGAGCAACTGCTGTCGCTGCTGGCGGGCGAATCCGAGTACGGTACCCGGATTTCCCACTAAGGAGGCCTTATGCAGCATTTATTGAGTATGAAGGACTACAGCAAGGAGCAGATCGAACAGCTCCTTGCCCTGGCCATGGAGATCAAGGCCAATCCGGCCAAGTACGCCGAGGCCCTCAAGGGCAAGAGCGTGGTCACCCTGTTCGAAAAACCCTCCCTGCGCACCCGGGTCACCTTCGACATCGGCATCAACAAGCTGGGTGGCCATGCGGTCTACCTGGACAGCCAGAACGGCGCCATGGGCAAGCGGGAAACGGTGCAGGATTTCGCCGCCAACCTGTCGCGCTGGTGCGACGCCATCGTCGCCCGGGTATTCGACCATCAGACACTGGTGGAAATGACAAAATATGCTACCGTGCCGGTGATCAACTCCCTGTGCAACCTGTATCATCCCTGCCAGGCGCTGGCCGACTACATGACCATCGCCGAGCATCACGATGATCTGAGCAAGGTGCACCTGGCCTATGTGGGCGATGGCAACAACGTCACCAACTCCCTGTTGCTGACCGGCGCCATCCTGGGCACCACCGTCACCGCCGCCTGCCCGCGTGGGCACAACGTGGACGCCCAGATCCTGAAGGAGGCCGAGGCCCTGGCCGCGATCAGCGGCGCCAAAATACGGGTGACCGACAGCCTGGACGATATCGAGGGCGCGGACGTGATCTATACGGACACCTGGGTTTCCATGGGCGATAATACCCCCCTGGATCAGGTGAAGGAGATCTTCATGCCGTACCAGGTCAACCAGGCCCTGCTCGACAAAACCGGAGCCAAACAGGTGCTGCATTGCCAGCCCGCCCACAGGGAGTGGGAAATAACTTCCGAGGTGATGGACGGCCCCGCCTCCCTGATCCTCGACCAAGCTGAAAATCGCATGCACGTCCAGAATGCCGTGCTGCTGACACTGATTAACAGGGATATTCATTAATGAGCCAATTCAAAAAAATCGTGCTGGCCTATTCCGGCGGTCTGGACACTTCGGCCATCATTCCGTGGCTGAAAGAGAACTACGAAGGCTGTGAAGTGGTGGCCTTCGTGGCCGATGTGGGCCAGGGCGCCGAAGACCTGGAAGGCGTCGAGCAGAAGGCGATCGCCTCCGGTGCCTCCAAGTGCATCGTGGCGGACCTGAAAGACGAGTTCGTCAACGACTACGTCTACCCGACCCTGACCACCGGCGCCATCTACGAAGGCACCTACCTGCTGGGCACCTCCATGGCCCGCCCGGTGATCGCCAAGGCGATGGTGGAAGTGGCCCTGGCCGAAGGCGCCGATGCCATCTCCCACGGCTGCACCGGCAAGGGCAACGACCAGGTGCGTTTTGAAGGCGCGGTGGCCGCCCTGGCTCCCCAGCTGGCCATTATCGCCCCCTGGCGGATCTGGACCATGCGCAGCCGTGAAGAGCTGCTGGCCTACCTGGCCGAGCGCAAGATCCCCACCACCGCCAGCGCCACCAAGATCTACTCCCGCGATGCCAACGCCTGGCACATCTCCACCGAGGGTGGCGAGCTGGAGAGCACCTGGAACGAGCCTTCCGAGCAGGCCTGGACCTGGACCGTCTCCCCGGAGCAGGCTCCGGACAAGGCCGAGACCGTGTCCCTGACCGTGGAAAAAGGCCGCGTGGTCGCCGTCGACGGCCAGGCCATGAGCCCCTACCAGGTGCTGGTGACCCTGAACGAGCGTGCCGCCAAGCACGGCGTGGGCCGGGTCGACATCGTCGAGAACCGCCTGGTGGGCATGAAGTCGCGCGGCTGCTACGAAACCCCCGGCGGCACCGTGATGATGGCCGCCCTGCGCGCCGTCGAGGAGCTGGTGCTGGACAAGCCGACCCGCGCCTGGCGCGAAAAGGTGGGTGCCGAGTTCTCCCACCTGGTGTACGACGGCCGCTGGTTCACCCCGCTGTGTAAGGCGCTGCTGGCCTCTGCCGAAGCCATCGCCGAGGACGTGTCCGGTGAAGTGGTGCTGAAAATGTACAAGGGCCAGGTTACCGCCATCAAGAAGCGCTCGCCCAACAGCCTGTACTCCGAAGAGTTCGCCACCTTCGGCGAGGACGAGGTGTACGATCAGAGCCACGCCGAAGGCTTTATCCGCCTGTACTCCCTGGCCAGCCGGATCAAGGCGCTGAAAAACCAGCAGAAATAAACAAAAGATGACAAAGGGGGCTGAGGCCCCCTTTTAAATAGAGAGCTACAGGTCGACAGGCTGGCGCTTTGGTCACTGATCCGGTGCTTGACTGTAACCGTAGATAAAGAGGTAACTGGGCTACCTCCGCCGACACGCTTCAAGCACATCCCTGTGTCGCTCGACACATGCCATCCCTGGCATGTGACGGTCGGCGGAGGCAATCCCAGTTGCCTCTTTCCAGCCCCGACGCCGTCTGATGGTAGTGCCAGCAGGCGGCAGCGGAGCGATAGGGAGGAGAGCCCTTTGGTCGACAACTGCTTCGATCAACAGTCAACGAAGATTGCTGACCAAGAGACAGGCGAGCGGTTTACCGCTTGTGGCCAGGATATCTGGCAGCAAAAGATAAAGGGGGCATAACGCCCCCTGTGTTTATATAATGGCCGCACTCTGCATATGCAGCCCGGGCCGAGCCGATTTGGCCCGCCGGTCTATCACCTGTGCAACCGTCACAGGACCGAATTCAGTAATGTCGTCAAGGAGTAAAAAGGTTATGGCACTTTGGGGTGGGCGTTTCAGCCAGGCGGCAGATGCCAAGTTCAAGCAGTTCAATGATTCTTTGCGTTTCGACTATCGTCTGGCGGAGCAGGACATCGTCGGCTCCATCGCCTGGTCCCGGGCCCTGGCCAAGACCGGGGTGCTGACCAACGAGGAGCAGCAGAAGATTGAGCTGGCGCTCAACGATCTCAAGCTCAAGGTGATGGAAGATCCCAGCCAGATCCTGCACTCCGACGCGGAAGACATCCACTCCTGGGTGGAAGGTCATCTGATCACCGCGGTCGGCGACCTGGGCAAGAAGCTGCACACCGGCCGCAGCCGCAACGACCAGGTGGCCACCGATCTCAAGCTGTGGTGCAAACAGCAGGTGCCGCCGCTGCTGGCCAAGCTGGACGCCATGCAGAAGCAACTGGTGGCGGTGGCCCGCCAGCAGCAGGGCACCGTGCTGCCCGGCTACACCCATTTGCAGCGGGCCCAACCGGTCACTTTCGCCCACTGGTGCCTGGCCTACGTGGAGATGCTGGAGCGGGACTACACCCGGCTGCAGGACGCCTACAAGCGCATGGACACCTGCCCCCTGGGCTCCGGCGCCCTGGCCGGCACCGGCTTCCCCATCGACCGGCACGAGCTGGCCCACTCCCTCGGCTTTTCCTCGCCCACCCGCAACAGCCTGGACTCGGTGTCCGACCGGGATCACGTGCTGGAGCTGATGAACTGCGCCTGCAACTCCATGATGCACCTGTCGCGCTTCGCCGAGGATCTGATTTTCTACAACTCCGGCGAGTCCGGCTTCCTCGAGCTGTCCGACCGGGTCACCTCCGGCTCCTCGCTGATGCCCCAGAAGAAGAACCCGGACGCCCTGGAGCTTATTCGCGGCAAGAGCGGGCGGGTGTTCGGCGCCTACGCGGGCATGATGATGACCCTGAAGGCGCTGCCCCTGGCCTACAACAAGGACATGCAGGAAGACAAGGAAGGGCTGTTCGACGCCCTGGATACCTGGTACGACTGCCTGGAAATGGCCGAGATGGTGCTGCACGACATCAAAGTCAACGAGGAGAAAACCCGGGAAGCGGCCCAGGGCGGCTATTCCAACGCCACCGAGATGGCCGATTACCTGGTGTCCAAGGGCATTCCCTTCCGCGAGGCGCACCATATCGTCGGCGCCATAGTGGTGCACGCCATCGGCAAGAAGCTGCCGATGGAAGAGCTGCCGCTGGAGGACTTCAAGCAGTTCAGCCCGGTGATCGAGGAGGACGTCTATCCCCGGCTGTCGCTGGAGTCCAGCCTGGCCAGCCGCTGCGCCCTGGGCGGCGCCGCGCCGGCCCAGGTGGAGTTCGCCCTCACCAGCGCCGAACGCCGGCTGACGCAGCGTGATACCTCCGGTATCCATGTGCGCAGCGCCCGCCTCACCGATCTGGACGCCATCGAGCGGATGGTCAACTACTGGGCCAATATCGGCGAGAACCTGCCCCGTACCCGCAAGGAGCTGGTACAGGCGGTAGGCGAGTTCGCCGTGGCCGAAACCCAGGGCCAGATCAGCGGCTGTGCCTCCCTCTATGTGTACGACACCGGCCTGGCGGAGATCCGCTCCCTGGGCGTGGAGCCCGGCTTCCAGGGCCAGGGCCAGGGCAGGGCCCTGGTAGAGAAAATCCTCAAGAAAGCCGAGGACATGGCCATCGACCGGGTCATCGTGCTGACCCGGGTGCCGGAGTTCTTTATGAAGCTCGGTTTTTCCACCACCAGCAAGACCTTGCTGCCCGAGAAGGTGATGAAGGACTGCGATCTCTGCCCCCGTCAGCACGCCTGCGACGAAGTGGCGCTGGAGATCATGCTGAAGGGCAAATCCGGCCTGATCGGCAAGGCGAAAGTTGCTTAAAAAGTCCGCGGCCGGCTTGCAACCGCCGGCCAGATCCGTATAATGCCGCTCGCTTGGTTTATTACCAGGCGAGCCGATAAGGCTCACGTCAGGTAGCTCCTGGCTCTTTACAGGCCCCCGATATGGTGGGCACCGTTGTTAAATCACACCCCCTCTTTCGCATGGAAGGGCAGGCGGTGCTGATTTTATGTTCTTTACCCAATTGGAGCTCTGGTAATGCAGAACCAAAGAATTCGTATCCGCCTGAAGGCGTTCGATCACCGCCTGATCGACCAGTCTACTGCGGAGATCGTAGAAACTGCCAAGCGCACTGGCGCCCAGGTTCGTGGTCCTATCCCGCTGCCGACGCGCAAAGAGCGTTATACCGTACTGATTTCTCCACACGTGAACAAAGACGCACGTGATCAGTATGAAATTCGCACTCACAAGCGTCTGGTTGATATCGTTGAGCCGACTGACAAGACTGTCGATGCTCTGATGCGACTGGATCTGGCTGCTGGCGTAGACGTCCAGATCAGCCTGGGCTAATAACGGAAAGAGGTTTTATCAATGGCAATCGGTCTAGTAGGTCGTAAGCTGGGTATGACCCGTGTCTTCACCGAAGACGGCGTGTCCATCCCGGTCACCGTTATCGAAGTAGATGCCAACCGTGTTACCCAGGTGAAAACACTGGAAAAGGATGGCTATGCTGCCATTCAGGTGACCACTGGCACCAAGAAAGCTAACCGCATCACCAAGCCGGAGGCGGGTCACTTCGCCAAAGCCGGTGTTGACGCGGGCCGCGGTCTGTGGGAATTCCGCCTGGGTTCAGGCGAAGGCGAGAGCATCGAAGTCGGTGCCGAGCTGAAAGTCGACATCTTCGCCGATGTCAAGAAAGTAGACGTTACCGGTACTTCCAAGGGTAAGGGTTTCGCTGGCGCCGTTAAGCGCTGGAACTTCCGCACTCAGGACATGACCCACGGTAACTCCTTGTCTCACCGTGCTCCGGGTTCTATCGGTCAGAACCAGACTCCGGGCCGCGTGTTCAAAGGCAAGAAAATGGCCGGTCACATGGGTGCTGAGCGGGTTACCACTCAGAACCTGGAAGTGGTCCGCGTTGATGTTGATCGCAACCTGCTGCTCATCAAAGGTGCAGTCCCGGGTGCGACTAACGGCAACGTCATCGTTAAACCTGCCGTTAAAGCGTAACGTCTGAGGAGATAGTAATGGAATTGGTAATGAAAGACGCGCAAGGCGCTCTTGAAGTTTCCGAAACTACCTTCGGGCGTGAGTTCAACGAAGCGCTGGTGCACCAGGTTGTTGTGGCCTATGCAGCAGGCGCTCGTCAAGGTACTCGTGCTCAGAAGACCCGTTCCGAAGTGTCTGGCGGCGGTAAAAAACCGTGGCGTCAAAAAGGCACCGGCCGGGCCCGTGCCGGTACCATCCGCTCTCCGATTTGGCGTTCCGGTGGTGTGACCTTCGCGGCCAAGCCGCAGGATCACAGCCAGAAGGTCAACAAGAAGATGTACCGTGGTGCCATCAAGAGCATCCTCTCCGAGCTGGTACGTCAAGAGCGTCTGATCGTGGTTGAGAAGTTCGGTGTTGAAGCCCCGAAAACCAAAGAACTGGTTGCCAAGCTGAAGCAGTGGGATCTGAACGATGTTCTGATCGTGACTGCCGAAGTGGACGAGAACCTGTTCCTGGCCGCCCGCAACCTGTACAAGGTTGACGTGCGCGACGTGGCCGGTATCGACCCCGTTTCTCTGATCGCGTTCGACAAGGTACTGGTAACTGCCGACGCAGTTAAGCAAATCGAGGAGATGCTGGCATGATCCGTGAAGAGCGTATTCTGAAAGTTCTGAAGGCGCCGCATATCTCTGAAAAAAGCACCATGGTGGCCGAAAAGACCAACACTATCGTGTTCAAGGTCGCCAAGGACGCTACCAAGGCTGAAGTAAAAGCCGCGGTCGAGAAGCTGTTCGAAGTTGAAGTCAAAGATGTCCGCACTCTGCTGGTCAAGGGTAAAACCAAGCGTACCGGCAACCGCATGGGCCAACGTTCCGACTGGAAAAAAGCCTACGTGACCCTGAAAGAAGGTCAGGACATCGACTTCATCGGCGGTGCCGAGTAAGAGAGGAGTAATCAGTAATGGCAATCGTAAAATGTAAGCCTACTTCTCCGGGTCGCCGTCATGTGGTCAAGATCACCAACCCGGATCTGTACAAAGGCAAGCCGTTCGCCCCGCTGCTGGACAAAAAGTCCAAGACCGGTGGTCGTAACAACGCTGGCCGCATCACCACCCGTCACATCGGTGGTGGTCACAAGCAGCACTACCGTATCGTTGACTTCAAGCGCAACAAAGACGGTATCCCGGCCAAGGTAGAGCGTCTGGAATATGATCCGAACCGCTCCGCCAACATCGCCTTGGTGCTGTACGCAGACGGCGAGCGTCGCTACATCCTGGCCCCGAAAGGCGTTCAGGCCGGCGACCAGCTGCTGTCCGGCGATGCTGCCCCGATCAAGGCCGGTAACTGCCTGCCGATGCGCAACATCCCCGTGGGTAGCACCGTGCACGCCATCGAGATGAAGCCTGGCAAAGGCGCGCAAATCGCTCGCTCCGCCGGTACCTACGCCCAGATCCTGGCGCGTGAAGGTAACTACGTCACCCTGCGTCTGCGTTCCGGCGAAGTACGTAAAGTACTGGCCGAGTGCCGCGCTACCCTGGGTGAAGTGGGCAACGCCGAGCACATGCTGCGTCAATTGGGTAAAGCCGGTGCTCAGCGCTGGCGTGGTGTTCGCCCGACCGTACGTGGTGTGGCGATGAACCCGGTAGACCACCCGCACGGTGGTGGTGAGGGTCGTACCTCTGGTGGCCGTCACCCGGTTACTCCTTGGGGTAAACCGACCAAGGGCGCCAAGACCCGTAAAAACAAGCGTACCGACAAGTTCGTGGTACGTCACCGTAACAAGTAATAGTTTTTTAGAGGTATCACCATGCCACGTTCTCTCAAGAAAGGTCCGTTTATCGACCTGCACTTGCTGAAGAAGGTAGAGAAAGCGGTGGAAAGCGGGGATAAAAAGCCAATCAAAACTTGGTCCCGTCGTTCAATGATCATTCCGAACATGATCGGTTTGACCATCGCTGTCCATAATGGTCGTCAGCACGTACCTGTCTACGTTTCCGATGAAATGATCGGTCACAAGCTGGGTGAATTTGCACCGACTCGTACTTATCGTGGCCATGCCGCCGATAAGAAGGCCAAGAAGCGTTAAGGGGTAACAGATGGAAGCTATAGCTAAACACCGCTTTGCTCGTACTTCTGCCCAGAAGGCGCGCCTGGTAGCCGATCAAGTTCGCGGTCTGTCCGTAGACAAGGCACTGAATGTCCTGGCTTTCAGCCCGAAAAAGGCTGCCGTTCTGGTGAAGAAAGTTCTGGAATCTGCCATTGCCAATGCCGAGCACAATGAAGGTGCGGATATCGATGAGCTGAAAGTGGCCAAGATCTTCGTTGACGAAGGTCCCACCATGAAGCGTATTCGTCCTCGTGCCAAGGGCCGCGCGGACCGTATCATGAAGCGTACCAGCCACATCACTGTGGTTGTGTCCGACCGCTAAGAGGCTAGGAGATAAGCAATGGGCCAGAAAGTACACCCGAATGGTATTCGCTTAGGGATCACCAAGCCTTTTAACTCGACCTGGTTTGCGAATACCAAGGACTTCGCTGACAACCTGCACAGCGATTTTCAAGTACGTCAGTACCTGAACAAGGAACTGAAAAACGCCTCCGTTTCTCGGATCGTGATCGAGCGTCCGGCGAAGAGCATCCGTGTGACCATCCACACCGCTCGTCCCGGCGTCGTGATCGGCAAGAAAGGCGAAGACGTGGAAAAACTGCGCAAGCACGTAGCCAACCTGGCTGGTGTGCCTGCTCAGATCAACATTTCCGAAGTGCGTAAGCCTGAGCTGGACGGTCAGCTGGTAGCCGATTCTATCGCCTCCCAGCTGGAGCGCCGCGTGATGTTCCGTCGTGCCATGAAGCGCGCCGTTCAAAACGCCATGCGCATCGGCGCCAAAGGCATCAAGGTGGAAGTGAGCGGTCGTCTGGGCGGCGCTGAAATCGCGCGTACCGAATGGTACCGTGAAGGTCGTGTGCCTCTGCACACCCTGCGTGCCGACATCGACTACGCAACTTCTGAAGCATCTACCACTTACGGCATCATCGGCGTAAAGGTTTGGATCTTCAAGGGTGAGGTACTGGGTGGCCTGCAGGCCGTTGCCCAGGAGCCGCAAGCCCCGGCCAAGCCCAAGCGCAAAGGCCGCGGTAAGTAAGGAGACTCGGACATGTTGCAACCAAAACGTACGAAATTCCGTAAAGTCCACAAAGGCCGTAACCGCGGTGTGGCGACCTCAGGCAACCAGATTTCCTTTGGTTCCTTTGGTCTGAAGGCGACTACTCGTGGACGTATCACTGCTCGTCAGATCGAAGCAGCCCGTCGTGCGATGACTCGTCACGTTAAACGTCAAGGCAAGATCTGGATCCGTATTTTCCCGGACAAGCCCATCACCGAAAAGCCCCTCGAAGTACGTATGGGTAAAGGTAAGGGTAACGTGGAGTACTGGGTCGCCCAGATCCAGCCGGGTCGTGTCCTGTACGAGATGGACGGTGTACCTGAGTCACTGGCTCGCGAAGCCTTTGCACTGGCGGCTGCCAAGCTGCCCGTTAGGACCACTTTCGTAACTCGGACGGTGATGTGATGAAAGCACAAGATCTGCGTGAAAAGAGTGTTGAAGAACTGAACCAGGAGCTGCTGGGCCTGCTGCGCGAGCAGTTCAACCTGCGCATGCAAGCAAGCACCGGTCAGCTGGCTCAGACCCACAACCTCAAAAAGGTACGTCGCGACATCGCGCGTGTGAAGACTGTTCTGAACCAAAAGGCAGGTGCCTAAGATGAGCGAACAAAACATTCGTACTCTGCAGGGCCGTGTAGTGAGCGACAAGATGGACAAGTCCATCACTGTGGCTATCAACCGCTTCGTGAAGCACCCGATCTACGGGAAGTACATCAAGCGCACTACCAAGCTGCACGTTCATGACGAGAACAACGAGTGCAAGACCGGCGACGTCGTGACCATCCGCGAGTGTCGTCCGATCTCCAAGACCAAGTCTTGGACCCTGGTAAAAATCATTGAGCGTCCGGTGAAAGCCTGACGATCTCTGGTATACTTGCCACGCAAACGGCCCAGCGATGGGCCGTTTGTTTTTTACCCTACCTTTTCCGGATTCATGGTGATATAATGCCGCGCCTTCTTTGGCAGCCAACATCCCGAAAAGGGTTTTAAAGTAGTCACTTTAGCGGAGCACTAACATGATCCAAATGCAAAGTATGCTGGACGTGGCCGACAATTCCGGTGCGCGCAGCGTAATGTGTATTAAGGTCCTGGGTGGTTCGCACCGCCGTTACGCCGGCATCGGCGACATCATCAAGGTTACCGTCAAGGAAGCGATTCCGCGCGGTAAGGTTAAGAAAGGTGATGTAATGAACGCGGTGGTCGTACGCACTCGTAAAGGCGTTCGTCGTCCGGACGGCTCTGTCATCCGTTTCGACCGTAATGCGGCCGTGATTTTGAACAACAATCACCAGCCGATCGGTACTCGTATTTTTGGACCGGTGACTCGTGAACTTCGCTCTGAGAAGTTCATGAAGATTGTTTCACTGGCACCTGAAGTACTGTAAGGAGTCAACGATGGCAGCAAAAATCCGTCGCGATGACGAAGTCATCATTCTTACCGGCAAAGACAAAGGCAAGCGTGGCACCGTCACCAAAGTCCTGACTCAAGAAGGTAAGGTTATCGTCGCAGGTATCAACCTGGTCAAGAAACACCAGAAGCCCGTGCCCCAACTGGGTCAGGCTGGCGGTATCATCGACCTGGAAGCACCGATCGACGTGTCTAACGTAGCGCTGTTCAACCCTGCCTCCGGCAAGGCTGATCGCGTTGGTTTCCGGATTGAAGACGGCAAAAAAGTCCGTTTCTTCAAATCCACCGGCGAACTTGTGAAGTAATTGGAGTTTATACGATGGCGAAACTGCATGATTACTACAACGAAAATGTAGTAAAAGAACTGACAAGCCAGTTCGGGTACAAGACTATCATGCAAGTCCCTCGGATTGAGAAAATCACCCTGAACATGGGTGTGGGTGAAGCCCTGGCTGATAAAAAGATCCTGGACAATGCCGCTGCCGATCTGGCCGCCATTTCCGGTCAAAAGCCGTTGATCACCAAAGCTCGTAAATCCGTTGCTGGCTTCAAGATCCGTGAAGGCTACCCCATTGGTTGTAAAGTAACTCTGCGCGGCGAGCGCATGTGGGAGTTCCTGGAGCGTCTGATTTGCATCTCTATCCCCCGGATCCGTGACTTCCGTGGCCTGAACCCGAAATCGTTCGATGGCCGTGGTAACTACTCCATGGGTGTACGCGAGCAAATCATTTTCCCTGAAATCGATTATGACAAGGTAGATCGTGTGCGTGGTCTGGACATCACCATCACCACCACTGCCCAGTCAGACGAAGAAGGTCGTGCTCTGCTGGCTGCCTTTGACTTCCCATTCCGTAAGTAAGGTGTAGGGTTATGGCAAAACAATCAATGAAAGCTCGCGAAGTCAAGCGCGCAAAGCTGGCTGACAAGTACGCAGCCAAGCGTCAAGCACTGAAAGACATCATTTCTGACGTGAAAACTTCTGACGAAGCGCGTTGGGATGCAGTGCTGAAACTGCAGCAACTGCCCCGTGACGCAAGTCCCTCTCGTCAGCGTAACCGCTGCAACATCACCGGTCGTCCGCACGGTTTCCTGCGGAAGTTCGGTCTGAGCCGCATTAAGGTGCGCGAACTGATGATGAAGGGTGAAATTCCGGGCCTGAAGAAGGCTTCTTGGTAAGCGAACACGGGAGTAATACACAATGAGCATGCAAGATCCGATCGCGGATATGCTGACCCGCATCCGCAACGGTCAGGCAGCCAACAAAGTTGCTGTCACCATGCCTTCTTCCAAGGTCAAAGTGGCTATCGCCAAAGTCCTGAAAGAAGAAGGTTACATTGCTGACTTTAATGTTGCTGGTGAAACCAAAGCCGAGCTGGAAGTGACCCTGAAGTACTTCCAGGGCCAGCCGGTGGTGGAAACCCTGCAGCGCGTCAGCCGCCCTGGTCTGCGCATCTACAAGAAGCGCGACGAGCTGCCGAAGGTTATGGCAGGTATGGGTGTTGCCATCGTTTCCACGTCCAAGGGTGTGATGACCGACCGTGCCGCGCGTAAAGCCGGTATGGGTGGTGAGATCATCTGCTACGTTGCTTAAGGAGTAGGATATGTCTCGCGTTGCTAAGGCACCTATCGAAATTCCTGCCGGCGTAGAAGTGACGTTGAACGGTCAGGAAATCACCGTCAAGGGTGGCAAGGGTACTCTGAATCGTACCATCAATGCTGCTGTTGAAATCAGCCAGGAAGACAACCTGTTGAAGTTCGTGCCCCGTGGCAATGCCGCCGGCGCCGACGCCCAGGCCGGTACCGCCCGTGCCCTGGTCAACAACATGGTTGTGGGTGTTACCCAAGGCTTCGAACGCAAGCTGCAGCTGGTTGGTGTAGGTTATCGCGCCCAGATGAAAGGCAACGCCGTTGCCCTGTCTCTGGGTTTCTCTCACCCGGTTGAGCATGCACTGCCTGACGGCGTGACCGCTGAATGTCCTTCCCAGACCGAGATCGTTCTCAAGTCTGCCGACAAACAGCTGATCGGTCAGGTTGCTGCCGATATTCGTGCGTACCGCAAGCCCGAGCCCTACAAGGGCAAAGGTGTTCGCTACTTTGGCGAGCAGGTGCGCAGTAAAGAGGCCAAGAAGAAGTAAGGTAACACTATGGACAAAAAAGCAGCTCGTATCCGCCGTGCTACCAAAGCACGCAAAAAGATGCTGGAACTGGGTGCGACTCGCCTGGTGGTTCACCGTACTCCGCGCCACATCTATGCACAGGTTATTGCACCGAACAGTTCAGCCGTTCTGGCTTCCGCGTCTACCGTGGAGAAGTCAATTCGTGAACAAGTGAAATATACCGGTAATGTTGAGGCCGCCGCAGTCGTCGGTAAAGCCATCGCTGAGCGCGCGCTTGAGAAAGGCGTGACCATCGTCGCTTTTGACCGTTCCGGTTTCCAATATCACGGTCGCGTTGCCGCTCTGGCAGCCGCTGCTCGTGAAGCTGGTCTTCAGTTCTAAGGGTGGAGTCGAAAATGGCAAAAATCGAAGCTCAAGCCGGTGAACTGCAAGAAAAGCTGATTGCAGTTAACCGTGTATCAAAAGTAGTTAAGGGTGGTCGTATCTTCTCCTTCACCGCATTGACTGTGGTAGGTGACGGTAACGGTCGTATTGGTTTTGGTTACGGTAAAGCCCGTGAAGTTCCTGCCGCCATTCAAAAGGCGATGGAACAGGCTCGTCGTAACATGCGTAAAGTTGAACTGAATCACGGCACCCTGTTCCATCCGGTGAAGGGCCGTCACTCTGGTTCCAACGTGTTTATGCAGCCCGCTTCCGAAGGTACCGGTATCATCGCCGGTGGCGCCATGCGCGCCGTGCTGGAAGTGGCCGGTGTACACAACGTACTGGCCAAAACCTACGGTTCCACCAACCCGAACAACGTAGTTCGCGCTACCATCGACGCTCTGACTCATATGAAGTCGCCCGAGCAAGTCGCTGCCAAGCGTGGCCTGACTGTTGAACAGATTCTGGGGTAATGCGCCATGGCTAACAAGACTGTAAAAGTAACTCAGACTCGTAGCTCCATCGGCCGTCTGCCTAAGCACAAGGCAACGCTGCGTGGCCTGGGTCTGCGTCGCATTGGTCACACCGTCGAGCTGGAAGACACAGCTTGCGTACGCGGTATGATCAACCAGGTTTACTACATGGTTAAGGTTGAGGAGTAATCGCATGCGTTTGAATACTCTGTCTCCTGCCGCCGGATCCAAGCCTTCTGCCAAGCGCGTAGGCCGTGGTATCGGTTCTGGCCTGGGCAAGACCGGTGGCCGTGGCCACAAGGGTCAGAAGTCCCGTTCCGGTGGCAAGGTTCGTAACGGTTTCGAAGGCGGTCAGATGCCGCTGAAACAGCGTCTGCCGAAGTTTGGTTTTACTTCGCGCAAAGGCCTGGTCAGTGCAGAAGTACGTCTGAGCGAACTGGCGAAAGTTGAAGGCGAAGTGGTGGACCTGAACACCCTGAAGCAAGCTGGCGTGATCACCAAGAACATCCAGTTTGCCAAAGTGGTTCTGTCTGGCACCATTGACCGTCAAGTGACTGTGGTTGGTCTGGGCGTCACCAAGGGTGCCCGTGCTGCCATCGAAGCCGCCGGCGGAAAAATCGAGGAATAATAAGTACTATGGCCAAGAAACCAGGATTAGATGCTAAAAACGCACAGGGCGGGCTGAGTGAACTGAAAAGCCGTCTGCTTTTCGTTCTGATCGCGATCATCGTGTTCCGTGCCGGCTCCTACGTGCCTATTCCTGGGATTGACGCCGCCGTACTTGCCGACTTGTTCCAGCAACAACAGGGCACCATCATTGAAATGTTCAACATGTTCAGTGGTGGCGCCCTGGAACGAGCGTCCATACTGGCGCTGGGGATAATGCCGTATATTTCGGCATCCATCATCATCCAGCTGCTGACTGTGGTTCACCCCGCCTTGGCCGAGCTCAAGAAGGAAGGTGAATCAGGCCGTCGCAAGATCAGTCAGTACACCCGGTATGGCACCCTTGTTCTGGGCACCATCCAGGCCATCGGTATCGCCACCGGTCTGCCGAACATGATGCCGGGACTCGTGGTAAACCCGGGTTTCGGTTTCTATTTCACGGCGGTGGTGAGCCTGGTCACCGGTACCATGTTCCTGATGTGGTTGGGTGAGCAGATTACCGAGCGAGGCATTGGCAATGGTATCTCGTTGATTATCTTCGTGGGTATTGTTGCCGGTCTGCCATCGGCCATTGGTGCCACGGCAGAGCAGGCGCGTCAGGGGGAATTGCACATTCTGTTGCTGTTGCTGCTGGCCGTGATTGTGTTTGCGGTAACCTATTTCGTGGTCTTTGTTGAGCGTGGCCAGCGCCGCATCGTGGTGAACTACGCCAAGCGTCAACAGGGTCGCCAGGTATTTGCGG
This sequence comes from Zobellella denitrificans, assembly GCF_002237365.1. Classification (GTDB taxonomy): domain Bacteria; phylum Pseudomonadota; class Gammaproteobacteria; order Enterobacterales; family Aeromonadaceae; genus Oceanimonas; species Oceanimonas denitrificans. Next base: position 29,565 of record NZ_NMUO01000027.1, read on the forward strand.
CACAGAGTACACACCTGCCCTTGAAAGTGAACATGGCGGGGGTTATTCCGGCAATTTTTGCATCCAGCATCATCCTGTTTCCGGGTACCGTAGCCTCTTGGTTCGGTCAGGGGCAGGGGTGGTTTGCCAACCTGCTGCAGGAGCTGTCGCTCACGCTGCAACCCGGCCAGCCGCTGTACGTGATGTTGTATGCCGCTGCCATCATCTTCTTCTGTTTCTTCTACACCGCGCTGGTGTTCAATCCGCGCGAAACGGCAGACAACCTGAAGAAGAGTGGTGCTTTCATCCCGGGGATCCGTCCGGGTGAGCAAACAGCGCGCTATATCGACAAAGTGATGACTCGCCTGACCCTGGTCGGTGCCCTGTACATTACCTTTGTCTGTTTGGTTCCACAGTTTTTGATGACAGCCTGGAACGTCCAGTTCTACTTTGGTGGTACCTCGCTGTTGATTATTGTGGTCGTCATCATGGATTTCATGGCTCAGGTGCAAACCCACATGATGTCCCACCAGTATGGCGATGTCCTGAGAAAAGCGAACCTGAAAGGCTACAACCGTTAAGGTTCGGTTATTTACGGAGTTAAGCAATGAAAGTCCGTGCTTCCGTTAAGGCAATCTGCCGTAACTGCAAGATCATCAAGCGCCACGGTGTGGTGCGGGTGATCTGCTCTGAGCCCAAGCACAAACAGCGCCAAGGCTAAAAAAGTTACGGTTTAACTTGAAAGTTGAAGGCAGGCTGGCTAAAGTAGCCAGCCACCTTTGTTGGGTGTATGTGTAGTCATTACGTATCCTAGACGGGCTTTGTAATGGCTTATTATTTGTTATTTTGTAGGAGTGCATAGTGGCCCGTATCGCTGGCATTAACATTCCTGACCATAAACACGCCGTCATCGCTTTGACTGCTATTTATGGCGTCGGCCGTACCCGCTCTAAAGCCATTTGTGCTGCAGCCGGTATCGCTGAGGATGTGAAAATTAAAGAATTGGATGAAGCGCAGATCGAACTTCTGCGTGAACAAGTGGCCAAGTTCACCGTAGAAGGTGACCTGCGCCGCGAAGTATCCATGAACATCAAGCGTCTGATGGACCTGGGTTGTTACCGAGGTCTGCGTCATCGTCGCAGCCTACCCGTTCGCGGTCAGCGCACCAAGACCAACGCCCGCACGCGTAAAGGTCCTCGTAAACCGATCAAGAAATAACGGGAAGGTAGATCATGGCTAAAACTCCGGCTCGTAGTGCACGCAAGCGCATCAAAAAGCAGGTGAGCGATGGCATTGCCCACGTTCATGCATCTTTCAACAACACCATAGTAACTATTACCGATCGTCAGGGTAATGCTCTGTCTTGGGCAACCGCCGGCGGTTCAGGTTTCCGTGGTTCCCGCAAGTCCACCCCGTTCGCTGCTCAGGTAGCTGCCGAGCGCGCTGGTGAAATTGCCAAGGAATACGGTGTTAAGAACCTGGAAGTAATGGTGAAGGGTCCGGGTCCGGGCCGTGAGTCATCCATCCGTGCGTTGAATGCGGCAGGTTTCCGCATCACCAACATCACCGATGTGACTCCCATCCCGCACAACGGTTGTCGTCCTCCCAAGAAGCGTCGCGTATAACCCTTCTTGTAGGATAGTTGGAGAAAGAACATGGCAAGATATCTGGGTCCCAAGCTCAAACTGAGCCGTCGTGAGGGCACTGACCTCTTCCTGAAGTCAGGCGTTCGCGCGATCGATTCAAAATGTAAAATTGATACCGCACCCGGTCAACATGGCGCCCGCAAGCCGCGCCTGTCCGACTACGGTGTACAGCTGCGTGAAAAGCAGAAAGTTCGTCGCATCTACGGCGTACTGGAAAAGCAATTCCGCAACTACTATAAAGAAGCTGCCCGCCTGAAAGGCAACACTGGTGAGAACCTGCTGCAGCTGCTGGAAGGTCGTCTGGACAACGTTGTTTACCGTATGGGTTTTGGTGCCACCCGCGCCGAGTCCCGTCAGCTGGTCAGCCACAAGGCTATCCTGGTGAACGGTAAGGTTGTGAACATTCCTTCCTTCCAAGTTTCTCCCGAGGACGTAGTCAGCGTTCGTGAGAAGGCTAAGAAACAAGCCCGGATCAAAGCCGCTCTGGAAGTGTCCGGTCAACGTGAAAAGCCGACCTGGGTAGAAGTTGACGCTACCAACATGCAAGGCGTTTACAAGCGTCTGCCTGAGCGTAGCGACCTGTCTGCCGAGATTAACGAACAGCTGATCGTCGAGCTTTACTCCAAGTAAAGCTAGCTTCTAAGAGAGGACACAATGCAGGGTTCTGTAACAGATTTTCTTAAGCCGCGTCTGGTTGATATCGAACAGATCAGCCCGACTCATGCCAAAGTGACTCTCGAGCCGCTGGAGCGTGGCTTTGGTCATACATTGGGTAATGCGCTGCGTCGTATTCTGCTTTCTTCCATGCCGGGTTGTGCCATCACCGAAGTCGAACTCGACGGTGTGCTGCACGAGTACAGCAGCAAGGAAGGTATCCAGGAAGATATCCTGGAAATCCTGCTGAACCTCAAAGAGGTTGCTGTCAAGCTGGAAGGCAAGGACGAAGTGACCCTGTCTCTGACCAAAACTGGTGCAGGTCCCGTAACTGCAGGCGACATCACCCACGGTGATGACGTCGAGATCGTTAACCCAGACCACGTCATCTGTCATCTGACAGGGGACGAGGCCGAAATCAGCATGCGTCTTAAGGTGCAGCGTGGCCGCGGCTATATTCCCGCCGCCGCCCGCGCCCACACCGAAGACGACGAGCGTCCCATCGGACGCCTGCTGCTGGATGCGGCCTACAGCCCCGTGGTTCGTATCGCCTACAATGTTGAGGCGGCCCGTGTCGAACAGCGTACCGATTTGGACAAGCTGGTTATCGACATGGAAACCAACGGCACTCTGGATCCGGAAGAAGCCATCCGTCGTGCGGCCACCATCATGGCCGAACAGCTGGAAGCCTTCGTGGATCTGCGTGACGTGAGCGAACCGGAAGAGAAAGAAGACAAGCCTGAGTTCGATCCTATCCTGCTGCGTCCTGTCGACGATCTGGAACTGACCGTTCGCTCTGCGAACTGTCTGAAGGCAGAAGCGATCCATTACATTGGTGATCTGGTACAGCGTACCGAGGTGGAGCTGCTGAAGACTCCCAACCTGGGTAAAAAATCTCTTACCGAGATTAAAGACGTGTTGGCGTCTCGTGGTTTGTCTCTGGGCATGCGCCTGGAGAACTGGCCGCCTGCCAGCATCGCTGATGAATAAACCGGATCACGGGTTTTACAGATTTAGTTAGGAAGGATTAGGTCATGCGCCATCGTAAGAGTGGTCGTCAACTGAACCGGAACAGCAGCCATCGTCAGGCCATGTTCCGTAACATGGCCAGCTCCTTGGTTCGTCATGAAGTTATCAAGACGACTCTGCCCAAGGCTAAAGAGCTGCGTCGTGTGGTTGAACCTCTGATCACACTGGCCAAGAGCGACAGCGTTGCTAACCGTCGCCTGGCATTTGCCCGTACTCGCGACAGCGAAGTGGTTGGCAAACTGTTCAACGAACTGGGACCCCGCTACCAGGAGCGCCCGGGTGGTTACACCCGCATCCTGAAGTGCGGTTTCCGCGCCGGCGACAACGCCCCTATGGCTTATATCGAGCTGGTAGGTCGCGACGTCGAGGCCACTGAAGCAGTTGCTTCTGAAGAATAAAAACCAAAAGCCGGGCCCAGCCCGGCTTTTTCTTTTCCTGGTCCCGCATTTCCCCGCCTTGTTGTTTATTTCCGGCTTCTCTCCCTCCCACTGATCTGGATCAATCCGATCGTTGCCATTTTTTAACATTATATTGTGCAACTGAAATGACAATTATGGCTTTCCTCTATGTCGCGGGTACTGCTGCTTGCTTCCCTGCTGCTGTTGGTGGTGTTGAACGGCACCGCCAATGCCGATCCCCGAGCCGATGTGCCCGGGCTGCTGGCCGACTGGTATCCTCAGGCGGCCATTGAGCCCATCGATGCGCCCCTGAGCGGTTGGCGCATTATCCCCGGCGACAAGGTGCCCCGATACGCCTTTCTTTCCCGTCAGTTCGCCGATATCCCCGCCTATTCCGGCAAGCCGGTGGAGCTGCTGCTGGCGATGGACGGACGTGGTCGGCTTGAGCACAGCCTGGTGGTCGAGCACCATGAGCCGATACTGCTGATCGGCATTCCCGAGATCAAGCTGACCGAATTCGTCGACCAGTACCGGGGCATCGATGCCCGTGAGCGGGTACAGGTCGGTCTGTCCCGGCGCGACGACATTCATTCGGTGGATGGCGTCACCGGGGCCACCGTGACCGTCATGGTGATCAACCAGACCATCATGCGGGCGCTGCGCGGGGCCCAGGCGGCCCTGGCCGAAGGCGAGGGACCGTCCACCTCCGAATCGGCGGACGCCGCAGCAACCCTGAACAACCAGTGGCAGCCGCGCGGCTGGACCTCGCTGAACGAACGCCAGTTAATCCGCTCGCTGCGCCTGACTCAGGGGGAAGTGGAACAGGCCTTTGCCGGTACCCGTGCGGCTTCGCGTACACCGCCGGCCGATCCGGAGCAGGCGTTCATGGAGCTTTATTTCGCGCCCCTGGGCATGGCGGACGCCGGCATCAACCTGCTGGGCCAGCAACAGTATGATCGCCTGATGGCGAGCCTGGCGCCTGGCGATCAGCCGGTGCTGGTGGTGGCCAACGGCGACTACAGCTTCCGCGGCAACGGCTTCGTGCGCGGTGGCATCTTCGATCGTATCCGGCTGTGGCAGGATGCAGAGGAGATCGCTTTCCGCGACATGGACTACCAGCGCCTGGCACCCTCGGATCTGCTGGCCGAAGATACGCCCGAATTTGGCGAGCTGGCCATTTTCATCGCCCGGGAAGACAGCCTGGACCTGACCCGGCCCTGGCAATTCGAGCTGATGGTGCGCCGCCAGGTAGGGGCGTTGGACAGCGAATTTGCCAGCTTCTATGCCGATTACCAATTGCCCGATGCCTACCTGAACCTGCCGAGCCTGATGGAAAGCGCGCAAGTGGGCTGGGAAGAAGACGAGGCCCCGCTGTGGGTGAGCGTCTGGCAGCACAAGGCGGTGCAGATTGCCGTGCTGGGCGTGGGCCTGGTGGTGCTGGTGATCATCCTGTTCCTGCAGGACTGGCTGGTACAGCATCCGACCCTGCTGCACCGGCTGCGTATCGGCTATCTCTGCTACACGCTCTTCTTTATCGGCTGGTACAGCCTGGCCCAGCTGTCGATCGTCAATGTGTTCACCTTTCTGCACGCCCTCTTTACCGGCTTCCAGTGGTCATCCTTCCTGCTCGATCCCATGATGTTCATCCTGTGGAGCTTCGTCGCCCTGACCCTGCTGCTGTGGGGGCGGGGCATCTTCTGCGGCTGGCTCTGTCCCTTCGGCGCCCTGCAGGAGCTGGTCAACGAAGCGGCGCGCAAGCTGAAAATAACACAGTTCACGGTGCCTTTTGCCCTGCACGAGCGGATGTGGGCACTCAAGTATCTGATTTTGTTGGGGCTGTTCGGACTGTCGTTGCAGTCCCTGGCTCTTGCGGAGCAGGCGGCGGAAGTGGAACCGTTCAAGACGGCGGTGACGCTGCGCTTTATGCGCGAATGGGGCTATGTAGCCTATGCCCTCGGCTGGGTGGTGCTGTCGCTGTTCGTACGCAAGGCCTACTGCCGTTACATCTGCCCCCTGGGCGCCGCACTCGCCGTACCGGCCCGGCTCCGGTTGTTCGACTGGCTCAAGCGCCGGCAGGAATGCGGCACGCCCTGTCAGCTTTGCGCCAAGGAATGCGAGGTGCAGGCCATTCATCCCGACGGGCGCATCAACGCCAACGAATGCCACCACTGTCTGGATTGCCAGATCACCTACTACAACCACCGTAAATGTCCGCCTCTGGTGATGAAGGCCAAGAAACGCCGCCAGCGCGAGCTGGAACGGGACGCGGCCAGGATCAAAGTGACCAATGTGGATACCCCCGGACTACAAGGAGAGTCTAATGAGCAAGCATGAAGAGTTGAGCGAACACGTCAAACTGAGCCGACGGCTGTTTTTGGGGGGATCCTCCGCCCTGCTGGCCACGGCGGCGGCGGGTGGTGGCCTGAGTCTGGCTTCATCCCCGGCGCTGGCCGCGGCGGCGGCGCAGAATGGCCACGTGGCCCCCGGCGAGCTGGATGAATACTACGGTTTCTGGAGTGGCGGCCATCAGGGCGAAGTGCGGGTGCTGGGTGTGCCCTCCATGCGCGAGCTGATGCGCATCCCGGTGTTCAACGTGGACTCGGCCACCGGCTGGGGCCTGACCGATGAGAGCAAGCGGGTTCTGGGGGAGAGCAGCAAGTACCTCAACGGCGACTGCCACCATCCCCATATCTCCATGACCGACGGCCACTACGACGGCAAGTACCTGTTTATCAACGACAAGGCCAACAGCCGGGTGGCGCGTATCCGGCTGGATATCATGAAGTGCGACAAGATGGTCACCATCCCCAATGTGCAGGCTATCCACGGGCTGCGGCTGCAGAAGGTGCCCCATACCAAGTACGTGTTCTGCAACGCCGAGTTCATCATCCCCCATCCCAATGACGGCAGTAACCTGAAAAACCTGGATGCTGCCGAGAAGTTCACCATGTTCAACGCGGTGGACGCCGAAACCATGGAAGTGGCCTTCCAGGTCATCGTGGACGGCAACCTGGACAACTGCGATGCCTGCTACACCGGCAAGTATGCCGCTTCCACCTGCTACAACTCGGAAGGTGCCACCGATCTGGGCGGCATGATGCGCAACGAACGGGACTGGGTGACGGTGTTCAACATTCCGCGCATCGAGGCGGCGATCCAGGCGGGCAACTTCACCACCCTGGGTGACGCCAAGGTGCCGGTGCTGGACGGCCGCAAGGGTTCTCCCCTGACCCGGTACATTCCGGTGCCGAAGAACCCCCACGGCCTCAATACCTCGCCCGACGGCAAGTACTTCATCGCCAACGGCAAGCTGTCGCCGACGGTGTCCATGATCGAGATTGCCAAGCTGGACGAGCTGTTCGACGACAAGTTCGAGGATCCCCGGGCGGTGATCGCCGCCGAGCCCGAATTGGGCCTGGGGCCGCTGCACACCACCTTCGATGGCCGCGGCAACGGCTACACCACCCTCTTTATCGACAGCCAGGTGGTGAAATGGAACCTGGCCGACGCGGTGCGTGCCTACAACGGCGAAGACGTCAACTATATCCGCCAGAAGCTGGACGTGCAGTACCAGCCCGGTCATAACCACGCTTCCCACACCGAGGCCCGGGATGCGGACGGCAAGTGGCTGATCGTGCTGTGCAAGTTCTCCAAGGATCGCTTCCTGCCGGTGGGGCCCTTGCACGCGGAAAACGATCAGTTGATCGACATTTCCGGCGAGGAAATGAAGCTGGTGCACGACGGCCCCACCTTCGCCGAACCCCACGACTGCATCCTGATCAAGCGCAACATGCTCAACCCCAAGAAGATCTGGGACCGCCAGGACCCCTTCTTCGCCGAGACCGTGGCCATGGCGGCCCGGGATGGCGTGACCCTGGAGCGGGACAACAAGGTGATCCGCGATGGCAACAAGGTACGGGTCTACATGACCTCGGTGGCGCCCACCTTCGGCATCCAGGAGTTCACCGTCAAGCAGGGCGACGAGGTGACCGTGGTGGTGACCAACCTGGACATGATCGAGGACGTGACCCACGGCTTCTGCATGGTCAACCATGGCGTCAGCATGGAGATCAGTCCCCAGCAGACCTCTTCCATCACCTTCGTTGCCGACAAGCCCGGGGTGCACTGGTATTACTGCAACTGGTTCTGCCACGCCCTGCACATGGAGATGGTGGGCCGCATGTTCGTCGAACCGGCATAAGGAGTGGCATGAACAGGCTATGGCTTTTCTTGCTGTTGTTCGCCTGGCCGCTGGCGGCGGAGGTCCGGCTGACGCCGGCCTCCGTGGCCGGGCTGGCGGAGGTGCCGGCGGGGGAAACCGTGCGCTTGGCTCCCGGCATCTATCCGGCGTTGCGCATCGGGCAGCCCCTGACCCTGCTGGGCGAGCCGGGGGCGGTGATCGACGCCGGTGGCCAAGGCCATGGCCTCTATCTGGATGCCCCCGGCATCCAGGTTTCCCATCTTGAAATCCGCAACTGGGGTAAGGATTTGGGCACGCTGGACGCGGGGGTTTTTATCAGCGACAACGCCGACGGTACCGAAGTTGCCCATCTGCGCCTGCGCGGCCCGGGTTTCGGCATCTGGGCCGACAGGGTCAGCCGCATCCAGCTGTACGCTAACGACATCGAGGGAGACCATCGGCTGCGCTCCCAGGACAGGGGCAATGGTATCCATCTGTTCAATGTCAGCGACAGTGAAATCGTGGGCAACCGGATCCGCCATACCCGCGACGGCATCTATATCGATTACAGCAACCATAACCGGCTGGCCGGCAACCACCTGAGCGAGCTGCGTTATGGCATTCACTATATGTATTCCAATCACAATGAGGTGGTGGCCAACGTCACCCGCGCGACTCGCACCGGCTATGCCCTGATGCAGTCCCGCTTCCTCACCGTGGTCGACAACCTTTCCGAGCAGGATGAGAACTACGGCATCCTGATGAATTACATCACCTACTCCACCATCAGCCACAACAGGGTGGAGGGCGTCAGGGCCAACAGCCATCTGCTCAACCCGCGGGGCGCCGAGGGCAAGGCGATGTTCGCCTACCATGCGGTGGGCAACGAGATCAGCGGCAACTGGCTGGGCCACAGCGATCTGGGCATCCACATGACGGCGGGCTCGGAGCAGAACCGGATCTTCGGCAATGCCCTGGTCGGCAACCGTACCCAGGTTCGTTATGTCTCCAACCGGCCCCAGGAGTGGTCCCAGGATGGCCGCGGCAATTACTGGGGGGATTACCAGGGCTGGGATCTGAATCAGGACGGCCTGGGCGATATCGCCTACGAACCCAATGACGGCATGGACCGGGTGCTGTGGCAGTACCCGGCGGCCCGCTGGCTGATGAATGCGCCCGTGGTCAGCCTGCTGCGCTGGGTTCAGCAGCAGTTTCCGGTGTTCAAGGGGCCTGGCGTGCGGGACTCGTTTCCGCTGATGAGCCTGCCCGAAGCGAGGAGGAGCCATGAGTATCATTCATCTGCGGCAGCTCAGTAAGCAGTTTGCCGGCAAGATTGCCCTGGACGGGATATCGCTGGAGGTGGCCGAAGGCGAGGTGCTGGGGCTGCTCGGCCATAATGGGGCCGGCAAGACCACCACCATCAAGCTGATATTGGGACTGCTCCGGCCCGACGGCGGCGAGGTGCGGGTGATGGGGCAGGACCCGGCCAGGCCCGCCTTTCGCGGACAGCGCAGGCATATCGGTTTCCTGCAGGAAAACGTCAGCTTCTATGACCAGCTGACCGGCGCCGAAGTGATCGGCTACCTGGCCCGCTTGAAGGGCATGCCCCCCTTGCAAGGCATGACCTTGCTCGAGCAACTGGGGTTGAAGGAGGCCGCCGGGCGACGGGTCAAGACCTATTCCAAGGGCATGCGGCAACGGCTGGGACTGGCCCAGGCATTGCTGGGGGAGCCGCGAGTCCTGTTGCTGGACGAGCCGACGGTCGGCCTGGATCCGTTGGCAACCCAGCATTTTTACCAGCAGATCGAGGAACTGCGCCAACGGGGTTGCGCCGTCATTCTCTGCTCCCATGTGCTGGCGGGGGTTGAGCCTTATCTCGATCGGGTCGCGGTGATGGGGCAGGGACGGGTACTGGCGGCCGGCGATCTCGCCACCCTGAGGGCCCAGTCGCAACTGCCGGTGACCCTGACCCTGCACGGCTCCAATCTGCAGGCGGCCCTGCCCGAGCAATACCGGTGTCTGGTCCAACAGGCGGGGGCCGGGCATATCAGGCTGCAGGCCCGGCCCGAACAGCAAAGAGTGCTGGCGGAGCTGATCTGCTGCTTGCCCGGGGTGGAGCATTTCCACTGGCAACAGCCCAACCTGCCCGAGTTGTACCAACATATCTGTTACGGAGCCGCCGATGGCCATACTACTGACTATTGCTCGTAAGGAGTGGCTGGATGGCATCCGCAATCGCTGGATCCTGGCGATTGCCCTCATATTGTGGGGGTTGGCCGTCGGTCTGGCCTATTTCGGTGGTGTCGCCTCGGGGCTGGTCGGCTTTACCAGCATAGAGTCGACCCTGGCCAGCCTGGCCAGTCTGGCGGTGGTGATACTGCCGTTGATTGCGTTGATGCTGGGCCATGATGCCCTGATCGGCGAGGCCGAACGGGGCACCCTGCTGCTGTTGCTGACCTATCCCATCACACCCGGGCAACTGCTGCTGGGCAAGTTCATCGGTCAGGCACTGATGCTGGCGGCAGCCACCGCGCTGGGCTTCGGCAGTGCCGCCCTGACCCTGCTGCTGCTGACCCCGGCGCTCGACGCCGGAGTGGTGCTGTACCTCTTTGCCGCCCTGATCCTGTCGGCCGTACTGCTTGGCTGGACTTTTCTCGCCATGGCCTATGCCCTGAGTGGCTGGGTAAATGAAAAGGCCAAGGCGGCCGGCGCCTCGCTGATACTCTGGTTTTTCTTCGTGGTGGTGTTCGACCTGCTGATGCTGGGATTGCTGATCGGGTTGCCAGAACGACTGGACTTCGCGTCCTTGCCCTACCTGATGCTGCTCAATCCGGCCGATATTTTCCGCATCTTTAACCTCGGCCTGCTGTCGTCGGCGGAAGTCAAAACCGGAGTGATGGCGGCCGGCAGCAGCCTGGGGTTGGGATCGGCCGGCTTGCTGGCGGGGCTGCTGCTATGGCTCGGCTGCATGATGGGGCTGGCCCGGTTCCTGTTTCAACGTTCTCTGCTAAGGATTTAACTCATGCGTTTATACGGTCTTTTATTCTCGGTGCTGCTGCTGGCCGGTTGTGGTGAACGTCATGTCGAGGCCCAGATCAGGCAGGCGGTGGCGATAGAGCAGGGGGACGAGTGCCATCTGTGTGGCATGGTGATCAGTCGCTTTCCCGGCCCGAAGGGCGAGGCCTACGAGCAAGGTGCGGAGGAAATCCGCAAGTTTTGCTCTACCCGGGATCTGCTGAACTGGGCGTTGGATCCGGAAAATCGGCATGCCCGCCAGCAGATCTGGGTACACGACATGGGCCAGACTCCCTGGGACAAGCCGGATGACGAGCATTTTATCGATGCGGAACTTGCCTGGTATGTGGCGGGCTCGACCCAGACCGGCGCCATGGGACCGACCCTGGCCAGCTTTGGTGAGCAGGCGGTGGCTGAACGATTCGCCAGTAAGTTTGGTGGACAGGTACTGAAGTTCGAGGAGCTGACGTTGGAAAATATCAATCCCAAAGGGCATCAGATGCACTGAGGTGTGGGTAAGTCTGTGATTAACCTGTGCTATTGCTGGGTTAATCGGCGCTTGGTGGTAAAAGTGATGTTTTTCACAAAAAAGCCCTTGCGCAAAAAGCGCGGCTCCCTATAATGCGCCCTCACTGACACGGCGGAACACGCCGGTGGTCACAAGCACTAACAACTTCGGTTGAAACTGCTTGACGAATCAAACGGACGGCGTAGAATACGCAGCCCTGACCCGCTAACGGTCAACGCTCTTTAACAATTTATCAAGCAAACTGTGTGGGCACTCGCAGTGGTTGGGAAACAAAAAAGATATTGTTTTTCAATGATTGTCGAAGTGCACAAACACTTCAGTAATTCATTGAGCATCAAACTTAAATTGAAGAGTTTGATCATGGCTCAGATTGAACGCTGGCGGCAGGCCTAACACATGCAAGTC
>NZ_NMUO01000028.1 GCF_002237365.1 Zobellella denitrificans
CGGGGCGGTTGCCGGTCTGGCTTTTGTTGCCGCCGGCTCCCCGGTTGCCCTGGTTGCGCTCGTCCCGGCGCGGCTTGCCGCCGGCCTGGTCGGCGGCGCTCTGCTCCAGGCGCATGGTCAGGGCAATGCGGTTGCGTTGCAGGTCCACCTCCAGCACCTTCACCTTGACGATATCGCCTGCTTTCACCACTTCCCGCGGATCCTTGATAAAGCGGTCGGTCAGGGCAGAGATATGCACCAGGCCGTCCTGGTGCACGCCAATGTCGACAAAGGCGCCGAAGTTGGTGACGTTGGTCACCACCCCTTCGAGCACCATGTCGGGGATCAGGTCGGCGGGCTTTTCCACCCCGTCCATAAAGCGGGCGGTCTTGAACTCGGGGCGCGGATCCCGGCCCGGCTTGTCCAGCTCCTTCAAAATGTCCTGCACCGTGGGCAGGCCGAAGTGCTCGTCGGTGTAGTCGCGGGCGTCCAGGGTCTTGAGCAGGCCGCTGTTGCCGATAAGGCCGTTCACCGGCTGTTGCAGCCTGGCCAGGATGCGCTCCACCACCGGGTAGGCCTCGGGGTGCACGGCAGAGGCGTCGAGCGGGTTCTTGCCCTCGCGGATGCGCAAAAAGCCGGCGCACTGCTCAAAGGCCTTGGGCCCCAGGCGCGGCACCTTCAGCAGTTGCTTGCGCTCGGCAAAGGCGCCCTGCTCGTCGCGAAAGGCCACTATGTTCTGGGCCAGGGCCGGGGTCAGGCCCGACACCCGCGCCAGCAGCGGCGCCGAGGCCATGTTCACGTCCACCCCCACGGCGTTGACGCAGTCTTCCACCACCGCCTCCAGCTTGCGCGCCAGCTGGGTCTGGGACACATCGTGCTGGTACTGGCCCACGCCGATGCTCTTGGGATCGATCTTCACCAGCTCGGCCAGCGGGTCCTGCAGCCGGCGGGCGATGCTCACGGCGCCGCGCAGGGATACGTCCAGATCCGGGAACTCGTTGGCGGCCAGCTCCGAGGCGGAATAGACCGAGGCGCCGGCCTCGCTCACCACCACCTTCTGCAGCTTGAGCTCGGGCGCCTGCTTCATCAGCTGCTCCACCAGCCGCTCGGTCTCGCGGGAGGCGGTGCCGTTGCCGATGCTCACCAGGCTCACCTTATGGCGGCGGCACAGTTCGCCCAGGGTGCGCAGGCTCTGCTCCACCTTCTTGTGCGGCTCAAAGGGATAGACGGTGGCCTGCTCCAAAAGCTTGCCGGTGCCGTCCACCACCACCACCTTGACCCCGGTGCGGATGCCCGGATCCAGGCCCATGGTCACCCGGGCGCCGGCGGGGGCGGCCATCAGCAGATCCTTGAGGTTGAGGGCAAACACCCGTATGGCTTCTTCCTCCGCCTGCTCCCGGGCCTGGCCCAGCAGCTCGGTTTCCATCTGCAGCGAGAGCTTCACCCGCCAGGTCCAGCTGATCACCCCGGCAAGCCATTGGTCGGCGGCGCGGCCCTTGTTCTGCCAGCCCACAAAGCGGGCGATAATGCCTTCGCAGGGGTGGCTGTCGGCCTCGGTTTCCACCACCAGGCTTAAGCTCAGCACCCCTTCGTTGCGGCCGCGCAGCATGGCCAGCAGCCGGTGGGAGGGCACCTTGGCGATGGGCTCCTGGTGCTCGAAGTAGTCCTTGAACTTGGCGCCGCCTTGCTCCTGGCCGGCGATCACCCGCGCCTGCAACAGGGCGTGCTGCCACATATGGCGGCGCACCGCCTCCAGCAGATCCGCCTGCTCGGCGAAGCGCTCCATCAGTATGTATTTGGCGCCGTCCAGCGCCGATTTGGCGTCGTTTATGCCGGCATCGGCCTTGATATAGCCCTCGGCCAGCCGCTGCGGATCCTGGCCCGGGTCGTTGAACAGGGCGTCGGCCAGGGGTTCCAGCCCGGCCTCGATGGCAATCTGCCCCTTGGTGCGGCGCTTGGGCTTGTAGGGCAGGTAGAGATCTTCCAGCCGGGTCTTGGTGTCGGCGGCCAGCAGCTCGGCCCTGAGCGCCTCGGTGAGCTTGCCCTGTTCGTCGACGGACTTGAGGATAACGGCGCGCCTGTCTTCCAGCTCGCGCAGGTAGCCCAGGCGGCTGTCCAGGTTGCGCAGCTGGGTGTCGTCCAGGCCGCCGGTCACTTCCTTGCGGTAACGGGCGATAAAGGGCACGGTGGCGCCTTCGTCCAGCAGGGCCACGGCGGCGTTGACCTGGGCCTGGGCCACGCCCAGTTCCTGCGCCAGTAATTGGTTGATATTGGTCATAAATCAGTCTTCGAAGGGGCTGTATCTAATGTGGTTGATGTACCACTCCCGGACGCCCGAGGGGGTGTTTACCCGCACCTCGTCGTCCACTTGGCCATCGCTTGAGTCGACAACGACAAGCCGGCACTTTCCAGAGGTTCCCGGAAACATGTGCCGTACTCTACAAGCGATGGCGGGTCATTAAAACCATGTTCGGGGTTTCGCTACCCGCTGGGCTGGTCCGGCCCGGCCGCATCGGACGCCCGCTGTCCGCGGGCTAGGGCGGCAATGAGCGGCCGCTGGTGTTCCTCAGCAGCCAGTCGGCGAAGCGCCTGGCATAAGGGTTGGAAAAGCCTTCCTGCGGGTACACCAGGTAGAAGTCCTCGCTGCTGGGCAGCCGCTGGCCGAAGGGGGCTATCAGGGTGCCATCCCTCAGCTGGTCTTCCACCAAAGACAGCCTGCCCAGGGCCACGCCGAAGCCGGATTCCACCAGGTGCAGCACGCAGGCGTAGGTGTCGAACTGCATGCCTTCGGAGGGGTTGACGCGCGTCGCCTCGGCAAACTGCAGCCATTCTCCCCAGCCTTCCTCGTAGCCCATCACATGCAGCAGTTCATGATGACGCAGGTCGTCCACCTGCCGCAGCGGCTGCCTGGCCAGCAGCGCCGGAGCGCAGACCGGAAAGAGGGTATCCCGGCTGAGTCTTTCGACATTCACGCCCGCCCACTGTCCCTTGCCCCAGCGGATTTCCAGGTCTCCCGCCATCTCCTCCTGCCGCAGCCAGATATCCGTGTTCAGTTGCAGGTTGATGTCCGGGTGCTCCGCCTGAAAGGAGGTCAGCCGGCGCGCATTCAGCCAGTAGCTGAAAAACGCCATGCTGCCCCGGATCTTGACCTGCTTGCGGTGCCCTTCACCAAAGATCTCGTTGGTGGCGATCATCAGCTTCTGGATGGCGCCGTGCACAATCGGCAGATAGGCCAGGCCTTCTTCCGTCAGCTCGATGCTGCGGGCCTGCCGTTTGAACAGCGGGGTGTTCAGTTGCGCTTCCAGGCTTTTGATCTGCTGGCTGATGGCGCCCTGCGTCATATGCAGCTCGTTGGCCGCCTGGGTAAAGCTGAGCAGCCTGGCCGCCGCTTCAAAGGAGCGCAGCCAGTTCAGGGGGGGCAGTGCCTTGTTTTTCATAAGTGCCATTCCACTTGCATACCAACACTCTTCCAGTGAGGGCTTGTTGTCATCCGTAAACGGCAGGGCTGCCGCCAGGGCAACCCATTAGCAAAACGACCCCTAAGGCCGTTTTTTATTCGTTTCCGGATTTATTTCGTTTCGGTCATCCTTGGCAGCAAGGCTACAGGAAACCGGTTTAAAGAAACAGATGCCAATGAAAACAGGACATAAATGCATGTTTCTGGTGCCGGTCGTACCGCCAGGGTATCAATTCCGCCCCCAAACCGAGGGTGGACGACAGCGGTGACCCTGGCCGGTTGCCAAGGGTTTGCTAATGCAATGTCCTCTGCCGACGGCTCGGGAACCCCGTTGCAGGGTAATGATTCAATAGTAAAAAGGAACAGCATCCATGAACAATGCCGATTACAAAAACGCCGGCGCGGGTACCAAGGTGGTGTGGGCCGGAGAAAAAACCGCGCTTGCCCATAACGCCACCCAGGTGCCCATCATGCTCAGCGCCGCCTTTCAGTATGACGATATCGACGAGTGGTATGACGTCGCCATGGGTGAAAAGCCGGGGCATATCTACAGCCGCATGAGCAACCCCACGGTGCGCGCCCTGGAAGAAAAAATCTGCGTGCTGGAAGGCGCCGACAATGCCGTTGCCTTTGCAACCGGAATGGCCGCGATCAGCAGCACGCTGTACACCTTCCTGCGGCCCGGCGATCGGGTGGTGTCCGTCAAGGACACCTACGGCGGCACCAACAAGATTTTCGACGAGTTCCTCCCGGGCATGGGGGTGGAGGTGCGGCTCTGCCCCACGGAAGACATGGCCCTGCTGGAACGCGAAATCGCCGCAGGCTGCGCGGTGCTTTACCTGGAAACGCCGACCAACCCCACCCTGAAGATCCTGGATATCGAGCGGCTGGCCCGTGCCGGCAAGGCGGCCGGCGCCCTGGTGATCATCGACAACACCTTCGCCACGCCACTCAATCAGAATCCCCTGGCGTTGGGGGTGGACATAGTGCTGCACAGCGCCACCAAGTTTCTGAGCGGCCATGCGGATGTGATGGGCGGCGTGGTGTGCGGCTCCGGCGAGCTTATGCAGCGGGTGGCGCACTACCGGGAAATCAACGGCTCCTCCCTCGATGCCTTCTCCGCCTACCTGATCATCCGCGGCATGAAAACGCTCAAGCTGCGGGTGCGCCAGCAGGAAGCCAGTGCCATGGCCCTGGCGCGTTACCTGCAAGGCGAGCCGCTGGTCGAGCAGGTCAACTATCCGGGGTTGCCGGAGCACCCGGGTCATGACATCGCCGCACGCCAGATGAAGGGATTCGGCGGCATCGTCAGTTTTGTCCTCAGGCACGGCATGGACGCGGTCAGGATACTCCTGCCAAAACTGGTCTACGCCAACCGGGCCGGCAACCTCGGCGCGGTGGAAACCATATACGGCCCGGCAAGAACCACCAGCCATGTGGAAAACACGCTGGAGGAACGGCTGGCCCTGGGTATCTCCGAAGGCCTGGTGCGCATCTCGGTGGGTATTGAAGACACCGACGACCTGCTGGCGGATCTGAAGCAGGCGTTCGACCAGCTGCGGCAATCCCTTTAAGGATATTCAATATGTCGCATGGTTGGCGCCAGTCGCAGCCATGTGGCGCTGTTCCACTCTCAATAAAGCAAGGACGATTTATGGCGCATAACGTTGCAATACTGGGCTTCGGTGTCGTTGGGCAAGGGCTCGCCGAGATACTGCATGACAAGGCCGCCTCCCTGCGCGAAGGGCTGGGGTTCGACGCCCGCATCGTCGCGGTATCGGACCTGATGAAGGGCTCCCTCTATCATCCGCACGGGCTCGATATTCCCGAGCTGCTGAACGCCGTTCGCACCACCGGCTCCCTCGACAGCTACCCCGACGAGCCGGGCCTGGTGCGCGGCCGGGACAGTTTCGACACCATCAGGGAGAGCAACGCCGACACCGTGGTCGAGTTGACCTATACGGATGGCAAAACGGGCCAGCCGGCCATCGACCATTGCCGCCTGGCGTTTGAATGCAAGAAAAACGTGGTGATGAGCAACAAGGGGCCGGTATCGCTCGCCTATGAAAGCCTCGCGCGGATGGCGGAGGCGCACGGCGTGCGCTGGGGCTTTGAAGGCACGGTAATGAGCGGAACGCCGGCCTTGCGCATGCCGCTGGTCGCGCTGTCCGGCAATGACATCGGCGAAGTCAGGGGCATTTTGAACGGCACCACCAACTTTATGCTGACCCGCATGGCCGAAGGGGTCGGCTACGACGACGCCCTGGCCGAGGCCCAGGCAAAAGGCTATGCGGAGGCGGACCCGACCAGCGATGTGGAAGGGTACGACGCCCAGTACAAAACGGCCATCCTCGCCAATGTGGTAATGGGCATCCCCCTCAAACGGGAAGACATTCCCTGCCGGGGTATCCGTGATATTTCACCGGAGGATATTGCCCGGGCGTCACGCGAAGGCAAAATCTGGAAGCTGCTGGCCAGGTGCCGGCGCGAGGGCGGCAGTGTCCAGGCCAGTGTGGGGCCGGTTGCCATTCCGCTCAGCGATCCACTGGCCGGTGTTGGCGGGGCGCTGAATGCCATCACCTATGAATGCGATCTGGCCGGCCCCATCACCCTGATCGGGCCCGGTGCCGGAAAAACAGAAACGGGATATTCCATCCTGATCGATCTTATCAATATTCATCGCCATCAAATCTGAACCATTAAAAGACCCATTCTCTTTTTAATGGCATCACCCGCTTTGTGATTGGAAAATGACCATGACGTCAATATCTGTAGAGTCTATGGAAGGAAAACTGTTTCTGTCCGGGCAATGGGTCGGCGTGGATAACACCTACGACCTGTTCAATGCCGAGAAAAACAGCCTGATTACCAGAATTGCTTCCGCCCGGGAATCCCATGTGCTTGCGGCCATCCGCAACGGCAAGGCCGGCGCGGAAGTGGCGGCGGCAATGCCGGTGCACGAGCGAATGAGAATCTTGCACGGCGCGGCGGACGTTGTTGAAAGCAACCGCCATGTTTATATCGACGCCATCGTGTCGGAGGGATGTAAAACCCGGCGGGAAGCCACCAAGGAAGTGAACCGCTGCATACAGACCTTAAGGCTTTCCGCCGAAGAAGCGCGGCGCATCAACGGCGAGACCATTGCATTCGACCAAATGCCGGGCAGCGAGGGGCGCGTCGGTTATTACTATCGCTTTCCGGTGGGACTCATCGTGGCGATCACACCCTTTAACGATCCGCTCAACCTGGTTGCGCACAAGATAGGTCCCGCGGTGGCCAGTGGTAACGCCATTATCGTGAAGCCGGCACCGGCAACCCCCCTGAGCGCCCTGCTGTTGGCCGAAGCCTTTGCCCAGGCGGGCTTGCCCGACGGCGTGCTGTCGGTGCTGCCCGGCTTTCCGGAAGACATGGGGGATCACCTGATCACCCATGACGATGTGCGCATGATTTCATTTACCGGCGGGCTGAGCTCCGGCAAGGCACTGATGCAGAAAGCCGGGCTGAAGAAAATGAGCATGGAGCTGGGCGCCAGCTCTCCGGCGCTGGTGCTCGACGATGCGGAGCTCGGGCCGGCGGTCGAGGCGATCGTTTCCGGTGCCTTCTGGGCCGCCGGGCAGAACTGCCTCGGTGTGCAGCGTGTTTATGTGCACCGCGCCCGCTACGGCGAATTCCTCAACACCCTGGTGGACAGGACCCGCAGCCTGCGGGTCGGCAGCAAGCAGAGCGAAGAAACCGATGTCGGCCCCATGATCAGCCTGTCCGAGGCCGAGCGGGTGGAAAGCTGGGTTAACGAAGCCCTTGCCAACGGCGCCCGCCTGCTCTGCGGCGGCGAGCGCAACGGGGCCTTCTACCTTCCGACCATACTCGAGAAGGTGCCGGACAACTGTCGCCTGGCCCGGGAGGAGATCTTCGGCCCCGTGGTCATGGTTGAGCCGTTCGACAGCCTGGATGAGGCCATCGACAAAGCCAATGGGGTCAACTTCGGGCTGCATGCCGGCGTATTTACCCAGGATATCAACAAGGCCTTCTCTGCCATTCGTCGCCTCGAGGTTGGCGGGGTGATGATTAATGACAGTTCCGATTACCGTATCGATGCCATGCCCTTCGGTGGCGTCAAACACTCGGGTATTGGCAGGGAAGGCGTGAAATTCTCTATTCAGGAAATGACCGAGACCAAGGTGGTGTGTTTTAAAACCAGCGGTTTTTGATTTTCTGAACCAAGAGGGAAGGTTGCCGGGCCCTTGGCCGTGGTGGTTGGCCCGGCAATATCATCAGGGAATAATTTGATAGGTATGTCATATGAACAAACATCAACAGAATAAAATGGCGGTCGATCCCGCCATTCTCTGGCCCGCCGCCATTCTCATTCTGGCCGCCAGTGTCCCCCTTGTGATCAACCCTGTTGCAGGCAAGGAAATAGTAGCGGCGATGCTGAACTGGGTGACGGGCGAGTTCGGCTGGCTTTATCTGCTGTCCGTGGTCGGCAGTTTCTTTTTCATGTGCTGGCTCGCCTTCGGCCCGGTGGGAAAAATCAAGCTGGGCGCGGCGGAAGACAAGCCCGAGTTCAATACGGTATCCTGGATAGCGATGCTTTTTTGCGCCGGGATCGGCATATCCATCTGTAACTGGGCCTTTATTGAACCGCTTTACTTTATGACGACCCCTCCGCTCGGGGTGCAGCCGGGTACCCCGGCCGCGGTTGAGTGGGCCGCCATGTACCCGATGTTTCACTGGGGAATCGTGCCCTGGGCCCTGTATCTGATGCCCGCGCTGCCGATAGGCTATGCGCTCTATGTGCGCAGGGTCAATGTACTGCGCCTGAGTGAAGCCTGCCGTGGCGTGCTGGGGGATAGGGTCGACGGCATTATCGGAAAGATCATCGACGTCACCGTGATATTTTCGATAGTGGGCGGTGTCGGCACCTCACTGGGGCTTTCTGTGCCATTGGTCTCCAAGCTGTTTCAGACCATGTTTGGCTTCGAAGACTCTTTCGGTTTGCAGATGTTTATCCTGGCCGCCTGGATCCTGATGATTTCCTGGAGCGTTTACAACGGCCTGAACAAGGGGATACAGGCCCTTTCCAATATCAATGCGATTTTGGCCCTGGCGTTGCTCGGCTTCGTGCTTTTTGCCGGCTCTACCGTCTTCTTGCTCAAGCTCTGGACCAACAGCCTCGGGCTGTTCATGGATAATTTTTTCCGTATGAACTTCTGGACCGATCCCATTGAACAGGGCGGATTTCCCGAAGGCTGGACCATGTTCTACTGGGCATGGTGGGTTGCCTATGCGCCCATGATGGGGTTGTTTGTGGCTCGGATATCGCGTGGCCGGACCATCCGGGAACTGATACTGCACGGGGTGACCTGGGGAAGCGTCGGATGCTGGGCCTTTTTTGCCATCTGGGGTGGCTACGCCATCGATATCGATATCAACGGCACGCTCAATCTGCAGGCCATTCTCGCCGAAGAAGGGATTCCGGCGACGGTGGTGGCCGTGTTGCAGACGCTGCCCAACTCCGCGCTGGTGCTGCCGATTTTTACGCTGCTGTGCTTTGTGTTCCTGGCGACGACGGTCGACTCTTCGGCTTACATGCTGGCGGCCATTTGTACCAAGGACATCACCGGGTATCAGGAGCCGGCGCGCTGGAACCGTATCCTGTGGACCCTGCTGCTGGCGGTGGTTGGCATTGGCCTGCTGTCGGTGGGCGGTTTGCAGGCGGTGCAGTCGTCAACGGTGCTCGTTGCGCTGCCGATGATTCCGGTGCTGTTCATCATGGCCGTGTCACTGCTGCGCTGGGCATACCAGGATTTTGCCGCCGAACTGAGGCCGCAGTGCATCGCCCATCATCGGGCCCGGGTACCGGCCGTGGAAACAACGGAGCAAGGCGAGGAAACGGTCGAACCGCTTGGATACCAGAAACCGGTATCGGGCTGATGCCCGGTTGTTTTCAGCGGTTCACCGCCTGACTGGTGACACCCCCGGCCGATGGCCGGGGGTTTTGCATGTCGGGGCAAGGGCGTTGCGGCGATATCTGCCGAGCCGGGGCGGCCATCAGTCTTCGAAGGGGCTGTATCGAATGTGGTTGATGTACCACTCCCTGACGCCCGAGGGGGTGTTTACCCGCACCTCGTCGTCCACCTGCTTGCCGATCAGCGCCCGGGCCATGGGCGAGTCGATGGTGATATGGTTGTTTTTGGTGTCGATCTCGTCGGGGCCAACGATGCGGTAGCGCACCGTTTCACCTTCTTCGTTTTCCAGCTCGACCCAGGCGCCGAAGAACACCTTGCCGTTCTGGCGCGGGTCGTGGTCGACGATTTTCACCGCCTCCAGCCGCTTCATCAGGTAGCGGATGCGGCGGTCGATTTCCCGCAGCCGCTTCTTGCCGTAGATGTATTCGGCGTTTTCGCTGCGGTCGCCCAGGGCGGCGGCTTCCGACACCGCCTGGGTCACCGCCGGCCGCTCCACCTTCCACAGGTGCTTGAGCTCGTCGTCCAGCTTGTGCCAGCCGGCACGGGTGATCAGGTTGGTTTTCATGGGCGGGTGTTCCGTGGCCTGAAAGGTGCCGGCTATTGTGTCCCAGCGTCGGGGAAGAGGGAAGCCCCCGGCTATTCCCAGGCCGGGAAGGGGTCGGGCAGTTGTTGCCAGGCGGCGGGGCCCTGGTGCAGTTCCTCGTCGGTCAGCAGGCAGGCGTCCAGCTCGCGGCACAGCCCGGCCTGGTCCAGGCCCTGGCCGATAAACACCAGCTCCTGGCGGCGATCGCCGTAGGGCTCGGCCCAGCTGGCCAGGATATGTTCCCGGCTTTCTTCGTCCTCGGGCCAGTCTTCCTCCGGCACCGCCTGCCAGAACAGGCCGGCGCCGCCGTGGTAGGCGATGCCGCCGGCCTGGTTCCACTGGCCGGCAAAATCCGGGCGGCTGGCCAGCCAGAAAAAGCCCTTGGAGCGCAGCAGCCTTCCTTCGTCCCGGGGCCGGTGCAGACAGTCGAAGAAACGTTGGGGGTGGAAGGGGCGGCGGGCGCGATAGACGAAGCTGCCTATGCCGTATTCCTCGGTCTCCGGGCGGTGCTCGCCGCGCAGCTCCTGCAGCCAGCCGGGGGCGCGGGCGGCGCGTTCGAAGTCGAAGCGGCCGGTGGCCAGCACCTTGTCCAGGTTCACCCGGCCCTGGCGGATGGGCAGGATCTCGGCCTCGGGGTTGAGCCGGGCGAGGATGGCGGTCAGCTCCGCCAGTTGCGCCGGGCTCACCAGGTCGGTCTTGCTCACCAGCAGCAGGTCGCAGAATTCCACCTGCTCGATCAGCAGGTCGGTCACGCTGCGCTCGTCGTCCTCGCCCAGGCTCTCGCCCCGCTCGGCCAGGGCCTGGGCGGCCTGGAAGTCGGCCAGGAAGTTGACCGCGTCCACCACCGTCACCAGGGTGTCGAGCCGGGCGATGTCGTGCAGGCGGCTGCCGTCCTCGCCCTCGAAGGTAAAGGTTTCGGCCACCGGCATCGGCTCCGAGATGCCGGTGGATTCGATCACCAGGCAGTCGAAGCGGCCCTCGTCGGCCAGCCGGCGCACCTCCAGCAGCAGATCCTCGCGCAGGGTGCAGCAGATGCAGCCGTTGCTCATTTCCACCAGCCGGTCCTCGCCCCGGTGCAGGCTCACCTGCTGCTGCACGGTGGCGGCGTCGATGTTCACCTCGCTCATGTCGTTGACGATCACCGCCACCCGCAGGCCCTGGCGGTTGTTGAGGATATGGTTCAGCACCGTGGTCTTGCCGGCGCCGAGAAAACCGGACAGCACGGTCACGGGGAGGGGGGAAGGGCTGGACATTGTGTTTGCTCCGCTTGCTTGCCATGGCTTATGATGGCTTGATTGTTATAACATAACACATTCTGTTCACCCCGTGTATCAGCAAGGAGCCCCGGTCATGAGCATTACCGATCAGCTGTTGTCCTGTTTCGCCCCCGTCAGTGTGCAGGGCGGCGAGCCCGCCACCCTCACCCGTATCTACGAGCCCGACTGCAACCTGGCGGTGTGGCAGCGCCCCCTGCCGGCCGGGGTGGCCGACTATGTGCAGCGGCTGCTGCAGGCGGGCAGCCGGGTGAGCGTGCGCGAACTGGTGCCGGCCGAGGCGGTGGCGGGGGAGCTGGCCGGGCAGTTGCCGGATCTGCCCGGCCGGGAGGCCCTGGCCGAGGACGTGCAGCAACTGGCGGAGATGTTCGCCTGCCTGTTCGATCTGCCCCGGGTGGGGGTGCGCCTGGCCAGCCTGCAAACCGCCATGTGCCCGCGTTTCCATGTGGACCGGCTGCCCTGCCGGCTGGTGTGCACCTATTCCGGCCCGGGCACCCACTGGCTCAACCAGGAGCAGCGCAACCAGCTGCTGGCGCAAGGGGGGCGGGAGCCGGAGCAGTGGCAGCAACTGGCGGTGGGCGAGGTGGCGCTGATGAAGGGCGACGGCTGGGAAGGGGAAGAAGGCCAGGGCCTGTGGCACCGTTCGCCGCCGGTGCCCACCGGCTACCGGCGGCTGTTCCTGTCGATGGATTTTGCCGACTGAACTGAACCAAATCAGTGCGCACGCACCATTTTGGTGTTCTGTTGTGGTGCGTTGTCGGGCGGCGGTGGCGGTGCCGCCGGATAAAGCACCACGAATACCACCAAGGTGGTAACTTTAATGCTTGGAAATGGTCCGACCGGGGCAGCTCCGTCTTTTCCACGCCATGGAACGCTTCTTGCTGAAGGTGTTGAAAAAGCACTAAAAACAAGGAGTTTGCATGGAATCGGCAGCCATGAGCAGTCAGTTTGTTTCCCCTCATATGGCCGGTCGCGGCCCCCGCATGAGCCTGGCCCTGCGGCTCAGGATGAAGCGGGCCTGCTGGCTCAACCGGCGCAGCATCGCCGGCCTGGAGCAGGTGTTCAACGGCTTTGCCGCCACCCGGGTCAGCCTGCTCCAGCGCTGGGCAGGCCAGCAGTGGTACTTTCTCGAAACCCTGGGTCCGCGGCTGGACTGGCGGCAGCCGGCCGCCAACGGCGCCCTGCTGCGGGATCAGTGCCGGGAAAACGGCGATTGCTCCGAGTTGTTCATGCTGTCGGCCGAAGGGCGGGTGCTGGCCTCCAGCCAGGCCGGGCGGGAGGGGCTGGCCGACACCGACGCCAAGGTACTGGCCGAGGCCGGGGCCAGGCCCTTTCTGCACGGCCCCTACGCGGATCCGGTCACCCTGCGGCTCGGCCCTTCCAGCTCGCGCTTTCACGACGCCATGACCCTGATGTTCTACTTTCCGGTGCGGGTGAAGGGCGAACTGTGCGGCCTGCTGTGCGCCCGGGTGCCGAACGACGTGATGAGCGACCTGATCCAGCGCGAAGCGGGGCACATCTACCCCGATTCGGGCGACAACTACCTGTTTATGGTCGAATCTCGTTTCGACTCGCGCATCGCCCCCGGCACCGCTCTGTCCCGCTCCCGCTTCGAGGACAGCACCTTCGGCGGCGGCGAAAACCTGAAAGAGGGCATCAACACCCCCTGGGGCCAGATCCGCATCCGCCACCATACCGAGCTGGAGCTGCGCTTCACCGATCCGGCCACCGGCGAGCTGCACCCGGGCGTAAAGAGCACCATAGCGCGCGGCCACAACTGCTTTGTGCGCTACCCGGGCTATGCGGACTACCGCCATATCCCTGTGGTGGGCAAGGGCGTCACCTTCTCCCTGCCCGGCTCGCCGGATCGTTTCGGCATGATGTGCGAGGCGGATCTGGCCGAGGTGTTCAGTCGCCGTCCCCTGGGCTGGCAGCTGCAGGCCGGCTACCAGGCCTGCGTGTTGCCGGTGCCGGCCTTCAACCTGGCGGCGGCCGGGCTGGAGTTGGCGCTCGCCCCCCTGCTGCTGGGCAACCTGCTGATGCTGCTGCTGTCCGGCTGGTGCTTTACCCGGCTGGAGCCCAGGCGGTTGTCGCGCCGGTTGAACGAGATGACGGGGGTGGTGCGCACCCTGGCCGAAGGCGAGGGCAACCTGCGCCAGCGGCTGGACAAGTCGCGTCTGGGGCGGGATGAAACCGGCGAGCTGGGCATGTGGATGAACAGCTTTATCGACAACCTGGACGGCATGATGGGCTCGGTGATCGCCATGGCGGAACGGCTGGAGCAGAGCAACCAGGGGCTGTTCCGGGTCAACCGGCAAACCCAGGATCACTCCCGCACCCTGTCCTCCGCCATCGAGCAGATGCTGGCGGCGCTGGCCAGCCAGCAGCAGCAACTGGATCTGGCCAGCGCCACCGCCGGCGAGATGAAGCAGGCCATGGATCAGGTGGTGGTGCGGACCCAGCAGCAACTGTTGTCGGCCCGGGACGGCAACCAGCGCATCCGCGAGGTGGTGTCCAGCTCGGCGGCGGTGGTGCGAAGCCTGGACGGCCGGGCGACGGAGATCGACGACATCGTTTCCGCCATCAGCGACATCACCAAGCAGACCGAGCTGCTGGCGCTCAACGCCGCCATCGAAGCGGCCCGGGCCGGGGAGTTCGGCCGGGGCTTTTCGGTGGTGGCCGACGAAGTGCGCGCCCTGGCGGCCCGCACCGCGGTGGCGGCGGAGGACATCCGCCACAAGGTGGAAGGTATGCAGGGGGAAACCCGGGCGGCGGTGGCCATGATGGAAAACGGCGTGGCCGAGGTGGATCAGGGCCTGCGCCTGGTGGACCAGGGCGGCGAGGCGGAGCAGCGGCTGCAGCAGAAGGTGGAGCAGATGTTTACCGCCATCCGGGACATGGCCGAGACCCGCGAGCAGAACCGCCAGGCCACGGCGCTGATCGCCGGGCTCACCGAGGAGATGAATGCGTCCTTCGGCGAGCTGCAGCGCAGCACCGAACAGGTGAAGGGCACCGCCTTCGGCCTGCAGCAGCTGGTGGGCAGCTTCGAGGTCAGCCGGGGCGCCGGTACGACACGACCGGCATAACTCAGTCGAAGTCGACGGCCCGGAAGTGGGGGTTGTCGGTAAGCGCCTCCATGCGGGTCAGTTCCGCCAGCCGCACCAGTTGTTCGGCCCCGTCGGTGCCCAGCAGCAGGCACTCCTGCCGATCCCCGTCGCGGCGGGTGTCGAGGGCGATGCCCGTCAGCTGGTTGCCCGAGGCCAGGGTCAGCCGGACCCTGTAGCGGTACAGGCAGGCGATTTCGAGGTAGTCATGCTGATCGCAGCTCATCATGGTGTGTTCCTCCGGTTCAGCCCAGGTGCTCCAGGGGCAGGGCGGTGTCCTGCTTGATCCGCCGCAGCACAAAGCTGGAGCGCACCCCGGTCACCCCCTCCAGCCGGGTCAGCTTGCCCAGCAAAAACTGCTGGTAGTGCTCCATGTCGCGCACTATCACCTTGAGCTGGTAATCGGCCTCGGTGCCGGTGATCAGATCGCACTCCAGCACCTCGGGAAACGCCAGTATGGCCGCGTCGAAGGCCTCGAACCGCTCCGGGGTGTGCCGGTCCAGGGAGATATGGATATAGGCCTGCAGGGTCAGCCCCAGTTTGGCGGCGTTGAGCCGGGTCACGTGATCGAGGATAAGGCCGGCTTCTTCCAGCGCCTTGACCCGGCGCGAGCAGGGCGAGGGCGACAGGCCGACCCGCTCGGACAGCTCCAGGTTGCTGATGCGGCCGTGGCGCTGCATCAGCTCCAGGATACGCCTGTCGGTGCGGTCGAGTTGGAGGAGGTTGCTCAAGAATCTGTCCTTATGGCAATAACTGTTCTTAATGGATTATAGGTGGGGAGAGTTATTGCGTTAAGGGGCGGAAATGACTTTATCTTTGCAACCACTCGCCCCGGCTTTGGCGCTACTATGGTTCCATCTTCTGGGACAGGCGGACCGACACCCTCGGACCCTGCCGCGAACCGGGCTTATCCCCCCGGCCAGCCCCACCGAGCACACCAGGCCTTATCGGGCGGGTAGTGTGGACCGGCGCCACCAGCACCGGGTGTAGCGGAAGCAAAGACACGGCCGATGCCGGCATTAAAAGAGCGCCTCGAGCGCTCTTTTTGCGTTTGTGCGGCCACAAAAAAGCCCCGGCGCTGGCCGGGGCTGTAGAGGTGCCGGGGCGCTGTGCTTACAGCTGCGGGCCGGCGGCCACCAGGGCCTTGCCCTCGGCGGTGTCGGTGAACTTCTCGAAGTTGTTCACGAAGCGCTGGGCCAGATCCAGGGCCTTGGCGTCCCAGTGGGCCGGCTCGGCGTAGGTGTTGCGCGGATCCAGGATGGAGACGTCTTCCACGCCCTGCAGTTCGGTGGGGATGGCCACGTTGAAGTAGGGCAGGGTCACGAAGTCGGCGTTTTCGATGGAGCCGTCGAGGATGGCGTTGATGATGGCACGGGTCGCCTTGATGGAGATCCGCTTGCCGGTGCCGTTCCAGCCGGTGTTCACCAGGTAGGCTTCGGCACCCACCGCGTCCATGCGCTTGGCCAGCACCTCGGCGTACTGGGTCGGGTGCAGGCTCAGGAAGGCCGCGCCGAAGCAGCTGGAGAAGGTGGGGGTGGGCTCGGTGATGCCGCGCTCGGTACCGGCCAGCTTGGCGGTGAAGCCGGACAGGAAGTGGTACTGGGCCTGGTCACGGGTCAGCTTGCTCACCGGCGGCAGCACGCCGAAGGCGTCGGCGGTAAGGAAGATCACCTTCTTGGCGTGACCGGCCTTGGACACCGGCTTGACGATGTTGTCGATGTGGTGGATAGGGTAGGAAACCCGGGTGTTCTCGGTTTTGCTGCCATCGTTGAAGTCGATGCTGTTGTCGGCCAGCACGGTCACGTTCTCGAGCAGGGCGTCGCGGCGGATGGCGGCGTAGATCTCGGGCTCGTTTTCCTGGCTCAGGTTGATGGTCTTGGCGTAGCAGCCGCCCTCGAAGTTGAACACGCCGTCGTCGTCCCAGCCGTGCTCGTCGTCACCGATCAGCTGGCGGTTGGGGTCGGTGGACAGGGTGGTCTTGCCGGTGCCGGAGAGGCCGAAGAAGATGGCCACGTCGCCGTCCTGGCCCACGTTGGCGGAGCAGTGCATGGAGGCGATGCCCTTGAGCGGCAGCAGGTAGTTCATCATGGAGAACATGCCTTTCTTCATTTCGCCGCCGTACCAGGTGCCGCCGATCAGCTGCATGCGCTCGGTCAGGTTGAAGGCCACGAAGTTTTCGCTGTTCAGGCCCTGCTCCTGCCAGTTGGGGTTGGTGCACTTGGCGCCGTTCATCACCACGAAATCGGGCTCGAAGCCTTGCAGCTCTTCCTCGGTGGGACGGATGAACATGTTCTTCACGAAGTGGGCCTGCCAGGCGACCTCGGTGACGAAGCGCACGGACAGGCGGGTGTCCGGGTTGGCGCCGCAGAAGGTGTCCACCACGAACAGCCGCTTGCCGGACAGCTGGCGGGTAACCAGGCCCTTGAGGTGTTCCCAGGTGTCGGGGCTCATGGGCTTGTTGTCGTTCTTGCCCTGATCGGCCCACCACACGGTGTCGCGGGTGACGTCGTCACGCACTATGTATTTGTCTTTCGGAGAGCGGCCGGTAAAGATGCCGGTGTCCACCGCAACGGCGCCCAGACTGGTTACCACGCCCTTTTCGTAGCCTTCTAAATCTGCACGGGTTTCTTCTTCAAACAACTGGTCGTAGGAAGGGTTGTAAAGGATCTCGGTTACGTCGGTAATACCGTATTGGGAAAGGCCTAATTGTTGCGCCTTGGACGTCATTGTTATCTCCTGGGTACAGAGGGGTTGGGTAGCGATCGTTATTAGTGTTGTTTTGGAACAAGAGAATATCAGTTATCAGGCGGCGTTTAGGGGATCAGCTTCAAAATTTGCAATTTTGCGCGGCGAATTAAGCAAAAAGGGGCGAAATGCCCCTTTTTGTTATCCCGAAATGTTAATGCAATGTCGGCGGGTTATTAAATAATGTCTGTAAATCAGCGGCATCGAAACGATAGTGCTGGCCGCAGTAGTCGCAGTGCATTTCCACTTTGCCGTGTTCTTTCACAATATCGTAGGCTTCATCCCTGCCCACCTGCAGCAAGGCCTGCTCGCATTTTTCCCGGGAGCAGGTGCACTGGAAGCTGACATCCTGGGGATCGAACACCCGCACCGCCTCCTGGTTGTACAGCCGGTACAGTACCTCGTGGGCGTCCAGGTGCAGCAGTTCTTCCGCCTTGATGGTGTCGGTGAGGGTTTCGAGGTGGGCGAAGTCGTTCTCCTGTTCGGCGTTGCCGGCGGGCAGCGCCTGCAGCAGCAGGCCGGCGGCGAGCTGCTGGCCGGCATGGGTGTCGGTGAACAGCCAGATGCGGGTGGCCAACTGCTCCGACTGGGCGAAGTAGTTTTCCAGGCTCTTGCCGAGGGAGTCGGCGCTCAGCTCCACTATACCCTGGTAGCGTTCGCCCTCGTCGGGAGTGATGGTGATGGCCAGGTAGCCCTTGCCGACCAGGTCGGCAAGCTGGTTGCTGTCGGGCACCAGCCCTTCCCAGCGGGCCACGCCGCGCAGCTGTTGCCGGTGGTCGCCGTTGACCACCGCCAGTTTGACCGGGCCGTCGCCCTGCAGCTGCACCGTGATGTGGCCTTCGAACTTGAGGGTGGCGGTGAGCAGGCTGGTGGCGGTGAGCAGTTCGCCCAGCAGGCGCTGCACCGGTGCCGGGTAGGCCTGGGCGGCCAGGATCTGGCGGAAGCTCTGCTGCAGTTGCACCAATTCGCCGCGCACCTGGTGGTGGTCGAACAGATAGCGGTGGAGTTGATCGGTCTTGGTCATAAGGGATCCTGTATGCTGGCTCAGTCGCCTTGTTTGATTTTAAGCAGGGTGCGCCTTTCCTTCTTGTCCGGCCGGCGTTCGGGGCTGGGCGCGAACTGGGTGTTGAGCTTGCGGGCCTCGGCGTTCTGCTCCCGCTTGCGCAGGCTCTCCGGGGTTTCCCGGTACAATTGCTGGGCGATTTCCGCCTTGCTCCGGTGCTCGGACAGCGCCAGCACCACCACTTCCTTCTCGTCGTGGCCCTGGCGCAGGCGGATGGTGGCACCCACTTCCATCATCTTGCTGGGCTTGGTGCGCTGGCCGTTGTAGTGCACCTTGCCGCCGTCGATCATTTCCCGGGCCAGGCCGCGGGTCTTGTAGAAGCGGGCGGCCCACAGCCATTTGTCCAGCCGGACGGACAGTTTTTCTCCGTTCATTGCACGCGCTCCCATGGAAACCGAAGCCGGATTATACCAGATGCCCCGGCCGCCGGAGTAGAAAGGGGTGGCAAAAGCATGCTCATGGCCACTTGCGGGCAGACGTTTTTCCCCAGTTGCGATAACCTCTGAATAACGGGTGAACATAACGACGGAACAGGCATGGCGGACGACAAACAGAAACCAGAGATACTGCATACGGAACTGGTGGCCGAAAGCCGCCTGTTCAAGGTGGAATCGGTCCATCTGAAGTTCAGCAACGGCGTGGAGCGGGTCTACGAGCGCATGCGCGGCAGCGGCCGCGGCGCCGTGATGCTGGTGCCGCTGCTGGACGACGAGACCCTGCTGTTGATCCGCGAATATTCCGCCGGCACCCACAGCTATGAACTGGGTTTTCCCAAGGGGTTGATCGATCCGGGAGAAGACGCCCTGGAGGCGGGCAACCGGGAGCTGATGGAGGAGATCGGCTACGGGGCCAGGGAGCTGACCCACCTCAAGCAGGTGACCCTGGCGCCCGGTTATTTTGGCAGTCGCATGGATATTTTGCTGGCACGGAATTTGTATCCCGAACAGCGCGAAGGGGATGAGCCGGAGCCGCTGGAAGTGGTGCCCTGGCCGCTGGGCCAACTGGATGAGCTGATGGCCCGGCCCGACTTCAGCGAGGCGCGCAGCATCTGCGGCCTCTTCCTGCTGCAGGACTGGCTCAATAAAGAGGAGTAACCATGGATATCACTGCCTTGCTGCCAGGCGTCAAGGCGGCGGCCCGGGAGGCGGGCCGACGCATACTGACGCTGTACGACAGCGGCCACTACCAGGCTGAGCACAAAGACGACGACAGCCCGGTCACCAGCGCCGATCTGGCGGCGCACGCCTACCTCGACCAGGCCCTGCGCCGGCTGGCCGACATTCCGGTGCTGTCGGAGGAAGGGGGCGACATTCCCCTGGCCGAGCGCCGCCGCTGGCCGCGCTACTGGCTGGTGGATCCGCTCGACGGTACCCAGGAGTTCATCGCCGGCAGCGGCGACTTCTCCACCATGATAGCGCTGATCGAGCAGGGCCGGCCGGTGCTGGGGGTGGTTTATGCCCCGGTGCAGGATCTGATGTACTACGCGGTGCACCAGCATGGTGCCTTCAAGGAGGCGGAAGGCCGCACCGTGCGCATCCGTGCCCGCCATCACGACCGGCAGGCGCCGCTCACCGGCCTGTGCATCGCCATCAGCCGCCGGCAGGACGTGGACTGGGTGCGTTCCCGGCTGAGCACCAGCCTGGACTACCGGCTGGTGCCGCTGGGCTCGAGTTCGCTCAAGTCCTGCCTGGTGGCGGAAGGGGCGGCCGATCTCTACATCCGCATCGGCCCCACCGGCGAGTGGGACACGGGCGCGACCCAGTGCATAGTGGAAGAGGCGGGGGGAAGGATCCTGGATCTGAACCTGGACCGGCTCAGCTACAACCTGCGCGACAGCCTGATCAACCCCAACTTTATCACCCTGGGGGACGAGGGCCTGCCCTGGCGGCAGATACTGGTGAAACGGGGATAGCGCGGTGCGGCGTCAACCTTCGTGGTCGGCGCCGTAATCTTCGATTTCGATGCCCAGCTCGGCCATGATGTCCCGGGCCCGGGCGGGGATCTGGTCGGGCACGTCCTTGCGCAGGTCGTCGTCCTGGGGCAGGGGCTGGCCGGTATAGGCGTGCAGGAAGGCCTCGCACAGCAGTTCGCTGTTGGTGGCGTGGCGCAGGTTGTTGACCTGGCGGCGGGTGCGCTCGTCGGTAAGGATTTTCAGCACCTTGAGCGGGATGGAAACGGTGATCTTCTTGACCTGTTCATTTTTCTTGCCGTGCTCGGCGTAAGGGCTGATATAGTCGCCGTTCCATTCAGTCTTCATTATTCACCCGTCGTAAGGTTAAAAAGCCGAAGGGATTGTAACCCCTACATTTTTTATTGGCAATCCAACCACAAAGCCTTGTGGACGTCCGGAAGGCTTGACGGCTTTTTTGTGCTGGGTTACTGTGCGCGTCTTGGAAATTCCGGATCATCAGGCTGCCAGCGTGCAAAGGAGAGGACATGCCCGACTACCAGACCCAGACTTACGCCGTTCGTACCGGCATCGACACCGATACCCAGCATGGTGCCGTGGTACCGCCGGTCTACCTCACCAGCACTTATTCGTTTGCCGATTATAACCAGCCGCGCCAGTTCGACTACACCCGTTCCGGCAACCCCACTCGACAGACCCTGATCGAGGCCCTGACCAAGCTGGAAGGCGGCGCGGGGGCGGCGGTCACCTCCACCGGCATGGGCGCCATCAACCTGATCATCACCTCCCAGCTGCAGGCCGGCGATCTGCTGCTGGCGCCCCACGACTGCTACGGCGGCAGCCACCGGCTGTTCAACTCCCTGGCGCGGAAGGGCAACTTCCGGGTGGAATACGTGGATCAGAACGACCCCGCCGCCCTGGCCGAGGCCCTGGCCAGAAAGCCGAAGATCCTGTGGATTGAAACCCCGTCCAACCCGCTGCTGCGGGTGGTGGACATCGCCGCCCTCTGTGCCGCGGCGAAAGACATCGGTGCCCTCTCGGTGGTGGACAACACCTTCCTGTCGCCGGCGCTGCAGCAGCCGCTTGCACTGGGCGCCGACCTGGTGGTGCACTCCACCACCAAGTACATCAACGGCCACTCGGACGTGCTGGGCGGGGCCGTGGTGGCCGCCGATGCCCAACTGGCCGAGGAGCTGCGCTGGTGGGCCAACTGCCTGGGCCTGACCGGCTCGCCCTTCGACAGCTACCTGACCCTGCGCGGCCTGCGCACCCTGGGCGTGCGCATGCGCCAGCACTGCGAGAACGCCGAGGCCCTGGTGGCCTACCTGCAGGGCCGGCCCGAGGTGAAGGCGGTGTATCATCCCAGCCTGCCCGGCAATCCCGGCCACGAGGTCGCCGCCCGCCAGCAGTCCGGCTTCGGCGCCATGCTCAGCTTCGAACTGGACGTGGACGAGGCGGGCATGAGGGCCTTTTTGCAGCAGCTGCAGCTGTTCACCCTGGCCGAGTCCCTGGGCGGGGTGGAGAGCCTGATCGCCCACCCGGCCACCATGACCCACGCGGCCATGACCGAGGAGGCCCGCGCCGCCGCCGGCATCAGCAACCAGCTGCTGCGGGTGTCGGTGGGGATCGAGGACGTGCGCGACCTCATTCACGATTTAGACAATGCATTCAAGGCGTTAACCAAGTAAATGACCATGCTCCAGAACGACACCGGCGGCCAGCGTCGTCCGGTCCACAAGTTTGGCGGCAGCAGCCTGGCCGACGCCGCCTGTTTTCACCGGGTGGCCGGCATCATCCACAACCTGGCCCAGCCCGACGCCCTGATCGTGGTGTCGGCGCCGGGCAAGACCACCAACCGGCTGATCGAGCTGCTCAGCCTGTTCACCAGCGGTGACAGCGCGGCCCCCGAGGCGCTGGAGGGCCTGCACGGCTTTCAGCGCAGCCTGATCGAGACCACCCTGGACGAGGCCGGCGCGGCGCCCCTGCTGGCGGCCCTGGACGACGACATCCAGACCATTGCCGCCGTGCTGGAAAGCCAACGGCTGGACGATTACCAGCGCAGCCTGATCCAGTCGTTCGGCGAGGTCTGGTCTTCCCGCCTGCTGGCCCGGTTGCTTGCCGGCCAGGGCCTGCCGGCGGCCAGCCTGGACGCCCGCCGCTTCCTGCTGGTGTCCGGTTCGCCGGTGCAGGTGGACGAAGTCGAGTCCCGCCGCCGCCTGGGTGCGATCCTGGCCGGGCACCAGGACCAGATCCTGGTGGTGACCGGCTTTATCGCCGCCGACGCCGAAGGTCGTACCCGGCTGCTGGGGCGCAACGGCTCCGACTTCAGCGCCACCCTGCTGGCGTCCCTGGCCGACAGCAGCCACGCCACCATCTGGAGCGACGTGCCCGGGGTGTTCAGCGCCGATCCGCGGCGGGTGAAGGAGGCGCGGCTGCTGACCCGGCTGTCGCTGCCGGAAGCCGCCGAGCTGGCCCGGCTGGGTTCGCCGGTGCTGCACAGCCGCACCCTGGGCCCGGTGGCCGCCAGCCGCCAGCAACTGATGCTGCGCTGCAGCTACCACCCGGACGACGGCCATACCCGCATACTGCGCCAGCCGCAGCGGGCCCAGGGCGCGCGCATCGTCACCGCGGTGGACGATACCGTGCTGCTGGAGATGACCATTCCCGCCCGCTTTCAGGAGACGGTGGACGCCCTCACCGACTGGCTGACCCGGCGCGAGCTGGCGCCCCTGGCCTGCAAGCGCCGGCCCGAGCGCCGGCTGTGGCAGATTGCCTATACCCGGGAGCAGGCCGAGCAGGCCTTCTCCCTGCTCAGGGATCACCAGCCCGCCGGCAGCTTCGAGGGGCTGCAACTGCGGGAAGGCTTCTCCCTGGTGGCCCTGGTGGGCAAGGGCGTCACCGCCCAGGCCGAGCAGTGCCTGCACTTCTACCACGCCCTCAATGAGCAGCCGCTGGAGTTCATCCAGCCCGCCGGCAACGGCCTGAGCCTGGTGGCGGTGGTGCGCAAGGTGGTGCTGGATCCGCTGCTGCTGCGCCTGCACCAGAGCCTGTTCAGCCGGCCCAGGCGGGTCGGTCTGGTGCTGTTCGGCCGGGGCAACATCGGCCAGGCCTGGCTCAGGCTGTACCGGGAGCAGAAGGCGCGGCTGGAGCAGGAGCTGAACGTGCAGCTCAGCCTCTACGGCGCCTTCGACTCCCGCGGCGGCATGTTGGCCAGCCAGGGCCTGGAGGTGGAGCAGGTGCTGAACGACTTCCAGCCCAGGTCCATCGTCTGGCCCGACTGGCTGGAGGATCTGGAGGAACACGGCTTCGACAGCCTGGTGGCCCTGGACTTCACCGCCTCCGAGGCGCTGGTGCAGCACTATCCGGCCCTGGTGCAGCGCCATGTGCACCTGATTGCCGCCAACAAGCACGGCGGGGCGGCGGAGCAGGCGTTCTACCTGCGGCTCAAGCAGGGCCTGGCCGAGCACAGGGTGCAGTTTCTCAGCAACGCCACCGTGGGCGCCGGCCTGCCGGTGCAGACCGCCATCCACCAGTTGCGCCACTCGGGCGAGCAGATCCGCGCCATCAGCGGCCTCTTCTCCGGCACCCTGAGTTGGCTGTTCCAGCACTTCGACGGCAGCCAGCCCTTTTCCGAGCTGGTGTTGCAGGCCTGGCAGCAGGGCCTGACCGAGCCGGATCCCCGGGAGGATCTGAACGGCCAGGACGTGAAGCGCAAGCTGGTGATCCTGGCGCGGGAGGCGGGCTTCGACCTGGATCCGGCCAAGGTTCGGGTCAGCAACCTGGTGCCCGAGTCCCTGGCGGCGCTGGACAGGGAGCGCTTTATCGACCGGCTGGACGAGCTGGACCAGCCCCTGGCCGAGGCCCTGGCCCAGGCCCGGGAAGAGGGCGGGGTGCTGCGCCACGTGGCCCGCTTCGATGCCCAGAGCGGCGAGGCCAGCGTGGGGCTGGAGGTGGTGGCCGGCGAGCACGCCTTCGCCCACCTGCGGCCCGGCGACAATGTGTTCGCCATCGAGACTCAGCACTACCGCCAGAACCCCCTGGTGATCCAGGGCCCCGGCGCCGGCCGGGAAGTGACCGCCGCTGCCATGCAGGCGGATCTGTGGCAGCTGCTGACCACCCTGTAAACAAGGAGGCTCCCGCAAGGGAGCCTTTTTGGTTTTAGCCGGCGGTTAAACGCCGTGGCTTGCGGAACTGCGCCTTGCCGGTGGAGCGCGGGCGGCCCGCCCGCCTTCCCGCGCAGCGGGAACCCCTGGCCAGGCCGTGTTCACCGTTAGCGCAGTTTTATCCAGGTGGTCTTGAGCTGGGTGAACTTGTCCAGGGCGTGCAGGGAGAGATCCCGGCCGAAGCCCGACTGCTTGTAGCCGCCGAAGGGGGTGCTGAAGTCCAGGGCGTCCATGGTGTTCACCGAGACGGTGCCGGCCCGC
Source organism: Zobellella denitrificans (assembly GCF_002237365.1). Lineage (GTDB taxonomy): Bacteria > Pseudomonadota > Gammaproteobacteria > Enterobacterales > Aeromonadaceae > Oceanimonas > Oceanimonas denitrificans. Next base: position 24,508 of record NZ_NMUO01000028.1, read on the forward strand.
AGCCGGCGCGCCACCCGGTGGGCCCGGTTCAGATCGTTGGTCCACACCGAGGCCGCCAGGCCGTAGATGGAGTCGTTGGCCAGGGCGATGGCCTCTTCCTCGCTGTCGAAGCCGAACAGGGCCGCCACCGGGCCGAACACCTCGTCCCGGGCCAGCGCCGCCTCCGGATCCACCTTGTCGAACACGGTGGGCGGCACATAGGCGGTCTCCGTCGCGCCTTCGCCGCCGGTCAGCAGCTCGGCGCCGTCCTCCCGGGCCTGGCGGATGCACTGGCGTACCCGGTCGGCATGGGCCAGATCGATCAGTGCCCCCACTCGGGTGTCCGGATCCAGGGGGTCCCCCACCTTGAGGGCGCGGGCCCGGGCCAAGAACTGCTCCACGAACTGGGCCTTGATGCGGTTGTCCACCAGGATGCGGGAGTTGGCGGAGCAGACTTCGCCCTGGTTGAAGAAAATGCCCTGGGCGGCGTGGGCCACCGCCTCGTCCAGATCGCAGTCGGCGAAGATGATATTGGGGCTCTTGCCGCCGGTCTCGGGCCAGACCGGCTTCATGTTGGACTCGGCGGAGTAGCCCATAAACAGCTTGCCCACCCGGGTCGAGCCGGTAAAGGCGAGGCAGTCAACGTCGTTGTGCAAGCCCAGGGCCTTGCCCACCACCTGGCCCAGGCCGGTGACCACGTTGAGCACACCGTCGGGCAGGCCCGCTTCCCGCGCCAGCCCGGCCAGGCGCAGGGCGGTGAGCGGCGACTGCTCGGCGGGCTTGAGCACCACCGAGTTGCCGCAGATCAGCGCCGGGGCCAGCTTCCAGGCGGCGATGTCGAGGGGAAAGTTCCAGGGCACCACGGCGGCCACCACCCCTATGGGTTCGCGGGTGATGGTGGCGACGCTGTCGCCGTCGGTGGGGGCGACCTCGCCGTAGAGCTTGTCCACCGCCTCGGCGTACCACTCGAAGCAGGCGGCCGAGCCGGGAATGTCGATGTTGAGCGCATCCTGTATCGGCTTGCCCACGTTCAGGCACTCCAGCAGGGCCAGCTCTTCCGCATGTTCCCGGATCAGGGCGGCCAGCTTCAGCAGCACCGCCTTGCGCTCCCGGGGCGCGGCCCGGGACCAGGCTCCGGCGTCGAAGCTGCGCCGGGCGGCGGCCACGGCCCGGTCGACGTCCGCCTCGTCACAGGCCGCCACCTGCCCCAGCAGCTTGCCGGTGGCCGGATTGACCATGGCGTAGCTTGCCCCGCTGGCGGCGTCGGCAAAGCCGCCGTCGATAAAGGCCCGGGTTTCCAGGGTGAGTTGTTCGCACTTGTGCTGCCAGTAGGCTTTGTCTCGTACCGTCATCCTTCTCTCCATTCACCCCTGCTCGGGGTTTCCTCGTCCTGTCAGTATCGATCCCAGGGCGGAATCCGCTCCAGTCAGCGGCTGCCTTGTCTTGCCAGACTATGAAGCGGGCTTGCATCTGTAAAATATTTTAATTTTTTGTTTTGGATTTGATTTATCTATGCCAATCATTTCAGGCTGCGATAGAAGCGGCTGTCGGTGAAGACGGTGCTCGACAGCTGCTGGGCCTGTTTACTCAACTGCTCGATAAAGGCCTCCGCCGCCGGCGTCAGCCGGAACTGGGCCAGCCGGGCCACCCCCATGCGCAGGGGGCGCAGGTTGTCGGTCAGCGGCACATGGGCGAGGCGCTTGCCGTCGAGCGCCAGGTTGTTGACCAGGGGCACGTTGAACAGGGAGTAACCGAAGTCGTTGGCCACCAGGCCGCGCACCATGTCCATCGACCTGGCCTGGTAGGCGAAGTCGGGCTCCAGCCCCTGGCTGAGGAACAGGGAGAAGAAATACTCCCGGCTCATGGGCCAGTCGAGCAGCACCATGGGGTGCCCGGCCAGCTCCGCCAGCGCCAGCTCGCCGCGCTCCGCCAGGGGATGATCCTGGCTCATCACCGCGTAGGGCGGGAATTCCATCAGCGGCTCGAACTCGATGTCCGCGGGGATCTGCAGGTCGTAGGTCAGGGCCAGTTCGTAGCGGCCGTCGTGCAGGCCCTGGATGATGTCCTTCTGGTGCTTTTCGTCGCACTGCACATTCACCGCCGGGTACATGTCGTTGAAACGGCGGACCAGACCGGGCACCAGTATGGGGGTGAAGGTGGGAAAACCGACGATGCGCAGGGAGCCGGCCACATCCTGCCCCAGGGTGCTGGCGTAGTGGGCCAGGCCGTCGGCCTGGCCCAGCAACTGCTTGGCCTTGACGATAAACTGCCGGCCCGAGGGGGTGAGCGACAGCCCCTGGGCATGGTGGCGCACGAACAGCTGCAGCCCGGTGACGCTCTCCAGGTGCAGGATGGCGGAGGAAATGGAGGGCTGCGAGACGTGCAGCTCCTCCGCCGCCCGGGTGACGCTGCTGTGTTCGCCGGCCACCACGAAGTAGCGCAGTTGCTTGAGGGTAAAACGCATAGGCTTGCTTCCTGCAAAGGGAAACGGCTCGGCAAGCGCCCTTCCCGAACCATTATTTAGACTGTGCTAAAAATATATCTGGATTTGAAAAAATAATGCAATGGCGGCGACGGCTTTCCGGCGCCGGGGCGGGAATGGAAAAAGGCGGGAGCAGGCTCCCGCCACAACACGGCAGAATGGACGAGCCCTGGCTCAGAGAAAGCCTTCCGCCTTCAGTTCCTGGACGGTGACCTCGATGCTCTCCCGCAGGGTGGCAATCATAAAGTCGATATGCTCCTTGGCCAGGGTGAGGGGCGGCGACAGCACGTTCATGTGGGCCAGGGGGCGCACTATCAGGCCGCGGGCCTGGCAGTGGGCGGCGATGCGGTTGCCGACCCGGGCCTGGGGATCGATCAGGGCCTTGGTCTCCTTGTCGGCCACGTTTTCGATGCACATCATGAATTTGCGGCCGCGCACGTCGCCGACGATGGGCAGATCGAGCAGGGTCTTCAACTGGGTTTCGAAATAGGCGCCCATGTCGCGCACCTGGGCGCACAGTTGTTCCCGCTCCATGATCTCGATGTTCTTCAGACCGGCGGCACAACTGACCGGGTGTCCCGAGTAGGTGAAGCCGTGGGTGAAGATGGCTCCGTCCGCCTGGGGTTTGCTTATCACCTCGTAGATCTCGTCCGAGAGGATGGTGGCCCCCAGGGGCAGGTAACCGGAGGTCAGGCCCTTGGCGCAGGTGATGATGTCCGGCACTATGCCGAACTCGGCCTCGGAGGCGAACATGTGGCCCAGGCGACCGAAGGCGGTGACCACCTCGTCGGACACGTAGAGCACGCCGTATTTGCGACACACGGCCAGGATCTTCCGGTGGTAGCCCTCGGGCGCCACTATGACCCCGCCGGCACCCATGATGGGCTCGGCGAAGAAGGCGGCGACATTGTCCGGGCCCAGCTCCAGGATCTTGTCTTCCAGCTCCTGCACCTTCTCGTTGCAGAAATCCTCCAGGCTCTGGCCGGCTGGGCGGCGATAGGGGTTGGGGCAGGATATATGGTGCACCAGCTGCTCCTCGATATCGAAGCCGATATGGTCGAACTTGACCCCGGTGATCGACATCGCCATATAGGTGCTGCCGTGGTAGCCGTCGATGCGGGAGATGATCTTCTTCTTGCTCTTCTTGCCCAGCTGGTTGAAGTAGAAGTGGATGATGCGCACCGCGGTGTCGTTGGCGACGGAGCCGCCGCAGCCATAAAACACGTGGTTGAGGTTGCCCGGGGCCAGCTCCGCCAGCTTGGCGGCCAGCCGGGCGGCGGGCACAGTGGTGTGGTGGCCGAAGCAGGAATAGTAGGGCATCTGCCGTACCTGCTCGGCGATGGCCTCGGCCATCTCTTCCCGGCCGTAGCCGATGTTGACGCACCAGAGCCCGCCGATGCCGTCCAGATAGCGGTTGCCGTCGCCGTCGATCACGTGCACGTTATCGCTGCCGGCCAGCACCATGGAGCCGGTTTCCTTGAAGGTGGAGAAGTCGGTCCAGGGATGGATGTAGTGATCCCTGTCCTGCTGCCACACTTCCTGCATGCTGATGTTGGTTGGTTTGGACATTTTCGACATCGCTCCTTTGCTCGTACTTGAATACCATCACCGGCCTGTCGTTTCGCTCGCGGAGCCGCTCTGGCCCAACGGGTTAACAAACCGCTAACCTTGAGGTTACGGATCATTTCATCATTGTTAAAATATTATTTTTTCAGTGTTTGCATTTGAAAAAATTATACAAGGGGGATGGAGTGGAAAGAGTCCCCAAAAAGGTTCCTTTCGGCACTTTTCGGGACAAACCAGTGAGTTTCGGCCCTCAAATGGGCCCGGGGCGACCGTACGGGCACTGAATTCCGCTAATAAAAAACGGCGACCTCGGTCGCCGTTTCAGTTTGATGACAGGTCGTTGTCATGACCGCATAGGTCAGCCAAAGGGCCAACTCCGCCGACACGCCGCAAGTACATCCATGTAGGCTCGCACATACCATCCCTGGCATGTGACGGTCGGCGGAGCCGCTCCCTTTGTTCGCCTGCTTTGGCATAGGCGTTGCCTGTCTGGTCAACTCTGAAGGTTTGTCAGACTGCCTTCATCCTGGCGCGCCCGCCTACTTGGCGTCCAGCACCTTCTCGATGGGCTCGGGCTCGAACAGCTTCTTCTTCATCACCAGTTTGACCCAGAGCACCCCTATCACCGAGACGATGCCCAGCACCGCGCCGGCGGCGCCGAAGATCTGCCCGCTCAGTTCGGGGGCGGGCGAGGCGTAGTACACCGCATAGAGCATGCCGCCGATGCCGATGATCTGGGGCAGGGGGTAGAAGGGGGTCCTGAAGGGCCGTTTCATCTCCGGGTAGCGGCGGCGCAGGGCGATGACGTTGACATGGGTGATGATATAGGCCAGCAGCCAGGCGATAGCGGCGGAAATCAGCAGCAGGCCGATGGCATCCGGATCGTCGCCCATGATCAGCATGGGCAGGCCGGTGACCGCCGCCACGAACAGCACCGCCACCCAGGGCGTCCGGGTGCCCCTGGTCAGGTGCTTGAACTGGGGGAAGGCCTGGCCGTTCTGGGCCATGCCGTAGAGCATGCGTGGAATCGCCGCCAGGGAGGTATTCACCGTGCTGCAGGTGGCGGTGATGGCGGCGATGGCCAGGAAGGTCAGGCCGGCCTCGCCGAACACCGCCTTGGCGAAGTCGTAATGGGGCAGGGGCGAGGCGGCCAGTTGATCCGCCGGTATATAGAAGAGGGCACCCAGGCAGTAGATGGCGATGGTGATGAAGATCACGGTGACGCCGATGATCATGGCCCGGGGGATGTTGCGCTCGGGAGCCTTGGACTCCTCCACCAGGGGACAGACGAACTCGGCGCCCACATAGCCCCAGATGGCCAGGGCGACCAGGGTGATGACACCGGCGCCCAGCGGGTTCCAGTCGGCGGTGAGATCGATGCCCGCCGGATGGGGATTGGCCACGCCACCGATGGCGGACAGGCCGAGCGCCAGCAGCGCCAGCACCATGACGAAGGCCAGTACCGACTGCAGCTTGGCGAACAGATCGATGCCCATCAGGTTGAGGCCGGTGAAGACGGCGAGCAGGCCGATGCCCACGCTCATGGGCGGAAAGACGCCGGGGTAGATCTTGTCGATGATAAAGTCGAGCAGCAGCAGTTCGGCGGACAGGGCGAACATGGCCACCACTATGTAGCCGGAGAACACCGCCAGTATGGCCGGAAACTGGCCGATGGCGACCTCGGTGTAGCTGCTGAGGCTGCCGGCGCGAGGGATCATCAGCGACAGCTCGGAAAAGGAATAGACGTAGGTCAGGGCCAGCACATAGCCGATGGCCAGGGGGATGATAAAGCCCAGGCCGGCGATGCCGGCGCCCTGCAGCATCAGCACCATGACCCCCTGGGACACCACCAGGCCGATGGCGACCGCCAGCAGGGAGCCGAGCCCCAGTACCCGGCCGAAGCCGGTGTTCGCCTTGCTGTTGCCGGCGGCGGGCGCCGCGGCGTAGGTGACATTGTCGGACATATTCCATTCACTCCTAAACGTTGCTATGGCCGGCTCCCGGGGCGGGCGGCTAGCTCCTGCCGCCGCTTGCCGGGAACCTTCGGGTTGCGCTGGTTAAGCTGGACGCCCGGCGGGCGCCCTCAGTTGTGCCAGCAGGCGGGCGATAAAGCGCTCGCCCTGCTCGAGCTGGCTGAGGTCGATGAACTCGTCGGGCTTGTGGCCCTGCTCCATGCTGCCGGGGCCGCATACCAGGGTGGGCACCCCCAGCACCCGGCTGAACAGGCCCCCTTCGGTGCCGAAGCCGATGGTGTGGGTGCCCTCGGTGCCGGCCAGGCACTGCACGAAGGCCACCACCTCGGCGTCGTTGGCGGTGCTGAGCCCTGGGTATTCGGTGGTGATCTCGACGTCGATGGCGCAGTGCGGATCGGTGCGGCGCATCTCCGCCGCCAAGGTGTCGGCATAATCCCGGAACTCCGCCAGCAGGCGGCGGGGATCCTCGGCGGCGATATTGCGGATCTCGAACAGGAACTGGCAGTGGTTGGGCACTATGTTGAGGGCGGTGCCCCCTGCCACAGTGCCGGTATGCACTGTGCTGTAGGGGATCTCGTAGCCTTCCTCGAAGGGGCCCTGGTTGCGCTTCTGGATGGCTAGGCGCTCCAGCCACTGGATCAGGCGGGCGGCGTAGTTGATGGCGTTGACCCCGAACGGCGCCAGGCCCGAGTGGCATTCCTTGCCGCGGACGTCGACCCGGGCGGCGAGCTTGCCCTTGTGGGCGGTGACCACCTTCATCTGGGTGGGCTCGCCGATGATACACAGGGCCGGCTTGAGCGGCAGCTCGGCCAGGGTGTCGATCAGCCGGCGCACCCCCACGCAGCCGATCTCCTCGTCGTAGGAAAAGGCGAGGTGGATGGGGGTGTGCAGGGGCTGCTTCACCATCTCGGGTACAGCGGCCAGCACCAGGGCGAGGAAGCCCTTCATGTCGGCGGTGCCCCGGCCGTAGCAGCGGCCCTCCTCCAGGGTCAGCCGATAGGGGTCATGACGCCATTGCTGGCTGGTGACCGGCACCGTGTCGGTATGGCCCGAGAGCATGATGCCGGCCTGGTCCGCCGGCCCTATGGTGGCGTAGAGGTTGGCCTTCTGCCCGGCCTCGTCATGCACCAGGGTGCTGGCCACTCCGTAGCCGTTCAGGTGGCCGCGCACATAATCCAGCAGGGCCAGGTTGGAATTGGCGCTGGTGGTGTCGTAGCCGATCAGTCGCTGCAGAATTTCGAGGGTAAGGGCGCTGGCCATGGGATCTCCTGGTAAACATTGGTCACTCCGGGCTGCTACCGCAGGCCGGGATGTTTCTCTGTGGTGAAGATTATGTAATGGCTTTGTATATTAAAAATATTTTTATACTGTGCCTTGAATAAATAAAAACTATTCAGATGCCTGAGCCGACTCCGCGCACCCTGATGCAGCTGCAGTGAGCCTGGGCACTGACCCGGTCGGCCAGGCTGCCGAACAGGCGATCACCCTCGGCATGGCTGCCCAGGACGATGGCGTCCACCGACAACTGGTCCGCCAGCTCGAGGATGACGGTAGCCGGCGTTCCCCGGCGAAGATGGCAGTCCGCTCTCAGGCCTCGTTGTGTAAGGCGTGTCTGGGCCTGCAGGAGAGCTTCCTCGGCCAGGGACTTCAGGCTCAGCTCCACCGGACTGGCGGCCTCAATGGGGCCGACCCTGAGCTGGGTATAGCGCCGGTTGGTGTAGGAAAAATGTCGGTAGACGCTGACCAGGCTAAGCCGGCTGTGGAAAGCGTGGGCCAACTCGGCGGCGGTATCCAGGGCCTGGAGAGCGGCCTGTGAGCCGTCCACCGCTACCAGCAGGTGGCGGAAGGGGGAGGAATGGGGCGTATTCATGTCATTCTCCTTATCGGGATGAGACCAGTAAATCACGCAGGAACAGGGCTATCTGCGGAAACAGGGCCAAGAGCACGGCGGTCAGCAACAGCATGAATATGAAGGGGGGAGTACCCCGTATCACCTCCATATAGGGTCGCCGGAAAATGGCGATGGCGGTGAAAATGTCGCAGCCGAAGGGGGGCGTGGCCGATCCGATGGCTACCTGCAGGGTAATCATGGTGCCGACCAGTACCGGATCGAGCCCGGAGGAGCGGATCAGGGGGAGGAAGATGGGGATCAGGATCAGCATCACCACTATGGGATCGACGAACATGCAGCCGATAAAGAAAGCGACGGCGATGCAAAGCAACACCGTCATGGGCTCGGCGTCGGCCAGGTTGAGGCCGTTGATGATGGTCTGGGGCACCTCAGCGTAGGACAAGGCCCAGGAAAAAGCGGCTCCGGCCCCGATCAGGATGAAGACCACGGCGGTGACCAGGCCGGTGGACAGGGCGATGCCGGGCAGCTCCTTCAGCCTGATGGACCGGAAGATAACCACCTCGAGCAGGATGGCGTAGAGCACACAGATGGCGGCGGCCTCGCTGGGGCTGAACACGCCGCCGTAGATGCCGCCGACGATGATCAACGGGAAGCCGGCGGGCCAGATCGCCCGGCGGATGGCCCGCCAGCGTTCATGCCAGCTGGATCTGGGTTCTACCGGTATGCGGTGACGCCAGGCGTAGAACACCGCATAACCGGAAAACATCGCCAGGATCAGCAGCCCCGGCCCTATGCCGGCGATGAACAGCTCGGAAATGGAGGTGCCGGTGAGCACACCGTAGATGATCATGCCGATGCTGGGCGGGATCAGGAAGGCAATGTCGGAGGCGTTGATGGCCAATGCCATGGTAAAGGTATCGCTATAACCGGCCTTGAGCATGCGTGGCCGCATGGGGCCACCCACCGCCACCACTGTCGCCTGGGTGGAGCCGGAAACCGCACCGAACAGGGTACAGGTGGTCGCTACCGTGACTGCCAGGCCGCCACGCAGGTGGCCGACGAAGCGCATCACCAGGTCGAGCAGGCGATCCGAGGAATGGCCGCGAGTGATAATGTCGGCCGAGAGAATGAACATCGGCACGGCGACCAGCGCCGAGGGTTTCACCCCGCCCACCATCTGCTGGATGATGATGGTGGGATTGAGCATCTCGAAAAACAGGAAAAAGGCCGCCAGGGTGGCGATGAGCAGCGGCATCATCATGGGAAAGCCCAGCAACAGCAGCACTATCATGGTACTCAGCATTACCGTGGTCATGGTTTTTTCCTTCTGTGGGCGGCCGCGTCAGAGCGACTCCTTGGGTTGCGATTCGTCGTAGATGTCCAAGGCATGGAACGACAGGAAAATGTCGCGGCTTTGCAGGTTGCGGATAAAGGCCAGGCTGTATTGCAGTCCGGCGATGAAGAAGCCGAGCGGCACCACCAGCAGGGTCCAGTACAGGGGGATCTGCAGGGCGGCCGTGATCATGCCGCGCCGGGCCATCTGAGCAACATAGGCATAGGCGTAGTAGCTGAGCAGGAACAGGGTGAGGGCAGTGCTCAGGGTAATCAGCAGCATCAGCCCTTTCTTGTAGCGATCGGGCAGCACGTCGTAGAGGGCGGACATGCGGATATGGCGGCCCTGGCGGGTGACGTAACCCAACCCCATGAAGGTGATCACCACCATCAGGATCTGGTTCAGTTCTTCGGCAAAATACAGGCTGTGGGCAAAGAGGTAGCGGCCGAATACGTTGATGATGGTGTTCAGTGCCATCAGCAGTATGCCACCGGCCAGACAGGTCACTTCCAGCCGGTGGATCCAGCGGTCGGCCAGGATCAGTCCGCGGTGTAGCATGGGATTCATAGGGGTACCCTCGGCAGGTGCCGCCACCCATTGCCGGGCGGCGGCGGGGAGAAAGCCGAACCTCAGTTCAGCTGCTGCTCCAGACGGTCGCGCTCGGCGAGAAAGCCGTCCAGCACCTGCTGGCCATGGCTGCCTACCATCTGTACGAACTTCTGCCGGGTTTGCTCGGCCCTGGCCCGGAAGGCGTCACGCTGGGCTTCGTCCAGGCTGATATAGGTCATGGCCGGTTTTTCCTGCAGTATCTTGGCCAGGAACTCCTGCTCCAGCCTGGGTACCTCGTCCATCATGTAGTGGGTGACTTCCGTCATGGTGTCGCGGATCAGCTGCTGGCGCTCGGTCGGCAGACCGTCGAACCAGTCATCGCCGGTGATGATGGCGCTGGTGAACAGCTGATGGCGGGCCGAGATCAGGTAGTCAGTCACCTCGAAGAAGTTGCTCTGGTAGACCGAGGAGATGGGTTGGCCGACCCCGTCGATCATCTTCAGTTGCAGGGCACCGTAGACTTCACCAAAAGGTAGCGGGGTGGGGCTGGAGCCCAGATCCTTGAATGCCTCTACCTGCAGCGGGGACACCAGAATACGCATCTTGAAGTTGTTCAGATCTTCCGGAGTACGCACGGCACGGTTGGCGGCCCAGGCATCCTCTCCTTCGGAGTAGATGCTCATCAGGCGCAGCCCGGTCTTGGCGAAACCTTTTTCCATGCCCTGATAGACGGTTGTGGAGTCGGTCATCAGGTGTTTGTTGACTTCGTTGTTCTCCGACAGGATGAAGGGGATGGAAAACAGCTGTATCTCCGGCACGAAGGAACCCAGGTGGCCAAGGGATATATTGGCGAATTGCAGGGCACCATCGGCTACCAGCTCGGTGGCGTCGGCCGAAGTACCCAGGGTGCCACCGTAGAAGATATTGACCTTCACGTCACCGTCGGTCTTGGCCTCAATGCGTTTCTTGAACTCCTGAGCATAGAGATCCTGAATATCTCCCTGGGATACCTCGATGGCGTACTTCCAGGTTTCCGCTTGGGCACCGAAGGCCAGACAAGCGAGGGGAACGGCTTTGGCGAGGGTTGAGAAAGATTTGAACAAATCCATTATCTGTATCTCCATTACATCCATTTTGGGTTGAATCGGGTGTCCGCATGGACACCCGGGTTGTCGGGGTGATGCCGGTCTTCCCTTGCCGGGCGGCAGCCGACCCCTTATTCATCCCCCGGTACGCCGAAGGCGTCGGCCTGGGCCGGATCCTGGGCGCGGGTGATGTAGGCCTGCATCTGTGGCTGGTATTGCCGCCAGAGCAGGCGCAGTTCGTGGAGGGGGGCGATATGCCAGTCGACCCGCAGATCCACCACCGGCCAACTGGGCTCGGCGCTCATCAGCAGGCCGGCGGAATGTACTGGCCCCAGCTCGCCGCCGGCCTCCAGCCCGGCTTCCAGCGCCAGCAGCAGCCGTTCGGCCAGGTGGCCCCGGCTCAGCTCGAAGGCGTCCACCATGGCCTGGGGCACCCGGGTGTTGGCCAGCAGGTTGCCCATGGCCAGGCAGTGCCGGCCCCGGGCGGTGGCATTCAGGCCCAGGGCCCGGTCGCCGCTGAAGGTGACGCCGTTGCCCTGGCGGTCCAGCACGCCGAGCTGGCGCCATTGAAGGTGGGGGTCGGCCTTGGCCAGCACGGCGGGGATCTGCTCCACCGCCACTCCCTCCTGCAACAGCTCCAGTGCCAGGGGGCCCAGCACCGGATTGGTGACATTCTGGCTCAGGGCCACGCCCACGCCGCTGTGCACGAAGGCGCAGCGGCTGGCCACGGCGATGCTGGAGGAGCTGATGGCGCAGCCCATCATGCCGGTGTCGGGGCAAAGCCCGGCGACGGAAAAGGTCATGGTATCCTCCTTATGCCTGTTCGTCGGGAATGACGGCGATGACATCGATCTCCATCAGCCATTCGGCCTGGGCCAGGCCCGCCACCACCAGGCCGGTGGAGATGGGGTAGACCCCCTTCAGCCACTTGCCCACCTCCTGGTAGACCGGCTCGCGAAAGCGCGGATCCGTGATGTAGGTGGTGGTCTTGACGATATGGCTCATGTCGCTGCCGGCTTCTTCCAGCAGCTGTTTGACGTTCTTCATCGCCTGCTCCGCCTGGGCCCGGGGATCGCCCAGCCCGACCAGCTTGCCTTCGAAGTCGGTACCGACCTGACCGCGCACATAGACGGTGTTGCCCGCCCGTACCGCCTGGCACAGATCGTTGTCCAGGCTCTGGTTGGGGTAGGTTTCCTTGGTGTTGAACATGCGTATGCGAGTGTGAGTGGGCATGGGGTTGCTCCGGTTAATACTGATTGAGTAAGCGAACAGGGACCGGCACTGTGCCGGTCCGGGTTAATGGGTTAGTTTCAGGCGGCGCTTTCCTTTTTGGCAGCGCGAATGTCGCTGACCTTGCCGGCGTCACGCTGGTCGGCGTCCTTGTAGGCGGCATACTTGCGCTGAGTGGCGATGTGGTCGGCGATGTGCTTGGCGTCGTGCCATACCCCCCAGATAAAGGTGGAGCCACGGCGGGACAGCCAGGGCAGACCCAGGAAATAGATCCCCGGTTCGCTCGACACACCGCGCTTGTGCTGGGGTTTGCCCTTGTCGTCAAAGGCGTTCACGTCGAGCCAGCTGTAATCTGTGGTGAAACCGGTGGCCCAGATGATGGAGGTGATACCGGCCTCGGCCATGCCCAGCTCCAGGGTCGGGTTGGTCATGCACTCGGGGTCCGGCAGTAATTCGCGGGCTTCGGGCTCTTCCGGCAGATCCAGATTATTGCGGGCAATGTAGGCATCGGCCGCATCCAGCAGTTCCAGGTAGTTGGCGTCGCCGTTGCGAATGTTTTCCGCCAGATCCTGTTCAAAGGTGACTTTACCGTTGGCAAAGGTGCCGGTGCGGCCCACCAGGTTGATGCCCTGTCTGGCCAGCTTGCGGAAATCGACGGTGTGGCCGCCCCGGGCGCCGCTGACGGCAATGGTGACGTGCTCGGTCCCCGGCTTCATGGCTTCGGCGTCCCACTCGCCTAGCACACCCAGCCACCAGCAGAAGTCGCGGTTGCGATAGGCGCGGGGCGGACGGTCGTGGGGGCCTACCGACAGGTAAACGGTCTTGCCGGCCCGCTGCAGCTCGTCGGCGATCTGTACTCCCGAGGAGCCGGCACCCACCACCAGCACGGCGCCGGCGGGTAACTGGTCCGGGTTGCGATAGGCGGAAGAATGGATCTGGTACAGGCTCTCGTCCTTGGGCGCAATCGGCGGAATGGCCGGACGCTGGAACGGACCTGTGGCGGCCACCACCCGGTTGGCCTGAATTTCGCCGATGGAGGTGTCCACGGTGAAGCCCGGGCGATCGGTGTTACGAACGACCTTTTTCACTTCCACGCCGGTGCGAATGGGGGCGTTGAACTTCTCGGCATAGGCCTCGAAGTAGGCGGCGATGCGCTCCTTGGGGGCGAAGGCGTCGGGGTCCAGGTCGTTGAACTCCAGGCCCGGAAAGCGATCGTGCCAGGCCGGGCCGTTGGCCACCAGCGAGTCCCAGCGCTCGGTGCGCCAGCGTTCGGCGATGCGGTTGCGTTCCAGCACCAGGTGGGGCACTCCGAGTTTGGTCAGGTGCTCGCTCATGGCCACGCCGGCCTGACCGGCGCCTACAATCAGCGTATCGATTTCTGTCTTTTCAGCTGTCATGTCTGTGTCCCTCTGGATGACGGTATGTTTCGGGGCGGTCAGGGTCTGGCCTCCTTGTTCGAAACCAGCCTAAGGGGGAACGGCGCATCGATAAAATATTATTAACATTAGGGTTACATTTGAAAATTTGATGCTGTGCTGCGGGGCGGGGCCTGAACAACCTTTTCACAACACCGGGTTATCTTGTTTTTTCAATGGGTTGACCCTAGTTTTCCGGTTACGGCAGGGGGTTTGTGAGAGTGTGCTCACATTATTTTTCACATTCATTTGTGAATAATTGTTATGGGGTTGGTGATATTAATATCTTTTAAATCAGTAACTTGTTTGTTTTTGTGGCTTTCCCGTTTTGTGAGATCCCGACATTAACTGTGATTAAGTGTGATCGATAATGTACCTATCACAGTAGTTCACAGCTTGGGAGTAACACAGATGAGCGCACTTTCCCGTATTGGCCTGGTCGGCCTCGGCTCCATGGGCATGGGCATGGCCCAGTCCCTGATCCGCGCCGGCTTCGATACCTATGGTTTTGACCTGAACCCGGACGCCTGCGCTCGTCTGGCCGAAGCCGGCGCCGCCGGCACCGGCCCCTCGGCGCTGCCCTACGCGGACCGGCTCGATGCCCTGGTGCTGGTGGTGGTGAACGGTGCCCAGGTGGAGGCGGTGCTGTTCGGCGAGCAGGGCCTGGCCCAGGCGCTGCGCCCGGGCAGCCTGGTGATCGTGTGCAGCACCCTGGCCGCCACCCAGACCCAGTCCATCCACCGGCGCCTGGCCGAGCTGGGCCTGGAAATGATAGACGCGCCCATCTCCGGCGGCGCCGTCAAGGCCGCCGACGGCCGGCTGTCGGTGATGGCCTCGGGCAAACCCGAGCTGTTCGAGCAGGCCCGTGGGCTGTTCGACGCCGTGGCCGAAAAACTCTATGTGGTCGGGCCCGACATCGGCCAGGGCAGCACCGTCAAGACCATCCACCAGCTGCTGGCCGGGGTGCACATCGCCGCCGCCGCCGAGGCCATGGCCATGGCCGCCAAGGCGGAGATCCCGCTGGAGCTGATGTTCGAGGTGGTCACCCACAGCGCCGGCAATTCCTGGATGTTCGAGAACCGGGTGCCGCACATCCTGGACGGCGACTATGCGCCGCGCTCCAGCGTCGACATTTTCGTCAAGGATCTGGGCATAGTGCTGGACACCGCCCACCAGATGAAATTCCCGCTGCCGCTGGCCTCCGCCGCCCACCAGATGTTCCTGGCCGCCAGCAACGAGGGCTACGGCCGTGAAGACGACGCCGCCGTGGTCAAAACCTTCAAGGGCATCCGTCTGCCGGAGGGCAAGTAAATGACGCAACGTCTGGGTGTTATCGCCGACGACTTTACCGGCGCCACCGATATCGCCGGCTTTATGGTGGAAAACGGCTGGCGCGTGACCCAGCTGATCGGCCACGGCCCCGCCGAGGTGCCGGCGGACGTGGACGCCGTGGTCATCTCCCTGAAGAGCCGCTCCTGCGCGGTGGAGCAGGCGGTGGCCGACTCCCTGGCGGCGCTGGCGCGGCTGAAAGAGCTGGGTTGCGACCGTTTCTTCTTCAAGTACTGTTCCACCTTCGACTCCACCGCCGAGGGCAATATCGGTCCGGTGACCGACGCCCTGCTGGCGGCGCTGGGCGAAACCTTTACCGTGATCTGCCCGGCGCTGCCGGTGAACGGCCGCACCGTCTGCCACGGCAACCTGTTCGTGAACGGGGTGCCGCTCGACGAGTCCGGCATGAAGGATCACCCGGTGACCCCCATGCGGGATGCCAACCTGCAGCGGCTGATGGCCGCCCAGGCCCGGGGCCAGGTGGGGCTGGTGGACTATCACGCCGTGCTGGCCGGCCCGGCGGCGGTCCATGCCCGGCTCGAGGAACTGAAAGCCAATGGCGTGAACTACGCGGTGCTGGATACCCTGACCATGGCCGATCTGCCGGTGCTGGGCGAGGCGGTGAGCGAGCTGAAACTGGTCACCGGC
Source organism: Zobellella denitrificans (assembly GCF_002237365.1). Taxonomy (GTDB): domain Bacteria; phylum Pseudomonadota; class Gammaproteobacteria; order Enterobacterales; family Aeromonadaceae; genus Oceanimonas; species Oceanimonas denitrificans. Next base: position 39,949 of record NZ_NMUO01000028.1, read on the forward strand.
GGCTCCGGCCTGGGCGCGGGCCTGGCCCGCGTTGCCACCGGCGGCC
>NZ_NMUO01000029.1 GCF_002237365.1 Zobellella denitrificans
GCCGGCGCCGAGGCCTGCCGCCGGCTGCTGGCCGAACACCCGGCGCTGGACGCCATCTGCGCCCCGGTGGATGCCTTCGCCGTGGGCGCCATCCGGGCGCTGCAGCAGGCCGGCCGCCGGGTGCCGGAAGAGGTGAAGGTGGTGACCCGCTACGATGGCCTGCGGGCGCAGAAATGCCAGCCGCCGCTGACCGCGGTCAACCTGCACCTGGAAGAAGTGTCGGCCCGGGCCATATCCCTGCTGCTGGCGCACATCAACGGCAAGGCGGCCCCGGATATCGTCCGTGGCCCCACCCCGGAGCTGATCGTCAGGGCCTCGTCCAGTCGTTCTTGAGGTTATTTTTTAGCCAACCGCCGAAGCTTCCGCCCCGGGAGGACTAACCTTAACGGTACCCCCATCCAGCGGGTACTAAGGAAGGTTCAGATGTTAAGGATACTTTTAGTCACCCTGGCCGGGCTCTTGCCTGCCACTGTCACCGCCGCCGCGGTCCCGGAGCCCGCCCAGGCCAGGCCACTCAGCACCCTCGCTCCCGATCGCATCCTGGTCAGGTTCGCGCCCGGCACGGCGGCGGCCGACGCCGCCCTGGTGCACCAACGGCTGGGCGGCCGGCCACTGAAGACCATTCCCGGCATAGACGTGACCCTGGTCGCGGTGCCCGCCGGCTCGGTGCCCGCCATGGTCGCCGGCTATGCCGCCAACCCCAATGTGCAGTACGCCGAGCCCGATTATCACCGGCTGCTGGTGATCCCGAACGAGGAAGAGGGCCCCACCCCGGCCGGCGGTGGCAACTATTTTGAGGAGCAGTGGTACCTGCACAACACCGGCCAGGCCCATAGCTATGTACATCGCACCCCCTTCGGCGCCGAGCTGAGAACGACCCAGGGCACCGCCGACGCCGACATTGACGCCCCCGAGGCCTGGGATCGGCTGGGCGACCTCCTCGGGCAGCCCACCGCCGCCATGCCGGCGGTGGCGGTGCTGGACAGCGGCGCCGACTGCAACACCCTGGAACTGCAGGGCAAGTGCCTGCACAAGGAAGACGTGGTGCAAGCCGCCGAACTGTGGGGCTGCACCGACAGCACCGCCTGCGATAGCCTGGGACACGGCACCTTTGTCGCCTCGGAGATCGGTGCCAACACCGACAACGGCGAAGGCATCGCCGGTGCCGGCTGGAACGTCGGCCTGGGCATCTTCAAGGCCTGCTACCAGGAGCTGGTCACCGACGGCCTGAGCTACTTCTTTGTCGGCCTCTGCCCGGTGTCAGCCTCGGCCGAGGCCATCACCAGGGCCGCCGACCTGGGCTACCGGGTGATCAACATGAGCTACGGCAGCGACATGATCGACAGTGCCGGCGTCATCACCCCCACCGACGCCTCCAACGCCGAGTGCGACGCGGTCGAATATGCCTGGAACAAAGGGGTGGTGCTGGTGGCCGGAGCCGGCAACAACGGCGACAGCGAGAAGATGTACCCCGCCGCCTGCGCCCGGGACGACGGCGCATCCCTGGTGATGGCGGTGGCCGCCACCGACCATAATGACGACAGGGCTGCCTTCTCCACCCATGGTGACTGGGTCAGCCTGAGCGCGCCGGGCAAGGACATCATCGGCATACTGCCCGATGCCCACTGCGGCCTGCCCTCGGGCCAGGACAGCTGCGTCGACTGGTGGAGCGGCACCTCCATGGCCTCGCCCCTGGTGGCCGCCGGGGCGGCGCTGGTCTGGGCCGATCTCCACGCCCGGGGCATGGTCACCGAGGCCGAGGGCGCAGCCCCACTGTGCGGCGATATACCCTGCCAGCAACTGGTGCGCGCCAGGCTGGAACAAGGCGCCGACAAGAGCGGCGCCAAGGCACAGGACCTGCTGGGCTGGACCCGCCACGGCCGGCTCAACCTGGCCGGCGCCCTGGCCGCCGAGATCACCGAACCCGAGCCCCCCGACCCCGGTACCGATCAGCCGCCCCAGGCGATCTTCGGCTACAGCTGCAGAAAGCTGAGCTGCAGCTTCGACGCCAGCGCCAGCACCGACGACCACGGCATCGACCAATATCACTGGACTTTCGGCGATGGCACCACCCTCACCACCAACCAGCCGCTGACCGGCCATGACTATGGCGGCGCGGGCAGCTACCCCGTCACCCTGGTGGTCGAGGACACCGCCGGCCAGGCATCCGTTCCCGCCCTGGCCACGGTGAGCGTCAGCACCAGGGGCCCCGGCTCCAGCGGCGGCAGCGCCGATGGCGGCGGAGAGGGAGGCGGCGACAGCGGCGGCGAGACCAATTGCCCGCCGGCCAAGGCCGCCAAGGGCAAATGCTGATGATCAGGGACGGAACCGCCGTGACCGGGCGTCAACCCGGTCACGATCGGGCTCAGATCACCCGGGAGAACTGCTGCATCCGGGCCTGGCGGCGCAGGTGGACGTCGAAGCACATGCAGATGTTGCGGATCAGCAGCCGGCCCTTGGGCGCCACCCGGATGGCGTCCGGCTCCATCGTCACCAGGCCGTCGTCCACGAAGGTCTGCAGCAGCGCGATATCCTCGGCGAAGTAGTCGGCGAAGCGGATGCCGTACTCCCGCTCCAGGGGCGCGGCCTCCAGCTCGAAGTTGCAGATCAGGGTCTTGATCAGATCCCGGCGCAGCCGGTCGTCTTCATTCAGGGCGTAGCCCACCCTCTGGGCATGGCCCAGTTGATCGAGCTGGCCATAGTAGCGCTTGAGATCCTTGTGGTTCTGGGAATAGGCGTCGCCGATCATGCTGATGGCGGACACCCCCAGCCCCAGCAGGTCGCAGTCGCCCTGGGTGGTGTAACCCTGGAAGTTGCGGTGCAGCTCGCCCCGGCGCTGGGCCACCGCCAGGCTGTCGTCCGGCAGGGCGAAGTGGTCCATGCCGATAAACTGGTAGCCCTGGCCGGTAAGGTAGCCGATGGTGTCCTGCAGCATGGCCAGTTTCTGGGCGGGCCTGGGCATGTCCGCCTCGTTCAGCTTGCGCTGGGCGGCGAAGCGGCTGGGCAGGTGGGCGTAGTTGAACACCGACAGCCGGGCCGGCTTCATGGCCGCCACCTGCTCCAGGGTGTGGTGGAAGCTGGCCGGGGTCTGCAGCGGCAGGCCGTAGATCAGGTCCAGGTTGGTGGACTCGAAGCCGAGTTCGGCCGCGCGTTTGACCAGGGCCTTGATAAAGTCGTTGTCCTGCTCCCGGTTCACCACCTTCTGCACCGCCTTGTCGAAGTCCTGTACCCCCAGGCTGATGCGGTTGAAGCCTTCTTCCTTCAGTACCTCCAGCACCGACAGTTCGATTTCCCGCGGGTCGATCTCGATGCTGAACTCGCCCCGCCCGGCGAAGCGGAAATGGCGGCGCAGCAGGCCGTTCAGCCGGCGGATTTGCGGTTCGGTGAGAAAGGTGGGGGTGCCGCCGCCCCAGTGCAGCTGGGTCACGGTGCGGCCGGCGAACAGCGGCGCCAGGCGCTCGACTTCCCGCTCCAGGTAGTCCAGGTAGACGTCGGCCTTGCCCTGGTGGCGGGTGATCACCTTGTTGCAGCCGCAGTAGTAGCACAGCTTGTGGCAGAAGGGCACGTGCACGTAGAGCGACAGGGGTCGCTCGGGATAGCGCCCGGCGGCGGCCTCGAACTCGGCCATGCCGAAGGATTCGTTGAACTCCAGGGCCGTGGGGTAGGACGTGTACCTGGGCCCCGAATAGTTGTATTTCTCGATGAGGGACTGATCCCACTCGATGCTTGCTGACATTGCCTCCTCCCCGGGTCAGCGACCGGGCAGCTCCAGGCTGGCCAGCCGTTCGACCTCAATTTTTATCTGAGCCTCAAGCTCCTGTTCGAAACCAGCGCGCTGCAGATCCTGGCGCATGCGTTCGTTGCGCTTGAGCTGCTTGCGCGCCTCGTGGGTCGGCATCTCCTTGACCCTGTCATAGAGATCGTAGAGGCCGGGATAGTCCTGGGCAAAATCCTTCGGCCGGCTGAATTGCAGGGTGTTGAGCAGGTTGGTCAGGCGAATGGCCCCTTCCGACAGGTTGCACTGATCGTCGCGCACCGCCATGGCGATGGTCCGGATGCTGTCGAGAATGCGCTCGTTGCGCCGGTGGATGGCCTGTTCGCGCTTTTGCGTCTGCTGCTTCAGCCGGGCCAGCAGGATTCCCGCGTACACCGCCAGACCCACTATGATGACGCCGCCCAACAGGGCGGCCATCAGCCAGGGTGAGATCATGACTTATCTTCCTTATCCTGGTATTGCGCGGGATCAAGGTCCGCGTCCATAAAGCGGGTCCAGAGGTCCTCGCCTTCTTCCGGCTCCTCGTCCTCGTCGTCGAGCAGGCCGAGCTGCTCCAGCAGCTGCTGATGGCGGGCCAGGGTCTGATCCAGCCAGGCCGCGTCGTCCTTGCCCAATTTTTCGCCGGCATCGACCCGATCCAGCAGGGTGTTGAGCCGCTCGTTATTCTCCAGTTGCTCCAGTTCCTGCTCCGGAGTCAGGGCCTTGAGCTTGGCGACCTTGGCAACGACCGGCGCCGCCTTGGCCTCGTCCTTGATCAACGCCACCGGTTTTTTGGAGCCCAGGCGCGGATCCTTCTGCACCCTGGCGGCACCGCCGCCACCGGATTCACCGCCCTGATTGTGGCGGGAGCCGGGGGCCAGGCCCTTGCGCTTGGCCTTGCGCTTGCGCTCCCTGCTTTGCTCGGCATTTTCCCGACTTTCCTTGCGGGCACCGAGTTGACCCGGGGTGCGGGTCTTTTTCATACGTGTCATACAGACTCCGGTTTGTGCAGAAGTATCACATCGGCACCGATGAATTCGATGCCGAGCCCGTCCCGTGCCGCCAGCCAGAGAAAGGTGTCCCGGCTGAAAAAGCTGACATGGGTGGGATCCTGTTTGTAATGCCAGTTGGCGAAGGCCGCCTGGTCGCGGGCCAGCTTGGTCATCAGCCCCAGCCAGCCGCCGGGTGCGAGCATGGCCAGCAGTTGCCGCCATTCCCGCCCCGGTTGGTAAAAGTGCTCTATCGCCTCGGTACAGGTGACAAAGTCGTAACATTGCGCCAACCGCTCGGGATAATCCGCATAGTAGGGATCATAGGTGGTGGTGGCAAAGCCCGCCTCGGTGAGCATGGCGGCCAGGGCCGGCCCCGGCCCGCAACCGAAGTCCAGCCCTGTGCTTCCGGGCCTGAGCCGCTCCACCAGGGGGGCGGCCAGCCGGCTCAGAAAGCGCCGGTAACCGGCATCGTCCACCCGGTTCTCATGCCGATCGTAGATGGCTTTTTCCGCCGCCGCGTCCAGCCGGTAGCCAGGCTCGACGAAGATCAGCCGGCAGCGTTCGCAGCGGGCATAACGGCGCTGTTTGTCCTCCCAGAAGGGAAAGGTATGGGGATGCTCACAGAGGGGGCAGGAAACGTCTTGCGACCGAACGGACATGCAGGAACCGGAAAAACCGGGGGGCACGGGCCCCCCTGGATGATAAGCGCTTAGCGCAGGCCCGCCACGTACTGGGACAGGACTTCGATGTCTGCGTCGGTCAGCTTCTTGGCGATGTCGCGCATCATGCCGTTGGGATCGTTGTCGCGCTCGCCGCTGCGGAAAGCCTGCAACTGGGCCTTGATGTAGGCCGGGTGCTGGCCGGACAGGCGCGGGAACTTGGCGGACTCCAGACCCTCGCCGCGCGGGCTGTGGCAGGCGATGCAGGCGGTAATGCCGCGCTCCAGGTCGCCACCGCGGTACAGGGCCTCACCGGCCTCGATCACCTCTTCGGGGGTGGCGACCGGGGTAATGGCTTCGCTGGCGTAGTAGGCGGCCAGGTCGGCCATGTCCTGCTCGGACAGGCCCATCACCATGCCGGCCATGATGGCGTTGGCACGGCCCACACCACCGGTGGCGGCGGCCTTGAATTCAACCAGCTGCTTTTCCAGGTAGGAAGCGTGCTGACCGGCGATTTTAGGGTACATATCGGTCGGGCTGTTGCCATCGTTACCATGACAGGCCACACAGGTGGCGGCTTTGGCTTTGCCGGCTTCGGCATCGCCCTGGGCCTGCGCTGTGCCGACCACTCCGAGCATTAAGGCTAGCGTGAAAACAATTTTTTTCATGACGTTCCGACTTCTCGTTGTAAGAGCTTCCAGATCACATACCGGCGAGGGCATGTTACAATGCGACTTAAAAAACGGCACCATTCTACACGATTTTGCGAGAAAGTAAGCAAGGCGGGTTCAGAACCCCGGGGATTTCATATTGGATAACAAGCAGATAAATTTTAATACCGCCCGCTTTATTACCAGCGCGCCCAACATCAACCAGATGCCGGCCGACACCGGCGTAGAGATAGCCTTTGCCGGTCGCTCCAACGCCGGCAAATCGTCCGCCCTCAACACCATCACCCAGCAGAAAAGCCTGGCACGGACCAGTAAAACCCCGGGCCGCACCCAGCTGATCAACGTGTTCGAGCTGAGCGAAGGCAAGCGGCTGATCGACCTGCCCGGCTACGGCTACGCCAAGGTGCCGGAAGAGATGAAGCTGAAGTGGCAGGCGGCGCTGTCGGAATACCTGCAGAAAAGGGACAGCCTCAAGGGCCTGGTGGTGCTGATGGACATCCGCCATCCGCTGAAGGACATCGACCAGCAGCTGCTGCAGTGGGCCAGCGATTGCGAGCTGCCGGTGCTGGCGTTGCTGACCAAGTGCGACAAGCTCAAGTCCGGCGCCCGCAAGGCGGAAGTACTCAAGGTGCGCGAAGCCGTGGCCATCTTCGGTGGCGATATCCGGGTGGAAGCCTTCAGCTCCCTCAAGGGCACCGGCCTCGACCAGGCCAGGGCCATCCTCAGCGAATGGCTGCTGCAGGGCGAAGTGGCGGCCGAACCCGTCACCGATAAAGGTGACCAAGCCTGATGCGCCTCGATCGTTTCCTGTGCGAGAGCACCGGCCTGACCCGCTCCCTGGCCAAGAAGGCCCTGCACCGGGGCGAAGTCACGGTGGATGGCATCATCGTCAAAAAAGGCGATCTGCATGTCCAGGAGCAGGAGGTTCGCCTGGAAGGCCGCCTGCTGCGCCTGCGCCCACCCCGCTATATCCTGCTGCACAAGCCCAAGGGCTATATCAGCGCCGCCCGGGATGAAGACCACCCCAGCGTGCTGACCCTGCTGCCGACCGAACTGCGTGACGGCCTGCAGTGCGCCGGCCGGCTGGATCTGGACACCACCGGGCTGCTGCTGCTCACCGACGACGGCCAGTGGTCCCACCGGATCCGCTCGCCGAAAAAGGCCTGCGGCAAGACTTATCGGGTCGAGCTGGCCGAGCCCCTGGCCGGGGACGCCGCCGCCCGCTTCCAGGAAGGCGTGCAACTGCACGGCGAACCCAAACCCACCCTGCCCGCCACCCTGGAAGTGCTCGCCCCCACCCGGGTGCTGCTGACCATACAGGAAGGCAAATACCACCAGGTAAAGCGCATGTTTGCCGCACTCAACAACAGGGTGGTGGGCCTGCACCGGCTGCAGGTCGGCACCATCCGTCTGGACGACAGCCTGGCGGAAGGCGAATGGCGCCACCTGACCGAGGAAGAAATCGCCTCGGTGTGAGGCGAGGGGGCGGGCAACCGCCCTTGCGACCTTGGAGGTATGGCACCATCTCCCACCGGGCAATAGACTGAGCCCGACCGGCGCTGCATATTACGGCGAACCCGAATGAACGTACTGATCCTTGAACACCATGCCCCCACGGCGGAGCTGCTGGAAACCGTGGTCATGGGGCTGGCACCGGGCCTCGGGGTGCAGCTCTGCGGCACCATCGCAGAGGCCGTCCAGGCCTGGCACCGTTATTCCCCGGCCCTGGTGATCAGCGAATGGAGCCTGCCCGACGGCCCGGGACTGACCCTGGTCCGCCGCATCCGCACCCAGGACAAGCACCTGCCCATACTGATGATCAGCGCCCGTTCCGACAAGGAAACGGTGCTCGCCGCCGCCCGCCTCGGCATCAACGGCTTTATCGCCAAGCCCTTCGACGTGGCCCTGCTGCACCAGCGGCTACAGCCCTTGCTGAAGACGGAAGCCCCCTCCGGCCGCGCCGTCCCGCCGTCCCTCGACCGCCACCTGGCCGAGGCGGCAGAGGGCACCATACGACTACCCACGGATCTGGAGCAGGAGGACGTTCTGGCCCTGATGGAACGGCGCCAGGAGCTGTCTCCGGCCGAGCTGGCCCGGCACTGGCGAGGCCAGGCCACGCTCTCGGCCAGGCTGCTGGATATCGCCAACAGCGCCTCCCTGGGCCGGGCCGGCAAGCCCATCGACAAGCTGGAGGCCGCCATCGCCGCCATGGGCGTGGAGATGGCGCTCAGCCAGGCCTTCGCCCTGTCCCTGGACATTTCCCGCTCCCTCACCGATCCCCGCCTGGCCGAACGCGCCGGCTTTTATCTGCAGCAGGCCGAGCAGGTGGCCGCCATCGCCCGGGCCATGGCGATCAGCCTGGGGCTGGAGGGCGGCGCCTTCCATACGGCGGGGTTGCTGAGCCGGGTGGGCGAACTGGGTGTGATCCGCACCCTGCAGGATTTTATCCGGCAGGGGGGCACGCTATCGGAGCAACAGATAGAAGACAGCCTGGGCCGCTGGGCCGCCGATTACGGCAACAGGGTCAAGATACAATGGCGTCTGCCCCTGCCCCTGCGCGAACTGATCGGCGCCGTCCATCTGCTGAAGAAAAACAGCACAGACCGGGGCCCCCTGCTGATGTACCTGGCGGCCATGACGGTAGCGGGGCAACAGCAGCAGGATGAAGTCCGGCGCCTGATGCGGCGGGTAGGACTGGAGCCGGAGCGCTGGCAGCGCCCGTCCCTCCACCCCTGAGATAAAGCAACAGGGGAGGCATTCCGCCTCCCCTGCCCTTGTTCAGTCTTCTTCCCGCTTGCGCGAAGAGCTGCCGAGCTGGTGGGTCTTGAGATCGTAGCGTTCCTTGATCACGTCCTTCACCGTGCCCTCCCACAGCTTGATGCCCACGAAATAGCCGGCCCGGGCCATCACATGGGCGGCGATGGGCGCAGTCATGATCACGAACACCACCACCGCCAGGGCCCGCACCACCACGCTGGTATCGGCAAAAAAGAACACCGCAAAACCCACCGCCATCAGGCCGGCGCCCAGGGCGCCGGCCTTGCTGGTGGCGTGCATCCGGGTCAGCAGATCCGGCATGCGGATGATGCCGATGCCGGCCAGCAGCATCAGGAAGGAGCCCAGCAGCATCAGCAGGCCGGTAACGAGTTCAGTCATCATCGCGATGGCCTCCCCGCTCCAGGTAACGGGCAAAGCCCACCGCCGCCATAAAGGAGGTCAGCGCCAGCACGATGGCCACGTCGATAAACTGCGGCGTGTCGTAGGCCACGCTGTACAGCACTATGTAGCCCACGGTCATGGAGGCGATCACTTCCAGCGCCACCACCCGGTCCGGCAGGGTGGGGCCGATCAGCAGCCGCACCGCCGCCAGCACCAGCCCCAGGCTCAAAAACAAGAAAGACAATAAGATAGCAAGGTCAAACATAGGCTTATCCCAGCAAGTCGATAACACGGGCCTCCAGGGCCTTGAATTCCGCCAGCTGGCGGGCCTCGTCGTCCAGGTACATCAGGTGCACATAGAGCACCCGCCGGTCGCTGGACACGTCCAGCGCCAATGAGCCCGGGGTGGCGGTGATCAGGTTGGCGAACATGGTGATGGCGCCGTCGTCCTTTACATCCAGGGGAATGGCGATCACCCCCGGCCGCATCAGGTGGGTGGGCGTGAGCACGTCGTAGGCCACCCGGGCGTTGGCCTTGATCAGATCCCAGATGAAAAACAGGATAAAGCCGACTATCTTGGGCAGCTTGCCGAAGTAGCGGGCAAACATGGGTTTGTCCCGCGCCACATAGGCCAGCACCAGGTAGCTCAGCAGCATGCCTATCACCAGATTGCTGATGGTATAGGTGCCGGAGAGGATGACCCAGGCCAGGGCCAGCAGCATATTCCAACCAAAGGCTCTCATTGGCTACCCCCCAATACCGCTTCAATATACAGCTCCGGCGACAGCAGCTGCGCCGCCGTGTCCATCGCCAGTTGCACGAACCACTCGGCCCCGAAACCGATGACCAGGGTGATCAGCGCCAGGCCCACCACCGGCAGATACAACAAGTATCGGTGCGGATCGCCGCCGCCGCGCAGGGGTTTGGCATCCTCCGGCAATGGCTTCCAGAACGCCTCGGCCCAAATTTTGATCATCGAGTACAGGGTCAGCAAGCCCACCACCAGGGCGATGGCGACCATAAACCAGGACTCGGCCAGCACGCCCGCCTTGATCACCGTATATTTGGCGAAAAATCCGGACAGGGGCGGCAGCCCCGCCAGGGACATGGCCGGGATCAGGAACAGCAGCGCCAGCCAGGGCGCGGAGCGGTAGAGCCCGCCCAGCCTGGCCAGATCGTAACTGCCATGGTAGCGGTACATGACGCCGCTGATCAGGAACAGGTTGGTCTTCACTATGATGTGGTGGAAGATGTAGAAGACACCGCCGGCGATGGCCAGGGGGGTGAAGTCCAGATCCTGCACGAAGATCAGGCTGAACACCCGGTACAGGGCATAGACCCCCACCTTGGTGAGCAGGCCGGCGAACACCGCCGAAATCGCCACCGGCGGCGTGTGGTAGGACGCCGGCAGCCAGAAGAACAGAGGAAAGGCCGCCGCCTTGATGCCGAAGGCCACCAGGAACAGCATGGCGATCACCGTCACCAGGCCGGGCTGGCTGCCGTTGGCCAGGCGCACCGCCAGATCCGCCATGTTGAGGGTGCCGGCGTAGCCGTACAACAGGCCCACGGCGGTAAGGAACAGCGCCGAGGAGATCAGGTTGAGGGTCACGTACTTGAGCGCCCCTTCCATCTGGGAACGTTCGCCCCCCAGGATCAACAGGCCGAAGGAGGCCACCAGCATGATCTCGAACCAGACGTAGAGGTTGAAGATGTCGCCGGTGAGGAAGGCGCCCACCACCCCGGACAGCATCAGGTGCAGCAGCGGGTAGTAGCCGAAGGCCTCGTGGTTGCGGCTCATGGTGGCGAGCGAATAGACCGCCACCGCCAGGCCGATGACGCCGGCCACCAACACCATGATGGCACTGAGCAGATCCGCCACCAGGGTGATGCCGTAGGGGGCTGGCCAGGCGCCCATGGTGCTGACCAGTATGCCTTTTTCCTGCACCTGCAGCAGCAGGTGCAGGCCGGCCAACAGCAGGCCGGCGCCGGAGAAGACCGAGATCCAACGCTGCACCAGCCGCCAGCGCCAGCAAATCAGGGTCAGGGCCCCGGCCAGCATGGGGATAAGGATGGGAATGATGACTTCTGCTTTCACGAATCTGTGCTCTTCATCTCGTTCATGTCATCGGCGCCTATGACTTCATAGGCCCGGTGGATCAGTACTACCGCAAAGGCCAGCACCCCGAAGCTGATGACGATGGCCGTCAGGATCAGCGCCTGGGGCAGCGGGTCGGCGATGGGCCCGACCGGATGGTAGAGGCCTTCCGGGATCAGGGGCGGCGCGCCCCGCACCAGGCCGCCACCGGTGAAAATCAGCAGATTGGCGGCGTTGGAGAGGATCATCAGGCCGATCACCAGCTTGACGATGCTGCGCCGCAGCATCATAAACAGGGCGGTGGCGTAGAGGCCACCGATCACAAAGGCAAACAGGTTTTCCATTATTCCTCCACTTTGGCCAGCGACAGCAATATGGTCGACACCACCCCGATCACCACCAGGTAGACGCCCACATCGAACAGCAGCGGCGTGCTCAACTTGAGCTCGCCGATGCCCGGCACATACAGGGTCCACCACTGGCTGGTGAGAAAGGGTTGGCCGTGCAGCACCATGCCGATAATGCCGCTCGACAGCGCCAGCAGCAGGCCCAGGCCCATCAGCAGCTGGGTTTCCACCTTCAGCAGCCGCTTGGTGCTGCTGGCATCGAAGGCGAACAGGTACAGGGCGAAGGCGCTGGACGCCACCAGGCCGGCGATAAAGCCGCCGCCCGGCTCGTTATGGCCACGCAGCAGCAGGAACACCGAAAACAGCAGCAGCAGCGGCACCAGAAAACGGGTGGCGGTCTGCAGGATAAGCGAGGCGTCCGATCTCAGTTCGGTTTTCATCTCTGGTCCTCCCAGCGGAAGCGGATCATGGCGTTCACCCCGATGGCCGCCAGCGCCAGCACGAAGATCTCGCCCAGGGTGTCCAGGGCCCGGAAGTCCACCAGGATGACGTTGACGATATTGCGGCCGTGGGCCTCGGGGTAACTGGCGGCAATCAGGTAGTCGCTGATCCCTCCCCCCAGGGACGACTGGTTGACGGTGAGCACCATCATGGCCACCAGTATGCCGAAGGCCCCCGCCACAGAGGCGTCGCGCAGACGCACCCGCACGCTGGACAGGCCCTGGAAACCGGGCAGGCGGAACAGCACCAGCACCAGCAGGATCACGGTCAGGGTTTCAATCAACACCTGGGTGATGGCCAGATCCGGCGCGCTGAAGAACACGTAGATCATCGCCATGGCGAAGCCCAGCACCCCCACCGCCGCCACCGCGCCCAGGCGCAGCCGGGTGGCGCTGGCGTACACCACGGCCCCCAGCATCAGCAGGCTGATGATGACCTCGTAGAAACGCACCCCCTCGAACGACAGCTCGTAGACGAAGGCATCCCGGCTCCAGAAGGCGTAGGCCAGCAGGGCTATGGTGGTGAGCAGTATGGTCAGGATGTAGTTGGTCATGTAGCCGTTCTGCAGCACCCGGGTCTGCCACCTGGCCAACCGCACCAGGCCGTCCATCATCTTGTCGTAGCCCCGCTCAGGGCCATAGCCCGGCAGCGCCGCCAGGGCGGCCAGCCGCGCGCGCAGGGTCGCCCACTGACGGAACAGCAGGACACCGACGATGAGGGCGGTGAGGCTCAGCAGCAGCGGCAGGTTGATGCCGTGCCACAGGGCCAGCTCCAGATCGGGTACGGGCGCGCCGGTCACAGCGGACACCGCCGCCCGCAGCAGGGGCTCGGCGAGGAACGGCAGCAGCCCCAGCAGCAGGCCGAGAAAGGCCAGCACGCTGAAGCCCAGGCGCATCGCCAGGGGCGCCTCATGGGGCTTTTTCGGCGTCGGCTTGAGGGCGCCGAAGAAGGGCCTCACCGCCACCAGGCCGGTGGCCGCCACTATGCAGACGGCGGTGATCAGCGCCATGCCGGCCAACAGGCCGGACAGCACCGGCGCCCCCAAGGCCGCCTCGAACATCAGCTCCTTGGCGATAAAGCCGAACAGGGGCGGAATGCCCGCCAGGGCCAGGGCCGCCACCCAGGTGAAGGCGGCGGTCCAGGGCATCAGGCCACGCAGGCCGCCCAGCTCGCGCACGTCCTTGGTGCCGGTTTCATGATCGATGGTGCCGGCCGCCATAAACAGCGCCCCCTTGTACAGGGCGTGTGCCAGCAGGAACACCATGGCCGCCTTGAGCGCATAGGGGGTACCGATGCCGATCAGCATGGTCAGGGTACCCAGGGCCATGACGGTGGAATAGGCCAGGATGCGCTTGAGATCGGTGCTGCACACCGCCATCACCGCCCCCACCGTCATGGTGACGCCGCCGAACAGGGACAGGGCGTAGAGCCAGGCCTCGCTGCCGGCCATGGTCGGTTGCAGCCGGGCCATCAGGTAGACCCCGGCCTTGACCATGGTGGCCGAGTGCAGGTAGGCGCTGACCGGGGTCGGCGCCGCCATGGCGTTGGGCAGCCAGAAATGGAAGGGGGTTTGGGCCGACTTGGTGAAGGTGCCCGCCAGGATGAGGATCATCATCAGCAGGAACAGGGGGTGGCTCTGCAGCACATCGCCCTGGGTCAGCAGTTCGTGGAGCTCGAAGCTGCCGCCCAGGTAGCCCAGCATGATCAGGCCGGTCATCAGTGCCAGGCCGCCGCCCACGGTGATGAAGAGCCCCTGCAAGGCCGCCTTGCGCGCCTTCTCCTGCTCGTGGTTGAAGCCGATCAGCAGGTAGGAGGTGATGCTGGTCAGCTCCCAGAACACGAACAGGGAAATCAGGTTGTTGGACAGCACCAGGCCGAGCATGGAGGCCATAAAGGCCAGCAGGTACATCAGCAGCTTGTGGATGTCCTTGTGGCCCTCGAGGTAGCTGCCGGCGTAGATCAGGATAAAGGTGCCGATGCCGGTGATCAGCAGGGCGAACATCAGGCTCAGGCCATCCACCAGGAAGTTGAGGCTGATATCCAGGCTGGGGATCCAGGGGTAGGCGATCAGCACCGCCTCGCCGCCGGTCACCTCGGGCCAGAAGCCGATGAAATATCCGAATAGCGTGGCCGGCAACAGGGCCAGTACCCAGCCGATGCGACGACCGGCGATGGGTGTCAGGCTGGGGACCAGGGCGGCCAGGATAAAACCCGCTATAACTGCAACAAGCATAGGCAAAAAGCCTCCTTTCAATGCCTTTTCCAGGCGACAGGATCAGCTAAAAGAGGGGAGAAACGACACTGTACGCAGGCTATAGTAAGGAAGTTTTTGGATTAACTTTCAAGAAGTTAATTGATTATTTTTGGGTTTTCACGGCGACCGATACTACAAGCCGCCAAGGCAAAAGGCAAGCAAAGGCGGGCCGACTAGGGCCGGGAAGGCCGCGGCTTTCGCCCTTCCTGCCGAGCCTGGACCTTGCCCATTTGAGACAGCCCGCGCCGCGTCGACAAGCCGCCGGTACCGGCTTCAGGCTGAACCCTCGGCAGAAGCGAGGCCGCGGAAGAAATGCTCCACCGGGCCCCGGCCATGGCCCACCCGGAGCCCGGCGCCGGCGGCGATGGCCCTGTCGATATAGTGCTTGGCGGAGGCCACCGCCAGCTCCAGGGGCAGCCCCTGGGCCAGGTAGCAGGCCAGGGCCGCCGACAGGGTACAGCCGGTGCCGTGGGTGTTGGGGGTCATCACCCGGGGCGCATCAAAACAACGCACCTCGCCCCCGCTCAGCAGCCAGTCGGGGCTGCGCGGCTCCCGCTGCAGAAAACCACCCTTAAGCAGCACGGCGGCGCAGTGCAGCTCGGCCAGGCCGGCGAACAGGGACTCCACCTCGGCCAGCCGGGTCGGCAGGGCACAGTTGGCGAGGCGGGCCGCCTCGGGCAGGTTGGGGGTGATCACCTCCGCCAGGGGCAGCAGCTCCTCGCACAACGCGGCCACCGCCTCCTCGGCCAGCAGGGGATCGCCGTTGGCGCTCACCATCACCGGATCCACCACCAGATGGGCGGGACCTTGGCGGCGCAGCGCCTCGGCCAGGGTACGGATGGTGGCGGCGTCGCCGAGCATGCCCACCTTGACCGCCGCCACCGGCAAGTCCGAGAACACCGCCTCCAGTTGGTCGCGGATCATCTGCTGCGGCACCGGATGCACGGCGCTGACGCCACGGGTGTTCTGGGCGGTGAGGGCGGTGATCACCGAGCAGGCGTAGCCGCCGGTGGCGGAAATGGCCTTGATGTCGGCCTGGATGCCGGCCCCGCCGCTGCTGTCGGAGCCGGCAATGGTGAGAATGACGGGCTTGGTGCTGTGCATGTCCTTATGGTCCTCCCGTGGCGCGAAAGACCCGGACGGGATCCGCCCGTCGGTTTCCTGCGCCGGCATTGACAGGTGCAGCGGGGCCGGCGAGGCCGTCTCGGCTCCGGGGCTCCCAGCTGACTCCGACCGATAATAACGACGGCCACCGGCAAATGCCAGCCACAAAGGGGCACGAAAGGATCAGGGTAGAAAAACGTAACTAAGCAACATAAAACGTTTGCTTGTATACAATGATCGACGCGGGAGCAGTACCCCGCATAGGCAGCCGGCGCTTTGGCCGCCAGGCAAAAAGTGCGGGATCTTCATCCAGGACCTTGAGGGTGAACAGGGGAAGCCGACGGATTGCGGATAAAAAAATGCCCCCGGGAATGCCCAGGGGCGGCCTAGCCAGCCATATTCAATTACGTGAAATAAAAGGTCTGTAAGACATAACGCCTTACCTCTGTACCCTACGCCGACAACTGTACATCAGCTGAGCGGATAAAAAAAGCGCCTTTCGTAATATATTTACATTTTTGTTGGTCAGCTATCATTTTAGTGAGCCTGATCCCAGTTCTCACCCACCCCGGCCTCCACCAGCAGCGGCACGTCCAGGGTCGCCGCCTGCTCCATCAGGGTACGGATTTCGTCCTTGTAGGCGTCCACCCTGTCCTCGCGGATCTCGAACACCAGTTCGTCGTGCACCTGCATCAGCATGCGCACCTCGTCCGCCGGCAGACCGGCGACCCAGGCGTCCACCTTGATCATCGCCTGCTTGATGATGTCGGCGGCGGTACCCTGCATGGGAGCGTTGATGGCGGCCCGCTCGGCCCCCTTGCGGCGGGCACCGTTCTTGGCGTTGATCTCCGGCAGGTACAGCCGGCGGCCGAACAGGGTGGACACATAGCCCTGTTCGGCGGCCTGGGTGCGGGTTTCCTCCATATAGCGCAGCACGCCCGGGTAACGCTCGAAGTAGATGTCCATGTAGGCCTGGGACTCGGCCCGGGGAATACCCAGCTGGCGCGACAGGCCGAAGGCGCTCATGCCGTAGATCAGGCCGAAGTTGATGGCCTTGGCCCGGCGTCGCTGCTCGCCGGTCACCTGCTCCACCGCCACTCCGAACACCTCGGCGGCGGTGGCCTTGTGGATATCCAGCCCCCTGGCGAAGGCGTCGAGCAGGCCCTGGTCCCGGGACAGGTGGGCCATGATGCGCAGCTCGATCTGGGAGTAGTCCGCCGCCACCAGCTTGTAGCCGGGTTCGGCCACGAAGGCCTGGCGGATGCGCCGCCCTTCGGGGGTGCGGATGGGGATGTTCTGCAGGTTGGGGTCGGACGACGACAACCGGCCGGTGGCGGCGTTGGCCTGGTGGTAGGAGGTGTGGATGCGGCCGCTGTGCTCGTTGACCATCAGCGGCAGCTTGTCGGTATAGGTGGACTTGAGCTTGCTTAAGCCACGGTATTCCATCAACAGTTTGGGCAGCGGATAGTCCAGCGCCAGCTCCTGCAGTACTTCCTCGGCGGTGGACGGCGCCCCCTTGGGGGTCTTCTTCAGCACCGGCAGCTCGAGCTTGTTGAACAGGATCTCGCCCAGCTGCTTGGTGGAGCTCAGGTTGAAGGGCTCGCCCGCCAGGTCGAAGGCCTCCTGTTCCAGCTCCTTGAGCCGTTTGGCTATCTCGTCGCTCTGGATGGCCAGCAGCTGGCTGTCGATACGCACCCCGGTGTATTCCATCCGCGCCAGTATCGGCACCAGCGGCATTTCGATGGTCTCGAACACCCGCTGCAGTTCGGGCTCGGCTGCCAGTTTCGGCGCCAGGTGGTGGTGCAGCCGCAGGGTCACGTCGGCGTCTTCCGCCGCATAGGGGCCCGCCTGCTCCAGGGGGATCTGGTTGAAGGTGAGCTGCTTGGCGCCCTTGCCGGCGATGGACTCGAAGGAAATGGTGTCCTGATTGAGGAAGAAGGACGCCATGCTGTCCATGTCGTGCCGGGTCTGCACCGAGTTGAGCACGTAGGATTCGAGCATGGTGTCGAGCAGGGCCCCCTTCAGCGCGATGCCGTGGTTCTTCAGCACATTGATGTCGTACTTGAGATTCTGCCCCAGCTTGACCTTTTGTTCGTCCTCCAGCAGCGGCTTGAGCGCCCCCAGCACCGCGGCTTCGTTCAGCTGCGCCGGCGCGTCCAGGTAATCGTGGCCGAAGGGCACGTAGGCGGCCCGGCCCGGTTCCACCGCGAAGGACACGCCCACCACCCGCGCATCCCGGTAGTTGAGGCTGGTGGTCTCGGTATCGAAGGCAAAATAGGGCGCCGCCTGCAGCCGCTCGATCCAGGCATCCAGCTCGGCCGGCTCCAGCACCAGCTGATAGTCGGCTTCCGGGGCCGGCACCGCCGGCTCGGCGGACTCGGCCTTTCCTTCCCCCCGCTCCAGCTCTTCCAGCAGGGTCTTGAACTCGTACTCCCGGTAGAGGGCCGCCAGGGCCTCCTTATCCGGCTCGCCCGGCTGCAGCTCGGCGGGGCCGAATTCCAGCGTCACGTCGGTCTTGATGGTGGCCAGCTCCCGGGACAAGCGCACCATCTCCTGGTGCTCGAGAAACTTGGCGGCGAAGGTCTTGGCGCCGCGGAAGCCCAAGGACGCGATCCGCTCCGGGCTGGCGGCGATGTCCTCGATGGAGCCCAGCCCCTGCAGCAGCGCCAGGGCGGTCTTCTCGCCCACCCCCGGCATGCCGGGGATGTTGTCCACCTTGTCGCCCACCAGGGCCAGCAGATCCACGATCCGCTCCGGCGGCACCCCGAACTTTTCGATCACCCCGTCCCGATCCATAAAGCTGTTCTTCATGGTGTCCATCAGCAGCACGTGCTCCGACACCAGCTGGGCCATGTCCTTGTCGCCGGTGCTGATCACCACGTCCAGCCGCTGCTCGGTGGCCTGGCGCGCCAGGGTACCGATGACGTCATCCGCCTCCACCCCATCCTCGATCAGCAGCGGCAGGCCCATGGCGCGGATAATGGCGTGGATCGGCTCCACCTGGCTGCGCAGATCGTCGGGCATGGGCGGCCGGTGCGCCTTGTAGTCGGCGTACATGTCGTTGCGGAAGGTCTTGCCCTTGGCGTCGAACACCACCGCCACCCGGGATTCGGGAAACTGCTTGTGCAGGCTGCGCAGCATGTTGGTGACCACCCGGATGGCGCCGGTGGGACGGCCGTCGCTGGTGCGCAGATCGGCCTGCTGGGAGGCGAAATAGGCACGATACAGGTAGGAGGATCCATCGACCAGGATCAGGGGTTTGGCAGGAATGGCAACCATGGCGTCTTTCTCTTTGATGCGTTGGGCGCTAGCATGCCACAGCCGGGCCGGGGACACCACGGCGGAGCCGGAAAGGTCTGTGGATAACTCTGTGAAGACGGGATCCGGGCCGGATCATGATCAAATAAAATACCATATATTAATCAGTGGTTTATAATTTAAATATCGATCCGGAAAGGTGATCTTGGGATGTGGAAAATTGGCAGCGGGGAGGATCTGCACAATTGTTGACCGGAATTAATGCTAGCATAGTTCCAGCGGATCGATCCGAGCCAGATCACAAATTTCAAAAGCCGAAAAGGAGAGCCATATGAAAAAAGTTGCCGTTATCTTGAGCGGCTGCGGCGTCTATGACGGAGCGGAAATCCACGAAGCGGTACTGTGCCTGCTGCACCTGTCCCGGCATGGCGCCCGCTATCAGTGCTTCGCCCCCGACAAGCCCCAGCATCATGTGGTGAACCACCTCACCGGCGAAACCCAGGCCGGCAGCCGCAACGTGCTGGAGGAAGCCGCACGCATCGCCCGGGGCCAGATCAAGCCCCTGTCCGAGCTGAAAGCCGACGACTTCGATGCCCTGCTGCTGCCTGGCGGCTTCGGTGTCGCCAAGAACCTGTGCGACTTCGCCTTCAAGGGTGCCGAGGCCAGGGTGGATCCGCAGGTGCTGGCCGCCTGCAAGGCCTTCGCCACCGCCCGCAAGCCCGCCGGCTACTGCTGCATCGCCCCCGTCCTGATCCCCCACGCCTACCCGGCCGGGGTCAAGGGCACCATAGGCACGGATCCGGGCACGGCCGGGGCCTTCTCCGCCATGGGCGGCGAGCACATCGGCTGTGCCGTGACCGACGTGGTGGAAGACAGCCACTACAAGGTGATCTCCACCCCCGCCTACATGCTGGCCGAGAACATCGCCGAAGCGGATACCGGCATCGGCAAGCTGGTGAAGCGGCTGCTGGAGATGTAAAAAAAGGGCCGGCATAAAGCCGGCCCGAAAACTCTGGAAGCAATGTGAGCAATGTCGTGCCTTCGCAAGCTGTCTTCACCTACACCTAGCAGAAGTGGAAGTCATCTTCGGAAAGCGAGTTAACGATAATCGTTATCATTTGTGATTGCAAATCTTTTTTCCGCTTTTCCGCAAATAAAACGGGCTCCGGTGATGGTCACCGGAGCCCGTTCTTGCCGTGCCGCCCTCAGTAGCCGGTTTGCACCCGGGGCTCCTGCTCGCCCAGGAACTTGCGGCTCAGGTATTTGAGCAGCAGGCCGTAAGCCGGCACGAACAGGGCCAGGCTGAACACCAGCTTGAACAGGTAGTCGACCAGGGCGATCTCCACCCAGTGCTCCGCCATAAAGGGATCCGGCGAACGGTAGAAGGCCAGGCTGAAGAAGGCCAGGGTATCCACCAGGTTGCCGAAGATGGTGGAGCAGGTGGGCGCCACCCACCAGGCCTTGATCCGGCGCAGCCGGTTGAACACCGACACGTCCATGATCTGGCCCAGCACATAGGCCATAAAGCTGGCCAGGGCGATGCGGGCCACGAACAGGTTGAACTCGGACAGGGCCGCCAGGCCCTGGTAGCGGGCCTCGAAGAACAGCACCGACAGCACATAGGAGGTGGCCAGGGCCGGCAGCATCACGTAGAAGATGATGCGCCGGGCCATGCCGGCGCCGAAGATGCGTACCGTCAGATCCGTGGCCAGGTAGATGAAGGGAAAGCTGAGCGCGCCCCAGGTGGTATGGAAGCCGAACAGGGTAAAGGGCAGCTGCACCAGGTAGTTGCTGGCGGCGATGATGGCGACGTGGAACAGCGACAGCCGGATCAGCGCCGTCTGGTATTGAGCGGGAGAAATCACTTTTTCACCTTTTTGTTCAATGGGGTAAGGGAACCCATCCCGGTGCGGGTTGGACAGGCCGCAGTATAAGGCCGCGCCGTGAATTGACAACCGCCTTGTTTTTAAGCACCGGAATGCGAAGCGGCGCCATTTTAGCCGCTCTCCGGGATTTTGTCTTCACTTAAAGATAAATCCACCCTAACGGGAAAGGCCCCGGTTCCACTGTGCCGTCAGCCAGTCGGCCGCCTCCTGGTCCTGCTCGCCCAACGGCTGCAGCCAGGCGGCATCCGCGTAGTGCTGGAAGCACAGCAGCAGCCGGCTGCCTTCAAAGGCCACCAGCCACTGGTGGTAATCGGCTCCCTCCTCCCGCTCGACGAGGTCGAGCTCCAGCTCCCGCACCAGGCGCTCGGCCCAGGCGGGAAAGTTTTCCATGGTCAGGCTAATGTCGGTGGTCAATGTCTTCATGATCAGGAACTGCAGGAAACACAAATCTGTCCGGCCCACTCGGGGGCCGGGGCGGCGTAGTAATCGAATTCGGGCTGCTCGTCGAAGGGCCGGGACAGCACCTGCAGCAGCAGCGCCGCCTCGCTCATGTCGCCCCGCTCGGCCCGCTCGATGGCCTGCTGGGCCAGGTGGTTGCGCAGCACGTACTTGGGGTTGACCGCGTTCATCTGCGCGACCTTGTCGCCGTGGTCCCGGCCTTCCCGGGCCAGCCGGGCCTGGTAGCGGCCGAACCAGTCGTCCCAGGCGCCGGCATCGCTCAGCAGGGCGAGCAACGGCTCGGGAACCGGCCCTTCCGGCGCCAGCAGCGCCAGCCGGCGGAACCAGCAGCTGTAGTCCACCTGCTGGGCCGCCATCAGATTGAACATGTCCCGGAACAGGGCGGGATCCTCGTCTTCCCAGGCCGCCAGCCCCAGTTTCTGTCGCATCGCTTCGGAGAAACTGGACAACAGCGCATATTCATAGCCGTCCAGGGCCTGGCGCAGCGACTCCACCGGCACCAGCCCCGACAACGCCTGGGCCAGCCGCTGCAGGTTCCAGTAGCCCACCGAGGGCTGCTGATCGTAGGCATAGCGGCCCGCATGATCCGAGTGGTTGCAGATATGGCCGGGATTGTAGCCGTCGAGGAAACCGTAGGGGCCGTAGTCCAGGGTCAGGCCCAGCATCGACATGTTGTCGGTATTCATCACCCCGTGGCAGAAGCCCACCGCCTGCCACCGGGCAATAAGGGTGGCGGTACGCTGCACCACCCGCTCGAACAGGGCGGCGTAGCCGGCCTGGTCCTGGCTCAGATCCGGCCACTGGGTCTGGATCAGGTAGTCGAGCAGGGCGGGAATGCGCTCCGCCTCGCCGCTGTAATAGAAATACTCGAAGTGGCCGAAGCGCAGGTGGCTCTGAGCCACGCGCAGCACGGCGGCCCCCGGCTCCACCTGCTCCCGGTACACCGGCTCTTCACTGCCCACCAGGCACAGCGCCCGGGTGGTGGGGATGCCCAGATGATGCAAGGCCTCGGAGGCCAGGTATTCGCGCAGGGAGGAACGCAGCACCGCCCGGCCATCGCCGAAGCGGGAATAGGGGGTCTTGCCCGCCCCCTTGAGGTGCAGATCCCAGCGCTGGCCGTCGGGCGCCACCACCTCGCCCAGCAACAGGGCACGGCCGTCTCCCAGCCGGGGGCTGTAGCCGCCGAACTGGTGGCCGGCATAGACCTGGGCGAAGGGCGCCATGTCCGGCAGCAGCCGGGTACCGCTGGTGACCTCCAGCCACTGCTGATCGGACAAGGCCATGCCCAGCGCCTCGGCCAGGGGGTAATTCACCAGCAACAGCCGGGGTGCTTGCAGCGGCGTCGGTTCGACCCGGCTGCCGGCCCAGTCAAAAGTTGCATATTGATTGCTTAATATCACATTTTCACCCTGCCGCCGTCGGCCGTGTTTTATTTTTCACCTTGGCTTACCTTATACTGCTTCGGCTCAGTAAAGGAGCTCGGAAGCAATTCGTCTACCAACAATAACGGAGTTCAATGATGAAGAAATTGATGACAGCCGCCGCCCTGATGGCCTTGATCGGTGCTCCTGCCTTTGCCGCCGGTGATGCGGAAGCGGGCAAGGCCAAGTCCGCCGTTTGTGCCGCCTGCCACGGCGCCGAAGGGATTTCCGCCATGGACATCTACCCCAACCTGGCCGGCCAGAAAGCCGCCTACACCGTCAAGCAGCTGAAAGCCTTCCGTGACGGCGAGCGCAACGACCCCGTGATGGCCCCCATGGCCAAGCCGCTGTCCGACCAGGACATCGAGGATCTGGCCGCCTACTACGCCGGCCTGTAACGCCTGCCGGGTCCGCGTTTACGCGGACCTTAACACCGTTACTGCTCAAGCCTGCCGGCGCAACAGCGCCAGGAAGGCCGCCCCGAAACGCTCCAGCTTGCGCATGCCCACCCCGTTGATGCCCAGCAGCTCCGCTTCGGTCTTGGGCCGATAGCGGGCCAGCTCGGTGAGGGTGGCGTCGCTGAACACCACATAGGGCGGCACGTCCGCTTCCTCCGCCAGTTGCTTGCGCAACTGCCGCAGTTCCTTGAACAAGGCCCTGTCCTCGGCCCGGCTCAATCCGCTTTCGCCCTTGTCCTTTTGACGCACCCGCGCCAGCCGGGGTTCCGCCAGTTCCAGTCGTACCTCGCCGCGCAGCACCGGCCGGGCCGCCTCGGTCAGTTGCAGCACCATGTTGCGGGTGATGTTCTGGGTGAGCAGACCCGAGTGGATCAGCTGGCGCAGCACGCTGACCCAGTGCTCCTGGCTCTTGTCCTTGCCGATGCCGTAGGTGGACAGCCGGTCGTGGCCGTGATCGCGGATGCGCTGGGTGGCCGCACCGCGCAGCACCTCCACCACGTACATGACACCGAAGCCCTGACCGACCCGGTAGACACAGGACAGCGCCTTCTGGGCGTCCTCGGTGCCGTCGTAGCGCTTGGGCGGATCCAGGCAGATATCGCAGTTGCCGCAGGGCTCGCGCTGGTACTCGCCGAAGTAGTTGAGCAGCACCTGGCGCCGGCAGGTGAGCGACTCGGCGAAGGCGGCCATGACGTTGAGCTTGTACAGCTCCACCTGCAGCTGCTGCTCGTTGTCGCTGTTTTCCAGCAGCCGCCGTACCCGGCCCACATCGCCCGGATCGTACAGCAGCAGGGCTTCCGCCGGCAGGCCGTCGCGCCCGCCCCGGCCGGTTTCCTGGTAGTAGGACTCGATGTTCTTGGGGATGTCGTAGTGCACCACGTAACGCACGTTGGGCTTGTCGATGCCCATGCCGAAGGCGACGGTGGCCACGACAATGTCCAGATCGTCGCGGATAAAGCGCTCCTGCACCGACTGGCGCAGTTCCAGCGGCAGGCCGGCGTGGTAGCTGGCGGCCCGGTGGCCCCGGGCCAGCAGCCGCTCGGCCACTTCCTCCACCCGCTTGCGGCTGGAGCAGTAGACGATGCCGCACTGGCCGCCCTGCTCGGCCACGTAGCGCAGCAGCTGGTCGATGCCCTTGAATTTTTCCACCAGGGTGTAGCGGATATTGGGTCGATCGAAGCTGGCGATATGGATGAGGGGGTCGGTCAGGTCGAGCCGGCCCAGCATGTCCCGGCGGGTGGCCTCGTCGGCGGTGGCGGTGAGCGCCATCACCGGAATATGGGGAAACCACTGCTTGAGCCGGCCCAGCTCGGCGTACTCGGGCCTGAAGTCGTGGCCCCACTGGGAGATGCAGTGGGCCTCGTCGATGGCAAACAGGCCGAGATCCAGTTCCCCCAGCCGCTCCATGAACTCGTGCTGCAACAGCCGCTCCGGCGATACGTAGAGCAGCTTGATCTCGCCCCGGCGCAGGGCGGCGAAGTGGCGCAGCATCTCCTCCCGGCTCAGCGCACTGTTGATATAGACGGCGGCCACGCCGTTGGCGACCAGGGTATCCACCTGATCCTTCATCAGCGAGATCAGCGGCGACACCACCACGGTGAGGCCCGGGCGCAGCAGGGCGGGGATCTGGTAGCAAAGGGACTTGCCGCCGCCGGTGGGCTTGATCACCAGGGCATCGCGCCCGGCGATCACCGCCTCGATAATCTCCTGCTGGCCGTCGCGAAAGGACTGGTAGCCGAACACCTGCTGCAGTACCGCCAGCGGGCTGTCGGGAATGGCGATGGCATCGGAGGGGTCGGGCGAGGCAGTCATGGGCATCCGCTAGCTGAAAGGAAGCGGGCATTGTAAAGCAGGGGGCGGCAACAATAAACCGCGCTTGCCCGGGTTAACAATACGGCGACATGGCCGGTGCAACAGATCCAGATTCATTATAAAAGCCATTGCCCGCAAGCTTGGCCGTGGCCCTCATGGAACGGCACAACGAACAGGGCGAGCATGTCGCCTTTGGCACCGGCACCTTCCTGGTGGGCTGAATCACCGGCGTGAAAGTACCAACCAGTTACATTTGCTACTGGCCAGGCGGCCCATCCTGTGGCTAAACTGGTTTTCCATCCTATCACCCGATTTTTGACCATGGCAAAAGACCAAGCCGCCCAGGGCGCCCTGTTCGCCCTCGGCGCCTATTTCCTGTGGGGCATAGCCCCCCTCTACTTCAAGCAGTTGATGGCGGTGCCGGCCTTCGAGATCCTCACCCACAGGGTGATCTGGTCCTTCCTGCTGCTGCTGGCGCTGATCAGCGCCCTCGGGTACTGGCCCCGGGTCAGGGCCATATTGCGCGCGCCGCGCCAGTTGCTGATGCTGCTGCTGTCGTCGGTCACCATCGGCCTCAACTGGCTGGTGTTTATCTGGGCGGTCAACAACGACCATATGCTGGATGCCAGCCTGGGTTATTACATCAACCCGCTGTTCAACATAGTGCTGGCCATGCTGTTCCTGGGCGAGCGCTTCCGTCCCCTGCAGTGGCTGGCGGTGGGCCTGGCGAGCACCGGCGTGCTCATCCAGGTGCTGGTGTTCGGCAGCCTGCCCTGGGTGGCGCTGGTGCTGGCGCTGTCCTTCGGGCTTTATGGGCTGATCCGCAAGCAGGTGCCGGTGGATCCCTTTACCGGCCTGATGCTGGAAACCCTGGTGCTGCTGCCCGCCGCCGCCCTCTACCTGTGGGGCTTTGCCGACACCGCCACCAGCCACCTGGGCGAGAACCCGCTCAGCCTCAACCTCTGGCTGATCTCCGCCGGCCTGGTCACCACGGCGCCGCTGCTGCTGTTCGCCGGCGCCGCCCGGCGGCTTAGGCTGTCCACCCTCGGCTTCTTCCAGTACCTGGGGCCCAGCCTGATGTTCCTGCTGGCGGTGCTGCTCTACAACGAGCCCTTCACCCGGGACAAGGTGATCACCTTCGCCCTGATCTGGACCGCCCTGGTGATCTACACCCTGGACGGCCTGCGCCAGCGGCGGCGCAATCTTTTACAAAACAGCGGCGGCCCCGAGCCGCTAAAATAGCGGGATGAGCGACGTCAAATACTGGAAATACCCGGGCCTGGACGGCCTGGAACTGTGCCTGGCAGATCATGTGGCCTTTCGCTACGGCCGCCATGTCCACCTCGACTACCATCTCGGCCTGGTCGAGCTGGGGGCGCAGAACTTCATCCACCAGGGCAGCTCGGCGCCGCTGGCGCCGGGCCAGTTGTCGCTGCTCAACCCGGACATCGCCCACGACGGCAGCTGTTTCGGCGAACTGGGCTTTCGGGTACGGGTATTTTCCCTCGCCCCGGAGCTGATGGCCACCCTGGCCGAGGAGCTGGAGCAGGCCCCGCCCTTCTTCGGCCGGCCCCTGCTGCACCAACCCCGGCTCTACCGGCAGAGCCTGGCGCTGCACCGGCAACTGGAACAAGGGGCGCTGGCCGCGGAAGAGGCCGAAAGCCAGCTGCTGGCCCTGCTGTCCGACTTCTTCCCCTATCGGGAGCAACGACCGCTGGAGGCCGCCGCCCTCGGCCGGCTGCGCGACCGGCTGCTGGCCGGGCTGGACCAGCCCCACCCCCTGGAGCAACTCGCCGCCGACGCCGGTCTCTCGCGCTTCCAGTTTTTGCGCCGGTTCAAGGCGGCCGTGGGCATGACACCCCACGCCTACCTCCGGCGGCTGCGGCTGGAAGCCGCCAAGAAACAGCTGGCCCAAGGCCGCGCCGTCGCCGACACCGCCCTGGCGGTGGGCTTTTTCGATCAGGCCCACTTCCACCGCGCCTTCGTGGCCGCCTACCGCATCACCCCGGCCCGCTTCCGCACCCAGATGCAATAAGTTACAAGCCGGCGGCCCGCCAGCACCCTAGGCTGTGAGCATCCCCCTCACCGGAGCCGCACATGGACACCTCCCTTCTTCTCACCATAGGATTCATTCACCTGGTGGCGCTGGCCAGCCCGGGGCCGGACCTGGCGCTGATGCTGCGCTTCTCGGCCCGGCGCCGGGCCGCCCTGGGCGCGGCCAGCGGCATCGCCGCCGGCATACTGGTGCACAGCCTGCTCAGCCTCACCGGCATCAGCCTGCTGATCCAGGGCCAGCCGCTGCTGTTCAGCCTGGTGCGACTGGCCGGCGCCGCCTACCTCGGCTGGCTGGGCTGGGGCGCGCTTAAGGCATCCCTGACACCGGCTGCGAACAGGCTCACCGCTGCGTCCGGGGTGCCGGAGCAGGGCTTCTGGGCCGGCTTCAGCACCAATCTGCTCAACCCCAAGGCGCTGGTGTTCTTTATCGGCCTGCTCGCCGCCCTGGTCGGGCCCGAGGTGGGCTGGCTGACCCGGGGCCTGCTGGTGCTGGAGCTGTTCCTGCTCAGCCTGCTGTGGTTCCTGGCCCTGGCCTGGTGGCTGTCGTCGCTTAAGGTGCAGGCCCGGCTGCTGGCCTGGAGCCGGCCGGTCAACGCCCTGTGCGGCCTGCTGTTCTGCGGCGTGGCCGGCTCCATCCTCTGGCTGGTGGCGGGTGAATTGGCGGGAAGCTAGGGCGGGCCGGCCAAACGCCGGCCCGAAAGGGTCAGTGTGCGCAGACTTCGGCGAAGTTGAGCTGCCAGCCCTGCTCGGTCAGCACCAGCTTGCCCTTGGCCTGCATGATGGGCAGCAGTTCGTCCAGGCTCAGATCCTGGTGGGAGCAGGTGCAGAAACGGGCCGCCTCGCCGAAGCGTTCGGCCGCGAAGGCGTGGATATCGGCGGCGGGCACCGGCCGGGCGTGGGCCAGCAGGGCGTGCAGCAAGTCGTGGGCGTGGGTCATCTCGGTCTCCGGATTGAACAAACGGCGCTGTTGTACCATGGCCGCCGGCTCCCGACGCTGATCGACATCAAACTCAGACCGCTTCCAGCCTGGCATAGGCGGTGACCAGCCATTTGCTGCCGCCGTCGTCGAAGTTGACCTGCACCCGGCTCTGGGCGCCGGCGCCCTCGAAGTTGAGCACCACCCCCTCGCCGAACTTGGGGTGCAGCACCCGCTGGCCCAGGCGGAAGCCGGTCTGGTCGAAGGTCTCCTGCACCCGGTCCTGGCTGAAGCGGCCGTTGGGCAGGGCCCGGGTGACTTTCGCCTTGAGCCGGATCTCCTCCAGGCAGTCGGCGGGCAGCTCCTTGATAAAGCGGCTGGGCCGGTGGAACATCTCCCGGCCGTAGAGGCGGCGGCTCTCCGCATGGCTGATATAGAGCTTGTGCATCGCCCGGGTCATGCCCACGTAGGCCAGCCGGCGCTCCTCCTCCAGCCGGCGGCTCTCCTCCGCCGACAGCTGGCTGGGGAACATGCCCTCCTCCAGCCCCACCATGAACACCAGCGGGAACTCCAGGCCCTTGGCCGAGTGCAGCGTCATCAGCTGCACCGCGTCATCGAACTGATCCGCCTGGCCCTCGCCCGCCTCCAGCGCCGCGTGGGACAAAAAGGCCGACAGCGGCGACATCTCGTCCTCCTCCGCCGGACTGAACTGGCGGGTGGCGCTGACCAGTTCCTCCAGGTTCTCCACCCGGGACTGGGCCTTCTCGCCCTTTTCCGCCAGGTACATGGCCTTGAGCCCGGACAGCTCGATCACCCGATCGGTCTGCAGGTGCAGCGGCAGCTCCCGGGTGTCGTCCTCCAGCTGGTTGATCAGCGCCAGGAAGCGGCTCACCGCCGAGGCGGCCCGGCCGGTGAGGATTTTTTCCTCCACCAGCGCCCAGGCCGACTGCCACAGGGTCTGCTGGCGGTCCCGGGCGGCGTCGCGGATCAACCCCAGGGTGCGTTCGCCGATGCCGCGGGTGGGGGTGTTGACGATGCGCTCGAAGGAGGCCTCGTCGCCCCTGTTGTTGATGAGGCGCAGGTAGCCGAGGGCGTCCTTGATCTCCTGGCGCTCGAAGAAGCGCAGGCCGCCGTAGATGCGGTAAGGCAGGCGCTCCTGGATCAGCGCCTCTTCCAGCACCCGGGACTGGGCGTTGTTGCGGTAGAGGATGGCGGTTTCGCTTAAGCTTCCGTCCTGCTGGCGCCACTGCTTGATGCGCTCCACCACGAAGCGGGCCTCGTCCACCTCGTTGAAGGCGCTGTAGATGGCGATGGGCTCGCCCTCGGCGCCCTCGGTCCACAGCTCCTTGCCCATGCGCTCGGCGTTGTTGGCGATCAGGGTGTTGGCGGCCTTGAGGATGGTGCCGGTGGAGCGGTAGTTCTGCTCCAGGCGAATGGTCTCGGCGCCGGGAAAATCGGCCAGGAAGCGGGCGATGTTCTCCACCCGCGCCCCGCGCCAGCCGTAGATGGACTGGTCGTCGTCGCCCACTATCATCACCCGGGCGCGGTCGCCGGCCAGCATCCGCAGCCAGGCGTACTGGATGCTGTTGGTGTCCTGGAACTCGTCCACCAGGATATGGCGGAAGCGGTCCTGGTAGTGCTGCAATATGTGCGGCTTGTGCAGCCACAGTTCGTGGGCGCGCAGCAGCAGCTCGGCGAAGTCCACCAACCCGGCCCGGTCGCAGGTGTCCTGATAGACCTGGTAGATCTGGCGGTAGGTCTTCTGCAGCGGATCGTTGAGCACCTGGATGTCGCCCGGGCGCAGGCCTTCATCCTTGCGGGCGTTGATAAAGCCGGCGGCCTGGCGCGGCGGCCACTGTTTTTCGTCCAGGTTCAGGCTCTTGAGGACGCGGCGCAGCAGCCGCAGCTGATCGTCCGAGTCGAGGATCTGGAAGTCCTGGGGCAGGTTGGCGTCCAGGTGGTGGGCGCGCAGCAGCCGGTGGGCCAGGCCGTGGAAGGTGCCGAGCCAGAGCCCGAACAGCCGCCCGCCCAGCAGTTGCTCCACCCGGCCGCGCATCTCGGCGGCCGCCTTGTTGGTGAAGGTCACCGCCAGGATGGCGGAGGCCGGCACCTGCTCCACCTGCATCAGCCAGGCGATGCGATGCACCAGCACCCGGGTCTTGCCGCTGCCAGCCCCGGCCAGCACCAGCATGTTCTGGGAAGGGGCGGCCACCGCCTCGCGTTGCTTGTCGTTCATGCCGTCAAGCAGGCTGGATACATCCATCTTGGCTCCTGTCTCGTTCTCTTATCGAGTGCAACACCGAACCGTCAAAGAGGGACAGAGGATGGGCTAAGCCAACCGTCGATGGCATGGATGCCATCGTCGAGCATACAGGGAAGTACTTGCTGCGTGTTGGCGTGGCCACCCTCTGTCCCGATAGCACAGAGGCTGACCGGCATTGCGATATGGCGGCGATTATAACAGCTCCAGCAGCTGCTCCAACCGCTCCAGGGCCACCTGGGGCAGACAGTGCAGATCCGCTTCGCTGCGGCCGTTGTCGTTGAGCCACACCGCCTGGCAGCCACTGCGTACGGCGCCGGCCACGTCGGTGTTGATATGGTCGCCGATATGCAGGATCTCGGACGGCGCCACCCCCAGCCGTTCGGCCAGGGTCAGGAACAGGTCCGGCGCCGGCTTCATCCGGCCGTCGGGCCCGGCCCTGAGCACCACCTCGAAATAAGGCGCCAGCTCGGTGCGCTCCAGCGGCAGGTTGCCGTTGGTGATCACCGCCAGCCGGTGACGCCGGCCCAGGGTGGAGAGCACCCTGTGGGTCACCTCGGGCACCCGTATTTTGCCGCGTTCGGCCAGAAAACCCTGGTAATACTCCTCGGCCAGCATCTCGGCCCTGTCCCCGGCCACGCCCTGGCGGAGCAGGCCCTCGGTCAGCACCGCCCGCCGGCAGGCGCTCACATCGTGGGCCAGTGCGGGCCGCTCCTGCAGCAGTTGCCGCTTGATCGCGGCCAGTTGCTCCTTGCCGAGCAGGGTCGACTCGGGGTGATCCTGCTTCAGGGCGTCGAGCAGCCAGGCTTCCGCCGCCGCCATCACCGGCACGTTGTCGTACAGGGTGTCGTCCAGATCGAAGCTGAGTACCTTGACGGGGCCGAGTCGTTTGTAAAAGCGCATCCTGGATTCCGGGTAAAGGGCAGTGAGGGGATTCTAACCAAAAAACCGGGGACGAGTCCTGGAAATTGGGGCGGCTATTCCTCTTCCTTGCGCCGTTTGGCCCTGGGATGGGCCTGGTCGTAGGCCTTGGCCAGGTGCTGGAAGTCGAGATGGGTATAGATCTGGGTGGTGGCGAGATCCGCATGGCCCAGCAGCTCCTGCACCGCGCGCAGATCGCCGCTGGACTCCAGCATATGGGTGGCGAAGGAATGGCGCAGCTTGTGGGGATGCACATGGCTCGACAGCGCCTGCTGTTGTCCGCGCTTGGCCAGGCGCAGCTGCACGCTGCGATGGGAAATGCGCCGCCGCTGCTGGCTGACGAACAGCGCCGGCTCGTCCGGCCCGGCCAGCTCATTGCGCACCGCCAGCCACTTCTCCAGCCAGTCCAGCGCCATCCGCCCCACCGGCAGGATGCGCTCCTTGTTGCCCTTGCCGATCACCCGCAGCTGGCGTTCGGCAAACTGCACGTCGCCCAGGTTCAGGCCGACCAGCTCGTCCAGGCGCAGGCCGGAGGAATACAGCAGCTCCATGATGGCCCTGTCCCGCACCGTCAGGGGGTCGGACTCGTCGAGGTTCATCAGCTGGTGCAGCTCGTCCACGTCCAGGTTCTTGGGCAGGGGCCGGCCCTGCTTGGGGGCGCTGACCCCCTTGGCGGGATTGGCGGACAATACGCCCTGCAGCACCAGCCAGTCGCAGAAGCTGCGCAGGGCGCTGAGCTGGGTGGCGATGGAGCGGGGCGACAGCCCCTGCTTGTGCAGGCGGGTGGCGAGGCCACGCACATGGGACACGGTCAGCGCCCGCCATTGGCCAAGGTGCAGCTCGACCAGCTGGCCGGCCATGGCGTACAGGTGGCGGCCGTAGCCGTCGCGGGTGTGGGCGCTCAGCTGGCGCTCTACCCGCAGGTATTCGAGGAAGTCGGCGATGGCCGCGGCCGGCTCAGGCGCGGCCGGCCGGGTCGGCTCAGGGCTGGCCATCGGCCACCAGCCGGGGCAGCAACTGGGCGAGGAAGTCGGCGAGCTGGCGGATGATCAGGGTGTCCATGCCCGACCGGTAGTGGCCG
Organism: Zobellella denitrificans; assembly: GCF_002237365.1. Classification (GTDB taxonomy): domain Bacteria; phylum Pseudomonadota; class Gammaproteobacteria; order Enterobacterales; family Aeromonadaceae; genus Oceanimonas; species Oceanimonas denitrificans. The sequence goes on from NZ_NMUO01000029.1 coordinate 32,064, forward strand.
CTGTCGCCGCTGCCGAAGGCCAGCAGTCCCATCTCCCCTGCCCGGCCCAGGCGGATCAGGGCACAGGAGTTGACCAGGGCATCGCCGAACAGCCGCTGCTTCTCGTCCTTGCCGAGCCGGCCCAGATAGACGTCCTGGCCCGCCATCCGCTCCCGGTACAGCCGCTCCAGCTGCTCGCCGGGCAGGGCTCGGGGCAGGTCGCGCCAGCGGGCGTCCGGTACCAGCCGCACCGCCGACACCCGCAGCTGCTCCCGCAGGGTGCGCCCCATGCACTGTTCGAGCTCGGCCAGGTCGCCGCACTCGAACAGGCGCGGATAGAGATCCAGGTACACCCGGAAGATGCGCTCGTTCTCCCCGGCCACCGTCATCAGCTGGGTGATCTCCTCCTCCAGGGCATGGATGCGCTGGCGCTGGCGCTCCAGCTTGGCCTCCACCAGGGAGACGCTGCCGCGTTGCTCGTGGGGCAGGCGCAACTGCTCCAGCAGGCCCCGCTGGCGCAGAAAGAAATCCGGCCGGGCGGCCAGGTAATCGGCGATACGGCTTTCATCCAGCCCGGCTTCGGCCAGTCGGGTTCTGTCGGTCATAGGTTGATCTGTCCGTCGAAGACGTGTTCCGCCGGGCCCGTCATGTACACCGGCTTGCCCGGTCCCTTCCAGGCGATGGTGAGGCTGCCGCCGGGCAGGTGCACCTGCACCCGCTCCGCCAGTTTGCCCCAGCTCATGCCGGTCACCGCCGCCGCGCAGGCGCCGGTACCGCAGGCCAGGGTCTCGCCGGCGCCGCGCTCGTACACCCGCAGGTTGATCTCCCGGGCGTTGAGCACCTGCATAAAGCCGACGTTGACCCGGGCCGGGAAGCGCTCATGGCTTTCCAGCTCGGGGCCCAGGCTGGCCACCAGCTCGGTGTTGATATCATCCACTTCCAGCACGCAGTGGGGGTTGCCCATGGACACGGTGCCGCACAGCACCGTCTGGTCCTGGGTGCGGATCAGGTAGGTCTTCTCCGCCTTCTGGGCCTTGAACGGAATATTGGCCGGCTCGAAGTCGGGCACCCCCATGTTGACGGTGACCTGGTTGTCCTTCTCCAGCTGCAGCACTATGTTGCCCTTCTGGGTGCTGACGTTGATCCTGTCCTTGTTGGTCAGCCCCTTGAGCCGCACGAAACGGGCGAAGCAGCGGGCGCCGTTGCCGCACTGCTCCACCTCGGAGCCGTCGGCATTGAAGATGCGGTAGTGGAAATCGAGCTCGGGATCATAGGGTGGCTCCACCAGCAGCAGCTGGTCGAAGCCGATGCCGAAATGGCGATCGGCGAGCTGGCGGATCACCTCGGGATTGAAGAACACCTTCTGGGTGACGCCATCGACCACCATAAAGTCGTTGCCGAGCCCCTGCATTTTGGAAAAGTGGATCACGCTTACCTCTTATGCGCCGGGCAGCAGGCTCTCGCCCCGCCACAGCTCGGTCAGTTGTTCCCGCTCGCGCACCACATAGGCCTGGTCCCCGTCCACCATCACCTCGGCGGCCCGGGGCCGGCTGTTGTAGTTGGAGGCCATCACAAAACCATAGGCGCCGGCGGAACGCACCGCCAGCAGGTCGCCCTCGGTGATGGCCAGGGTACGGTCCTTGCCGATAAAGTCGCCGGTTTCGCACACCGGGCCCACCACGTCGTAGACCGCCGGCTCCCGCTGCAGGGTGGAATCCACCGGTATGATGGCCTGCCAGGCGCTGTACAGGGCCGGGCGGATCAGGTCGTTCATGGCGGCGTCGACGATGGCGAAATTCTTGGCCTCGCCCGGCTTGAGGTGCTCCACCCGGGTCAGCAGCACGCCAGCGTTGGCGGCGATGGCGCGGCCCGGCTCGAACACCAGGGTCAGGTTGCGGTCCTGCAGGCGGGCCTTGAGCTGCTCGGCGTAGCGGCTGGGCTCGGGCGGCGCTTCCTGGTCGTAGCGCACGCCCAGGCCGCCACCCACGTCCAGGTGATGGATGTGGATGCCGTCCTCGGCCAGGCCGTCGATCAGCACCAGCAGCTTGTCCACCGCCTCGAGGAAGGGCGCCAGCTCGGTCAGCTGGGAGCCGATATGGCAGTCCACGCCGTTGACCGCGAGGTGGGGCAGGGCCGCCGCCTGGCGGTAGATGTCCCTGGCCTGCTCGATGGGAATGCCGAACTTGTTCTCTTTCAGGCCGGTGGAGATATAGGGATGGGTGCCGGCGTCGATGTCCGGGTTGACCCGGATGGACACCGGTGCCTTGACGCCCATCTCGCCCGCCACGCTGTTGATGCGCTCCAGTTCGGCCACCGATTCGACGTTGAAGCAGAAGATCTGCTGCTCCAGGGCGAAGCGGATTTCGTCGACCCGCTTGCCCACGCCGGAAAACACCACCTTGCGCGGATCGCCGCCGGCGGCGATCACCCGGCACAGTTCACCCTTGGAGACGATATCGAAGCCCGAACCCAGCCGCGCCAGCACGTTCAGCACCGCCAGGTTGGAATTGGCCTTGACCGCGTAGCAGATCAGGTGGTCCACCTCGCCGGCGGCCTGGTCGAAGGCCTTCCAGTGGCGCTCCAGGGTGGCGCGGGAATAGACGTAGAGGGGGGTGCCGTGCTGTTCGGCCAGGCGGGTGAGATCGCAGGCCTCGCCGTAGAGGCGGCCATCGTCCTGATAATTAAAGTAATCCAAGGTAGTTTCCTTTACGACTGCTCAACCTGAGTGGGTTCCTGGCCGGCCTCGGGCAGGGTCAGCGGGCCCTTGAGGCCACAACCCGCCAGGCTCAGGGCCAGGGCGACCAGCGCGGTCAGCTTGAATTTGTTCATCGTATGACTGTGAATATGGTTTAGGGCTCTTATAATCGCATTCAGATTCTCAAAAGCAATAGGAAGCGGGCAATGAACGACAGTGAATTCCACGCCTTGGCGGACGCCATTTACCAGCATATCGAGGAGTGCATCGACCAGAGTGGCGAGGACATCGAATGCGAGACCGTGGGCGGGGTCATGACCCTCACCTTCGAAAACGGGATCAAGTTCGTGATCAACCGCCAGGAGCCGCTGCACCAGATCTGGCTGGCCACCCGGGAAAACGGCCATCATTTCGCCTACCGGGACGGCCAGTGGATCGACAACCGCCAGGGCCACGAGCTGCTGGCCTGGGTCAGCCTGCAGGCCAAACGCCAGGGCGGCGCCGAACTCGTGCTTTAACCCAAACAGGCCCGGGGATCGTCCTTGACGGTGCGATAGGGCAGTACCCGGGGCTGGCCGTCGGCGGCCACGATTTCATAGTACTGGGGCAGGTTGAAGTTGGCGAAATGGCTCTGCCCCACCCCGTGCTCGTGATGGGAGGTGTAGAAGCGGTTGATGCTCTGCACCAGTTCGTCCTTGCTGCCCGACACCTGGCGATACACCTCGACCCGGTTGGCTTCGTCCAGGATGTAGAGGTTGTAGCCGTCGCCGGCGTCCTCGAAAAAGAACTGCATCAGGCCTTCGCTGGCGTAGGCATCCACTATGTCCGGCACCGCCTTGTCGTCCTGCTGATCCAGGCGCAGGGCGTGGCGGGACTGCTTCTGGCTGGACAGCTGGCGGTAGAAGTCCACCGCGTTTTCCATCTTCTGCACGCTGACCCCGCGCCGCTCAAAAAAGATGCCGTACTTGTCGCCGCCCAGCACCAGGGTCTTGATGGTGCTGCCCTGGGCGCGCGCCAGGCGCAGGCCGATGCATTCCTTCACCAGTTGCTCGAAACGGGTGCGGATCAGGCTGCGGAAGTTCAGGCTGTAGCAGTGCACGTCCAGGCTCTCGGGCGCGTTGGCGTCCTGATGCATCTTGCCGAGGATGGTGGTCAACGCCTCCACCACGGCGGTGGGCCCGCTGAAGTGCAGGGTGCGGATCTCGTCCCAGGAGTTGCGGTAGATCAGATCCACCGAGCCCACCAGGTTCTCCAGCTGATGGCCGAAACTGAAGGGATCGCTGGTCTTGGCGCTGAACTCGATGGCCCTGTTGCGCCAGCGGGCGGTGGGGTCGGTTTCAAGGTTGAGGAAGATGCCCAGGTTGCGCACCTCGCAGGGCCGGCTCAGGGCCAGGTTGGTCGGCGCCGGAGTCCGCACCGGGAAGATGCGCGCCAGATCGCCGCAGAATTCCTGCAGATGACGCCGGGTCAGATCGGTGTTCTGGTTGAACAGGTGCAGCCGGGTGCTGGGCACCAGCAGGCCGTTGAAATGGGCCCAGGCCACCAGCTTGCCGACATAGCCGCTGTACTCGAGCGGGCTGCGGCCGATGATGTCCCCCGGGGCCAGGCCGCACTTGTACAGGTACCAGCCGGCGGGGTTGACCCGGCCTTCCGGCACCTGCACCAGGCTGATGTCCGGCTCGCTCAGATCCGGGGCAATCTTGAGGTTGATCAGCTGCACCTTGCCCGGCAGGTTCTCGAAGGCGGCGTAGAGCTTGCGCGACAGTATGCCGATGTCTTCCGGGTTGATGCACTCGCTGATGTTGTTGCGCCGGGCGAACTGGATCAGGTTGCGGTAGCTCTGCATCAGGGCTTCGAGCAGCTCGCCGTAGGCGGCCTTGACCTCTTCCACCTTCCAGTGGGCCCGGTCATCGAGCCGGGCCAGCTTGTCCGCCGGCCAGCCCCAGGCCGCCACCAGCCGGTTGATCAACTTCCGCCGCCAGGCGTACTGGGCATCGTTGCCGTGGGTGCGGTGCAGCCCTTCCGACACCTTGAGGTAGAAACAGCGCCGCACCAGATCGAGCCGCTTCTCGTCGCCGATGGACTTGAGATAGCCGGTCACCTTTTCCAGCATCAGCATGTAGTGATCTTGGTACTCGTCCAGCACCTCGGATGACTGGAAGTGCCCCTTGAGGTGGCGGCACAGCAGCTGGGTATCCGGGTACTCGTGGGAATAGGCTTCCATCAGCACCGTTTTGAGCACCGCCTTGTAGGGCGAGTCGATGCCCTTGTACAGCTGCCACAGGGCCGAGCCGAAGTACTCTTCCGCCGGTATGCGGGCGAAACCGCCCAGATCCAGCCATTCGTCGGTGTTGAGGGTGCCGTTGGCGAACTGCTCGGCCACGAACTGATCGTACTTGGGTCCCAGCTTGCCGGGGGCGAACATCCACACCAGCCGTTTGCCGGCGATGCGCAGGTTGCTGCGATAGAACTCGTCCAGCAGCAGCAGGTGCTGGGCGCTGCCGCAACTCTCGCCCTGCACCCACTGCTGGTTGTCGGTACGGAACTTGTTGTCGGGGATCAGGAACAGGTTAAGCTCCACCTGGCGCTGCTCCGCCCATTTGGAGATCAGCAGGCACTTCTGCTGCAGCAGCTCGACCCGCTCCGGGGCCATCTGGTGGGAGTAGCAGACCCAGACGTCCAGGTCGGAATGGCGGCACTGGCCGATGGACGAGGTGCTGCCCATGGAATAGAGGCCGAAGATCTCGTTCTTGCCGTGCTGCAGCCCCTGGTGGCCGTTGGCCGCCTGACACAATTCGTCGATGAACTCCTGCTGGCGTTCGTTGGGGCGGAAGTGGCAGACACCCGCGGGCACGTCCCCGGGCAGGTAACCCGGCAACAGGGGGTGATGGTAGTGCAACAGCACCGGCAGCAACTGGAATACCTGCTGGCCGTAACGACTCATCACCGCCAGGGCGCGAGCCTGCTTCTGCTGGTTAAACTGGTCACATCGCTCGACGAGCCGGTGAAAATTCGCGTGCAAGGTACAGGCCTTCGTTGGACCGACACAGACCCGGGACAGGTCAAAAGTGTGATCATGGTAACAATTAGCCAGTAAATGAACAATATCTGCCATGACACATTTTCGCAACATCCTGACTACGCAGCTTTCTTCCCTGAAATACGCCGGCAGGAATGATAGTATCGACCCATTGATGGACAAAGGAAGAGATTCAAATGGCAAACCGCATCATCCGCATCGCCACCCGCAAGAGCCTGCTGGCCCTGTGGCAGGCCAATCACGTCAAGGACCGGCTGGAGCAGTTGCACCCCGATGTCACTGTCGAGCTGGTGCCCATGACCACCCAGGGTGATGTGCTGCTCGATACTCCCCTGTCCAAGATCGGCGGCAAGGGCCTGTTCATCAAGGAACTGGAGCAGGCCATGCTGGACGGCCGGGCCGACATCGCCGTGCACTCGATGAAGGATGTGCCGGTGGAATTTCCCGAGGGCCTGGGCCTGACCGTGATCTGCGAGCGGGAAGATCCGCGCGACGCCTTTGTTTCCAACCAGTACCAGAGCCTGGACCAGCTGCCCGCCGGCGCCGTGGTCGGCACCGCCAGCCTGCGCCGCGAGTGCCAGATCCGCGCCCGTCGCCCGGACCTGGTGGTCAAGACCCTGCGCGGCAACGTGCAGACCCGGCTGCGCAAGCTGGATGAGGGCGAATACGACGCCATCATCCTCGCCGCCGCCGGCCTCAAGCGGCTGGAGCTGGAAGCGCGCATCGCCTGCCTGCTGAGCCCGGACGAGAGCCTGCCCGCCAACGGCCAGGGTGCCGTGGGCATCGAGTGCCGGCTGGACGACCCCGAACTGCTCGCCCTGCTGGCGCCACTCGACCATGCCCCCACCCGGCTGCGGGTGGTCGCGGAGCGAGCCATGAACCAGGGCCTGCAGGGCGGCTGCCAGGTGCCTATCGGGTCCTACGCCGAGCTGGAAGGAGACAAGCTCTGGCTGCGCGGCCTGGTCGGCCGCCCCGACGGCAGCCAGATCATCTTCGACGAGATCACCGGCCTGGCCAGCCAGGGTGAAGCCCTGGGCGCCGAGCTGGCCAAGCGGCTGCTGGCCCGCGGCGCCGACAAGATACTGGACGAGGTGTACCACTCATGACGCCGCTGGTGGTGCGCCCCGAGCCCCAGAACCAGGCCCTGTGCCAGGCCCTGGCCGAGGCAGGCCACCGGCCCCTGGCCTGCCCGCTGCTGAGCTTCGACGAAGGGGCCGAGCTGGCTCTGCTCCCGGAGCAACTCGCCACCCTCGGCCAAGGGGATTATGTGATAGCGGTCAGCGTACCGGCGGTGACTTTCGCCGATAATGCGCTGAAACGGCTGGGTCTGGCCTGGCCGGCCTGCGGCTACGTGGCCGTGGGCGAAGCCACCGGCCGGGCCCTGGCTGCCGTGGGGGGGGTGCGTTATACAAATCCGGCGGTGCCGGCCAAAAGAGAGGTGGGGGATGTCGGTGCTGACGCAGCGATGTTAACAAGTGACAAGTTGTATCATTGAAACCAATATGTGAGG
>NZ_NMUO01000003.1 GCF_002237365.1 Zobellella denitrificans
GTGGCGGCGCGGGCGGCGCTGGCCGCCACTTCCTGGGCGGTGGCCGACATCTGGTTCATGGCGGTGGCGGGCTGGTTGCTTTCGTGGTGCTGGCGGCCGGTGTCGGTTTCGGTCTCCTTCATAAAGCGTTGCAGCCCGGCGCTGGCCTGCTGCAGGGTATCCCCCGGCTGGCGGGACGGGCGCTTTCCTGCTCTTTACCCCGGCGGCGGCTTGGGTCATGCTGCGCCTTTTGGGAGGAGAGAGCATGAAACCCAGAGTGGAGATCCGTTATTGCACCCTGTGCCGCTGGCTGCTGCGCTCGGCCTGGCTGGCCCAGGAGATCTTGTCGACCTTCGCCGACGAGGTGGGGGAGGTGGCCCTGATCCCGGGGGACAAGGGCCAGTTCCAGATCTATGTGGATGGCGAGCTGATCTGGTGCCGGGTGGCCGACAACGGTTTCCCCGAGGCCAAGGAAGTCAAGCAGCGCCTGCGGGACAAGATAGCCCCCGAGCGCGGCCTAGGTCACAGCGACCGCTGACGGCTCCGCCTTCTCCGGCAGGTGGGGGGCGATATAGCGCTGATAGCGGCTGGCCTTGAGCCGGTGCAGATCCACCAGCACCAGGCCGTCGATGCAGTCGGCAAAGTCAGGATCGGTACCGAAGTCGACAAACTGCACGCCGCCCGGCTCGCACAGCTCCGAATACTGCTTGTACAGGGTAGGGATGCCGACGCCCATGTTGTCCAGCAACTGCTTGAGCAGCGTCAGATCCTGGTGGTAATCCTCGCCGCCGAAGGTGTCGCGCAGGGCGGGCGTCGTCGGCGGCAGCGGCCGGCGCGAGCGGGCCAGGGCGGCGGACGCCGGGAAATGCAGGCGGTAGAAGGCCACCAGCAGATCCCGCGCCGGCACCGGCAGGGCGGCGCTCAGCGAGACGGGCCCGAACAGGTAGCGGTAATGGGGGTGGCGGGCGAGGAAGGCGCCGATGCCGAACCAGAGGTAGTCCAGGCTGCGCCGGCCCCAGTAGGCGGGCTGGATGAAACTGCGGCCGAGTTCCAGGCCCTGGGCCAGGAAGGGCTGCATGGTTTCGTCGTAATCGAACAGGTGATGGCTGTAGAGGCCGGCCAGGCCCTTGCGGGCCAGTTGCTCGGCGGTGGGCACAAAGCGGTAGGCGCCGATCACTTCCAGCTCTTGCGGATCCCACAGCAGCAACTGGTAATAATCGTCGTCGAAGGGATCCAGATCCCGCCGCTTGCCGGTGCCTTCGCCCACGGCGCGGAATGACAGCTCCCGCAGCCGCCCTATCTCCCGCAGTATCACGCAATGGCCGGACCTGTGGTTGCGGGTGAGATAAATCGCCTTGCCATCCTGGGTCTGGCCCAGCAGCTCACATTTTTCCACCGCCTTTTTCAACTGCTGCCGGGGTTCGGGGGGCGCTATCGCCACCTGGGTCTCGAGCAGGCCGGGCTTGCCCTTGCCCAGGCGGTACAGATGGCGGCGAAACAGCAGGCAGAGCCCCTTGTCGTTGAGGCCGGTCTGGCGGCAGCTCTCCCAGGCGATGGGTTGGCCGATGCGCAGGGCTATCTGTTTGTTCCGCTGGCGAAACATTTCCCGTACCAGCAGCAAACCGCCCAGCGGACGGCTGGCCAGTGAGCTTAAATAAAAGAAGGCGGAATTGCGTCCGCGGATATGCACCGGCACTATGGCCGCCCGGGCCCGGGTGGCCAGGCGGATAAAGCCCGAATGCCAGCGGCCGTCACGGATGCCCTTGGGGCCCAGGCGGGAGACTTCGCCGGCGGGAAAGACGATCACCGTGCCGCCCTGATCCAGGTGCTGATGAACGGCGGCCAGCTGGGCACGGGCGGTCCTGCCGGTCATGTTGTCCACCGGCAGCAACAGGGAGGCCAGCGGCTCGAGCCGTGCCAGCACCTGGTTGGCGATGATGCGGGTGTCGGGACGGACCCGGGACACCAGCTTGAGCAGCGCCAGGCCGTCGAGGGAGCCGATGGGGTGGTTGGCGATGATCACCAGGGGGCCCGAAGCCGGGATATGCTCCAGCTCCTGTTCTCGCAGGGTCACCTGAAAGCGGAAATAGTCGAGCACCTGCTCGACAAAATCCAGCCCGCGCAGGTGCGGGTACTGTTCGGCGAACTCGACGAAGGCCTGCTCGTGCAGCAGATAACGCAACAGCGCTTTGCAGCCGGGGAAATGCTGCCACCTGGGCAGGTACTCGGCGGCCAGGGTGTCGACAGATAACATAACGGCTTCCTCCCTTGCAGTGGTACCCAAGCTAGGAAGCCCCCGTGACGGCGGTATTGCGCCGTCGTGATGATTTGATGACAGGGATACGCCATGACCAACCATGTTCCGGTCAGCCTGGACCAGATAGCACCGCTCTATGTCCGTACCGACGGCCTCCGGGGCCGGCTTGCCCTGGTTTGCGAAGGGGGTGGCCAGCGGGGGATCTTTACCGCCGGCGTGCTCGACGCCTTCCTGGAAGAAGGCTTCGATCCCTTCGATATCCTGATCGGCACCTCGGCCGGCGCCCAGAACCTGGCCGCCTACATGTGTGCCGCCCACGGCTACGCCCGAGAAGTGATCAGCGGCTATACCACCCGCGCCGAGTTCTTCCGGCCGCTGCATTTCGCCCGCGGCGGCGATCTGGTGGATCTGGACTGGTATTTCGAGGTGCTCGGTCAGACCCTGCCGCTGGATACCCGTACCGGTCAGAAGCGATTGGGAGGGCGGGAACTGCTGTTTTGCAGTACCCGGGCACGTGACTACCGGCCCCATTATTTCCGGCCGGCCGATGGCGACTGGCTGCTGGGGCTCAAGGCCTCCAGCGCCATCCCCCTGTTCTACCGGGCCGGGGTCGACTGGCAGGGCGAGCGCTTCGTGGACGGCGGCGTGGCCGACGCCATACCGGTGCGCGAGGCCTATCGCCGGGGCGCGCGCACCATAGTGGTGGTTCGTACCCTGCCCCAGCACAGCCGCTTCAGCCTGCAGTGGGCTCGCCGGCTGGAAGGCTGGATAGGGCGGGAGCGGCTGGGGGACCTGCTGCAGATAGTGGAAGCCCACGAACGCTGTTTCAACGATGCCCACGACTTTATCCGCCGGCCGCCGGCCGATGCCCGGGTGATCGAAATCTTCCCCCACCGGCCGCTGCAAAGCCGGGTGCTGGGCTCGACCCGGGCCCAGCTGGATCAGGACTACCAGCTGGGCCGTCGTTGCGGCCGCTATTTCCTGCAGGTGCTGGGGCCTGCCGTCATGACGGTGGCGGCGCAATAAATTTGTCGTCTGCCGGGGTCATGCTCTGGTCATGGCCCGGCTCTGTGTGTACACTCGCCCCCCGATTTTCAGGCCAAGCCGTCTTTAGGCCGTTACTATATTTAGGATGTAACGGTGTTGCTTGCTGAAGCGAGGGAGCCCACACCCTGGGCGCCGAACAATTATCGCACCGGGTCTTACCGAGGTCCGGATCTTCTATGGCCCTTACACTGAATGGGGACAAAGAACATGGCAGAATGGTCCGCAAACGACGCGCTCAAGGTGTATAACCTGCCTTACTGGGGCGCCGGTTTCTTTCATCTGGACGACCAGGGACGCGTCGTTGTCACGCCCGACAAAACCCGCCCCGAGGCCAGGGTGGTGCTCTCCGAGGTGGTCGAGCAGCTCAAGGCCGAAGGCTATGCCGCCCCGGTGCTGCTGCGTTTCCCCGACATCATCAAGAGCCGTATCGACGCCCTGTTCAATGCCTTCAACGGCGCCATCGAGGATTATGGCTACGAGGGGGACTACCTGACCGTTTACCCGATCAAGGTCAACCAGCAGCGCGGCGTGCTGGACGCGGTCACCAAGGCCTACAAGGACAAGCCACGGCTGGGGTTGGAGGCGGGTTCCAAGCCCGAGCTGCTGGCGGTGCTGGCCCATACCCATGAGACCGAGTCGGTGATCGTGTGCAACGGCTACAAGGACAAGGAGTATGTGCGCCTGGCCCTGCTCGGTACCAAGATGGGCCACCAGGTCTATATCGTGATCGAGAAGCTGTCCGAACTCGAGCTGGTGATGGCGGAGGCCAAACGCATCAACGTGACGCCGCGCCTGGGCGTGCGCGCCCGTCTGGCCTCCCAGGGCGCGGGCAAGTGGCAGTCCAGCGGCGGCGAGAAGTCCAAGTTCGGCCTGAGCGCCTCCCAGGTGCTGGCCCTGGTCAACCAGCTGAAGGACGCCGGCTGCATCGACTGGCTGCAGTTGCTGCACTTCCACCTGGGCTCGCAGATCGCCAATATCCGCGACATCCAGAAGGGCATCCGCGAATGCGGCCGCTTCTACGCCGAGCTGCGCCGGCTGGACGTGCCGGTGGACATCGTCGACGTGGGCGGCGGCCTGGGCGTGGACTACGAAGGGACCCGCTCCCAGAGCTACTGCTCCGCCAACTACAACCTGCGCGAATATGCCAACAACGTGGTGTGGGGCATCGGCAACGTCTGCCGTGAATTCGACCTGCCCTATCCGCGCATCATCAGCGATTCGGGCCGGGCCATCACCGCCCACCACGCCATGCTGGTGGCCAACGTGATCAGCATCGAATCGGCCACCCCGACCCAGCCGGCGGCGCCGGCGGACGATGCGCCCTTCCTGCTGCAGAACATGTGGGAAACCTGGGAAGACCTGTGCCGGGACGATCCGCCCCTGCTCGAGATCTACCACGACACCGTGGCCGAGCTGGCCGACGTGCACGAGCAGTACAACATGGGGCTGATGAGCCTGCAGGACCGGGCCTGGGCCGAAGAGGTACACCTCAATATCTGCCTCGGTATCAAGGCCAGGCTGGACTCGGTCAACCGGGCCCACAGGCCCATCATGGATGAGCTGAACGAGAAGCTGGCGGACAAGTGCTTCGTCAACTTCTCCCTGTTCCAGTCCCTGCCCGATGCCTGGGGTATCGATCAGATCTTCCCGGTGCTGCCGCTGGACGGCCTGGACCGGCCGCCGAGCCGGCGGGCGGTGATCCTGGACATCACCTGCGATTCCGACGGCGCCATCGATCAGTACGTGGATGGCCAGGGGGTGGAGACCACGCTGCCGATGCCGGAGTTCATGCCCGGCCAGCCCCACTACCTGGGCTTTTTCCTGGTGGGGGCCTATCAGGAGATCCTGGGTGACATGCACAACCTGTTCGGCGACACCCACAGCGCCGAGGTGGTGCTGGACGAACAGGGCCAGGTGCAGATCAACAACATCAAGGAAGGCAGCAACGTGGCCGAGCTGTTGCGCTACGTGGACATCGATCCCAGCGTGATCAACGCCCAGTACGAGCTGCAGGCCAGCCACCCGGATCTGGACGAGGCAACCCGCGCCATGCTGCTGAAGGAGCTCTCCGCCGGCCTGGAAGGCTACGCCTACCTGGAAGAAGAGCTCTGACGAGCCCGGTTTGACAGCGGAAGCTGGAAGCGCAACGCTTCCAGCTTCCAGCCTGACTCTTGGTCACAAGTTTCTGTTGACTTTCGATCAGGCAAAACATCGGCCAAAGCACACAGCTCCTCCGGCACACCGTGGGACCTGATACTCGCCTCTGGGGGCTCCGCCGCGCTTCTGAGAACCTGTTCACGATCTGGTGTACGCGGCCAAAGAGCACTACTCCGCCGACTCGCCATAAACCCATCCCTGGGGGCTCGACGGCGCCATCCCTGGCGCCAACGGTCGGCGGAGCAGCACTCTTTGTCCTCTCTAAAGCTCAGTGTCGCCTGTTGGCACCACCATCAGGCGACGTCGGGGCTTGAAAGAGGCAATCCCTGCTGCCTCTTCTTTGCGTTAAATCAGACAGCCGGACTTGTGACCAAGAGTCAGGCTTCCAGCTTCCAGCTTCCAGCTTCTAGCTTCCGCCTTCCAGCTCCTGCTGCCGTTCCAGTTTGCGTTCGAAATCCCGGGTGACGATGGCCAGGGCGGCCAGCGCCAGCGCGGGACTCACTTCATTCACTTCCAGCAATTCGATCAGGTCCACCGCCAGTTGAACTTCTGCCGGAGCATCGGCCAGGCTCATGATAGGCTCCTCTTTTGACAATGCCGGACTCATCACCGGATTTTACCCAAAAAAATGCCCAGCAGGGCTGGGCAAAGACTTAGTGCTTAATTGCAGTGGCATTACTTTTGAGCGGGGATAGGGCAGAAGGTTCCCGCAAAAGATGCCGTATAGCGTAAAATTTTTTCGATGCGTTTTTAACTTGACAGTAACCGGTTTTGAAACGTAAATTTTAAACATGTGTTTTATTTTGAGGTGATCAGTGAGCAAGAAAGATACCAAGCAGAAGATCCTCGACGCCGCCGAGGTGTTGTTCGCCGAGCAGGGGTTCAGCGAGACCTCGCTCAGGCTCATCACCAGTGCGGCCGACGTCAACCTGGCATCGGTCAATTACCACTTCGGCTCCAAGAAGGATCTGATCAAGGCGGTGATGGACCGTTACCTGGCGATCTTTATGCCCGGTGTCGACGAAGCCCTGAAACGCCTGCTGGCGGAGCCGGACACCAATCTGCATCAGGTGTTCGACAGTTTCGTGGCGCCGCTGATGGCGCTGACCAGGATTAAGCGCCGGGGCCCGGAGATCTTCCTGCAGTTGCTGGGCCGCGGTTATATCGACAACCAGGGTTTCCTGCGCTGGTTTATTGTCAACCACTACGGCGAGGTGCTGGAGCATTTCACCCAGGCCATCCGCAAGGCGGCGCCCGAGCTGTCCTCCGCCGACGTGTTCTGGCGGCTGCACTTCACCCTGGGCACAGTGGTGTTCACCATGGCCTCCAGCGAGGCCCTGCGCGATATCGCCCGTACCGATTTCAACGAAGAAATAGATGTGGAAGGGCTGGTGCGTAAGGTGATCCCTTACCTGGCCAGTGGCGTCGGTGCCAAGCCCTGTTGATTTGCCATCCCGGTTACTAAGGAGAGGGAGCATGAGTTTACGCAAGAAATGGATCAGTGGGCCGGCCTTCGCCACCTTCAAGAAGATACTGCCGCCGCTGTCGGCCACCGAGCGCGAGGCGATGGAGGCCGGCTCGGTGTGGTGGGACGGCGAGCTGTTCTGCGGCAAGCCGGACTGGTCCAAGCTGGCGGCCTATGGTCCTTCCTCCCTCACCGACGAAGAGCAGGCTTTTCTCGACAACCAGGTGGAAACCCTGCTCGCCATGCTGGACGATCATCATATCGTCAACGACGAGCGCGAACTGCCCGAGCCGGTGTGGGACTATATCAAGAGGGAGGGTTTCTTCTCGCTGATCATCCCCAAGTCCTACGGCGGCCGGGACTTTTCCGCCTATGCCAATTCCACCATCGTGGCCCGCATCGCCAGCCGCAGCATCAGCGCCGCCGTTACCGTCATGGTGCCGAACTCCCTGGGGCCTGGTGAGCTGCTGATGCACTACGGTACCCAGGAGCAGAAGGATCGCTGGCTGCCGGGTCTGGCCAGGGGAACCGAGGTGCCCTGTTTTGCCCTCACCGGGCCGGAAGCCGGCTCCGATGCCGGCGCCATTCCCGACAGCGGCGTGCTGTGCCGGGGCGAGTACAAGGGCGAACAGGTACTCGGCATCCGCCTGAACTGGGACAAGCGCTACATCACCCTGGCACCGCGCGCCACCGTGCTGGGCCTGGCGTTCAAGCTCCAGGATCCGGACGGCCTGCTGGGCGACAAGCCCGAGCTTGGCATTACCTGTGCCCTGATCCCCACCAGCCATCCCGGGGTGGAGATAGGCGATCGCCACTTCCCCATGGGCCTGGCCTTCCTTAACGGTACCACCCGGGGCAAGGACGTATTCATCCCCCTCGACTGGATCATCGGCGGTCCCGATTATGCCGGTCGCGGTTGGCGCATGCTGGTGGAGTGCCTGTCCGCCGGTCGCGGCATCTCCCTGCCGGCCCTGGGTACCGCCAGCGGTCACCTGGCGGTGCAGAGCACCAGCGCCTATGCCTATGTGCGCAAGCAGTTCGGCCTTTCCATCGGCAAGTTCGAGGGCGTACAGGAAGCCCTGGCCCGCATCGGCGGCTTCACCTACCAGTTGGAGGCGGCGCGCCGGCTGACCACCCGCGGCCTGGATCTGCAGGAGAGCCCGGCCATTGTCACCGCCATCTCCAAATATCACATGACCGAAATGGCCCGCACCGTGATGGACGACGCCATGGACGTGCACGCGGGCAAGGCCATCCAGATGGGGCCCAAGAACTACCTGGCCCACAACTACATGGGCATTCCGGTGGCGATCACCGTGGAAGGGGCCAATATCCTCACCCGCAACCTGATGATCTTCGGCCAGGGTGCCACCCGCTGCCATCCCTATGTGCTGAAGGAGCTGGAGGCGGCGGCCAACCCGGACGAGAAGGCAGGTCTGGAGCAGTTCGACCGCTTGCTGTTCCAGCATATCGCTTTCGCCGCCGGCAACGTCTTTGGCGCCTTCTGGCAGGGGCTCACCGGTGCCCGCTTCAATGGCGCGCCGGTATCCGGGCCCACCGCCGGCTATTACCGGCAACTGGCCCGCATGAGCAAGGCCCTGGCCCTGTGTGCCGACATGTCCATGCTGATCATGGGCGGCGACCTCAAGCGCAAGGAGATGATCTCGGCCCGCCTGGGGGATGTGCTGAGCCACCTCTACCTGGCCTCCGCCACCCTCAAGTTCTATGAGGACAACGGCCGTCTCGCCGACGAGCTGCCCTTCGTGCACTACGCGGTGGGCCGCAACCTGCACCAGATCAGCGAAGCCCTGGACGGTTTCTTCCAGAACTTCCCCAACCGGGCGGTGGCGGTGACGCTGAAGGCACTGATTTTCCCGTTGGGCAACCGCTACAGGAAGCCGCTGGACAAGCACGCCCAGGCCATCTGCAAGCGGCTGATGACCCCGGGCGGAGTGCGCGATCGCCTGACCCACTTGTGCTATGTGCCCAGGGACAGCGAACCGGGCCTGGGCGAGGTGGAAGCGGCCTTCCTGGCCATGGTGTCGGTGCAGGGCATCGAGCAGAAGTTGCTGGAGGCGCAGAAGGCCGGCCGGCTGCCGCGCAAGCTGCCCTTCGAGCAGATGCTGGCGCAGGCGAGGGCTCAGGATATTATCAGCGATACCGAAGCCCAGCGCCTGAACAAGGCCGAGGAGCTGCGCCGCCGTGCCATCGCGGTGGACAGCTTCGCCCCCGGGGTGCTGAGCCGGGAGATGCCAAAAAAGTCTGACGCGGCCTGAGCCGCCGACCGCCATCAACAGAAAAGGCCGGGCAAATGCCCGGCCTTTTTATATTTCTTCCAGCTTCGGCCGCTTATTCCACGGTCAGGATCTTGCAGGTATTGGTGCTGCCGACCACTTCCATCATGTCGCCGTGGGTGAGCAGGACCAGATCACCGGAGCTGACGTAACCGGCCTTCTTCAGGGTAGCCAGGGCCTCGCGGCAGATCTCGGCATTGCTCAGGTTGTCGTCGGGCTTGAAGTAGACCGGGGTCACGCCGCGATACAGGTTGGTCCAGGCCAGGGTCTTGGCTTCCCGCGACAGGGAGAAGATCGGCAGGCCGGAGCTGATGCGGGACATCAGCAGCGGGGTGGTGCCGGACTGGGTCAGGGCCACGATGGCCTTGACGCCCTGCAGGTGGTTGGCCGCGTACATGGTGGACATGGCCACGGTTTCCTCCACCGAGGTGAAGGTAAAGTTCATGCGGTGGTTGGACACGTTGACGCTGGGGTGCTTCTCGGCGCCCAGGCAAACCTCGGCCATGGCCTTCACGGTTTCGATCGGGAACTGGCCGGCGGCGGTTTCGGCGGACAGCATCACGGCGTCGGTGCCATCCAGCACGGCGTTGGCCACGTCCATCACCTCGGCACGGGTGGGCAGGGGCGCGGTGATCATCGATTCCATCATCTGGGTGGCGGTGATCACCACCCGGTTCAGGCGGCGGGAGGTGCGGATCAGCTTCTTCTGCACGCCGACCAGCTCGGGATCGCCGATTTCCACGCCCAGATCACCCCGAGCCACCATCACCACGTCGGAGGCCAGGATCACGTCTTCCATGGCGGCGTCGGTGGCCACCGCTTCGGCGCGCTCCACCTTGGCCACCAGCTTGGCGTTGCTGCCGGCGGCGCGGGCCAGTTCACGGGCAATGCGCATGTCTTCACCGGTACGGGGGAAGGACACCGCCAGGTAGTCGACGCCGATCTTGGCGGCGGTCTTGATGTCTTCCTTGTCCTTGTCGGTCAGGGCCGGAGCGGACAGGCCGCCGCCTTTCTTGTTGATGCCCTTGTTGTTGGACAGGGGGCCGGCCACAGTGACTTCGGTCAGTACCTTGTTGCCGTCCACACCTTCGACCCGCAGCTGGACGCGGCCGTCGTCGAGCAGCAGGATGTCACCCTGTCTGACGTCTTGCGGCAGCTCCTTGTAGTCGATACCGACGCGTTCCTGGTTGCCTTCACCCTTGGGCAGATCCGCGTCCAGCACGAACTTGTCACCGATATTGAGGTGGATCTTGCCGTCCTTGAAGGTGGACACCCGGATTTTGGGCCCCTGCAGGTCACCCAGTATGGCCACGTGCTTGCCCAGCTTTTTCGCAATTTCACGCACCTGGTTGGCGCGGGCCATGTGATCTTCCGGAGTACCATGGGAGAAATTCATGCGCACCACGTTGGCGCCGGCGGCGATGATCCCTTCCAGGTTGTTGTCGCGGTCGGTGGCCGGGCCCAGGGTGGTGACAATCTTGGTACGTCTTAACATAAGAGACTCCAATAGAGATGTAGATGTAATAAAGAGGGGAAGTTCGGATTGCTTTTTAAGCCTGGCAGGCTGCGAATAGGGGACGAACGACGGATGTCTGCAGACGGGAGCCTGGTGGGTGCCAATTGAGCCGTAATGGGCTCTCGGTAGGTGATAAGTGGCTTGCTCACGGCCTGACGCTGCATCCTTGGTTTTGTAAATTGTTACCGATAATAACCGAAGCGAGGACCAAAGTGTAGACTCGGTCACAAAAATGGCCGGTATTTGCCGGCCATTTGATCAAAATCAAAGGTGAGGGTTATCAAATCGTGAATTTTTTATCCCTTCCTTAACTTTCTTCAGGTTTTCCCGAAATTTGGTGCCGCGGCGCAGGATAAAGCCGGTGGCGAGCACGTCGATCAGCACCATCTGGGCCAGGCGGGAGGCCATCGGCAGGTAGACGTCGGTGTCTTCCGGCACGTCCATCGACAGCACCATGGTGCACTCCCGGGCCAGGGGCGAGTCCTTGGCGGTGAGGCCGATGACGATGGCATCGTTCTGGCGGGCGAGCTGGGCGATTTCCACCAGCGCCTTGGTGCGGCCGGTGTGGGAGATCAGCACCACCACATCGCCTTCGGAACTGCTGATGCAGCTCATGCGCATCATCACCACGTCGTCGAAGCACAGCACCGGCACGTTGAAGCGGAAGAACTTGTTCATGGCATCGTGGGCCACGGCGGAAGAGGCGCCGAGGCCGAAGAAGGACAGCTTCTTGGCCTGGGTCAGGATATCCACGCAGCGGTTGACCGCCTGCGGGTCCAGGCTGTGCCGGGCCGAGTCCAGGCAGGCCATGCTGGACTCGAAGATCTTGGCGGTATAGGACTCGGGACCGTCGTCTTCTTCCACGTGGCGGTTCACGTAGGGGGTGCCGTTGGCCAGGCTCTGGGCCAGGTGCAGCTTGAAATCGGGAAAGCCCTTGGTGTCGAGCCGGCGGCAGAAGCGGTTGACGGTCGGCTCGCTCACATCCGCCAGCTTGGCCAGGGCGGCGATGCTGGAATGGATGGCGGTTTGCGGCGAAGCCAGGATCACTTCCGCCACTTTCCTTTCAGACTTGCTGAAACTCTCTATATTTTTTGTAATTTTTTCCAATGTATTCATCTGGACTACCGGGCTCGATGGGACGGGCCAGGAACAACCCTGGGCTGCGTAACATAAGTGGATACACTATACAGGACAATCGATTGCGTTAAGAGTATCCCCATACCAAAGTATGACTGAACTCTAAAAAAATTACTCGAAAGGCGAAAAAAATGCCAACAATGGTGTTGCTTAATAACAAATGACATGACCTGGATCGGGTTGGAGATGTAAAAAAGCCCCGCGAACGGGGCTTTTGTTGGGAGCTCCAGTAGTTAGACCGGCTCGCCCCAGAGATCGTATTCGTCGGAGTGGGTGACGGTCACCTTGACCAGGTCGCCGGGCTTGAGCTCGGTCTCGCCATTGAGGTAGACCAGGCCGTCGATTTCCGGGGCGTCGGCGCTGGAGCGGCCGATGGCGCCTTCTTCGTCCACCTCGTCGATCAATACCTCGATGACCTTGCCCACCTTCTGCGCCAGCTTGCGGGTGGAAATCTCCTGCTGCAGCGCCATAAAGCGTTCGAAGCGCTCCTGCTTGACCTCTTCCGGCACCGGGTCCGCCAGCTCGTTGGCGCGGGCGCCTTCCACCGGGCTGTAGGTGAAGCAGCCGACCCGATCCAGCTCGGCCTGCTCGATAAAGTCGAGCAGCAGTTGGAAGTCTTCTTCGGTTTCGCCCGGAAAGCCCACGATAAAGGTGGAGCGGATGGTGATCTCGGGGCAGATCTCGCGCCAGCTGCGGATGCGCTCCAGGGTGCGCTCCACCGCGCCCGGGCGCTTCATCAGTTTCAGGATGCGGGGGCTGGCGTGCTGCAGCGGAATATCCAGGTAGGGCAGTATCTTGCCGTCGCGCATCAGCGGGATCAGATCGTCCACGTGCGGGTAGGGGTAGACATAGTGCAGCCGAACCCAGACGCCCATCTTGCCGAGCTCCTCGCACAGGGCCTGGATATGGGTCTTGACCGGCATGCCGTCGGCGAAGCCGGTCTTGTGCTTGACGTCCACCCCGTAGGCGGAGGTGTCCTGGGAGATCACCAGCAGCTCCTTCACCCCGGCATCCACCAGGCGGCGGGCCTCACTCAGTACCTCGCCGATGGGACGGCTGTCCAGATCGCCGCGCATGGAGGGGATGATGCAGAAGGTGCACTTGTGGTTGCAGCCCTCGGAAATCTTCAGGTAGGCGAAATGCTTGGGCGTGAGCTTGACGCCCTGCTCGGGTACCAGGCTGACGAAGGGGTTGTACTCCGGGCGCGGCACGTACTTGTGCACATGGTTCAGCACCTGCTCGTAGGAGTGGGGGCCGGTGATCTCCAGCACCTTGGGGTGCACTTCACGGATTTGATCTTCCTTGGCGCCCAGGCAGCCGGTGACGATGACCTTGCCGTTTTCGCTCAGGGCTTCGCCCACCGCTTCCAGGGATTCCTGCACGGCGCTGTCGATAAAGCCGCAAGTATTGACGATCACCAGATCGGCATCATCGTAGGAAGGCACCACGTCGTAGCCTTCGATACGCAACTGGGTCAGGATACGCTCGGAGTCGACCAGGTTTTTCGGGCAACCGAGGGACACGAAGCCGATACGGGGAACAGACATACTCACTTGACTTGACTCACTTTGAAAGAGGGTAGAAACAAAAGAGGGCGCATTTTACACCCAAGCCGGCTGATTAAAAAAGAGCCAGCAACAAAAACACCCCGGAAGGCCGGGGTGTTTTCAACTGACAAAAACTTACTTGGCGAAGTTTTCTGCCACGAAGTCCCAGTTGACCAGGGCCCAGAAGGCCTTGACATAGTCGGGGCGCACGTTGCGGTAGTCGATGTAGTAGGCGTGTTCCCAGACGTCACAGGTCAGCAGCGGGGCAACGCCCTCGGTCAGCGGGCAGCCGGCGTTGGAGGTGTTGACGATACCCACGGAGCCGTCGGCCTTCTTCACCAGCCAGGTCCAGCCGGAGCCGAAGTTGGTCACGCAGGACTTGGTGAACTCTTCCTTGAAGGCATCGAAGGAGCCGAAGGCGGCCTTGATGGCGTCGGCCAGGGCACCGGTCGGCTCGCCGCCACCGTTGGGGGACAGGCAGTGCCAGTAGAAGGTGTGGTTCCACACCTGGGCGGCGTTGTTGAAGATGCCGCCGGAAGAAGTCTTGATGATGTCTTCCAGGGATTTGCCTTCGAACTCGGTGCCGGGAACCAGGTTGTTCAGGTTGACCACGTAGGTGTTGTGGTGCTTGCCGTAGTGGTATTCCAGGGTTTCCTGGGAGATATGGGGTTCCAGAGCATTTTTGGCGTAAGGCAGTGCGGGAAGTTCAAATGCCATTGTTATCTTCTCCATTTTGATTGTGCCAGCCGGGGCTGGCCGAGACATTGCTGCTTGCTTTCTTTCCATGGCGGAAACGGCCCAAATCCGAGCTTAGCCGCAAACCGCTAAATTGCTGAAAGGATTGTAACAGTTTGGCGGATGACGAAACAACAACAGCTTTTGTAAGGGGATAATGCCCCGGTATTCGCTGGCAGCTTGATGACAAAGTCGTTGTCATGACCGAATAAGTCGGCCAAAGGGCCAGCCCCGCCGACACGCCGTGAATCCGTCCATGGAGGCTCCGCCGCGCCCTCCCTGGCGCGGAGGGTCGGCGAAGCGGTTCCCTTTGTCCTCCTGTTTTGGCATGGTGCCTGTCTAAGTAAGCCCGAAGCTTTGTCAGCAGCCTGCCCGGTATTCAGCGGGACTTTTATTGCCTTGCAGATACCGATTTATGTGTCCTCGCTCTTGTGACCGCAGAGGGATAAAGTAGAATAGCCTTTTTTAACAACACGCCGTCCGAGGTGGTTATGGACACCATTGAGAAAATCAAGACCCAGATCAGCGAAAACCCGATCCTGCTGTACATGAAAGGATCGCCCAAGTTCCCCAGCTGCGGTTTCTCCGCCCAGGCCTCCCAGGCGCTGATGAACTGCGGCGAGCCCTTCGCCTATGTGGATATCCTGCAAAACCCCGATATTCGCGCCGAGCTGCCCAAATACGCCAACTGGCCGACCTTTCCCCAGCTGTGGATCGAAGGGGAGCTGATCGGCGGTTGCGACATCATCATCGAGATGTTCCAGCAGGGCGAACTGCAGGCCCTGATCAAGGACACCGCCGCCCGTCATCCCCGCCCCGAGCAGGCATAAGCCCGCCCGACGCCAGGCGGAAAAGCCAAGAGACATGCGCAGTGCCGGCTGAAATATCCGGCCGGCACTGCTGTCGCAGGCTTGCCGGCCTATTATTTTCACACCTCACACCTCACACCTCACACCTCACACCTCACACCTCACACCTCACACCTCACACCTCACACCTCACGCCTCAGGGCCTGAAACACACTTCCAGCAGGGTGCCGCCCCCGTCAGCGGAACCGATGCGCAGGGTACCGCCCAGGCTGGCGGCCCTGTCCTGCATGATCCTGAGCCCATAGTGCTGGCCCTGCTCCGCGCCGGCCTCGATGCCGGTGCCGTTGTCCTCTACCGACAGGTGGATTTCTTCGTCCTGCTGCCAGACCCGCACCGCCACCTGGCTGGCGTGGGCGTGCTTGAACACGTTGTGCAGGGCCTCGCGGGTGATTTGCACCAGGTGGATGGTCTGGTTGGGGCTCAGCCGGTGGGGCGACAGCCGGTATTCGAAATCGATGGCATAACCCATGCGACGGCTGAACTCGGCCAGGGTGTCGCTCAGGGCGGCGTAGAGGCCGGGCTTGTCCAGCTTGAGGCGGAAGGTGGTGAGCAGTTCCCGCAACTGGCGGTAGGCGTTGTTCAGCCCTTCGCGCATTTCCTCCAGTCCCGAGGCCACCTCCGGGCTGGGGTTGGGCAGTTGCAACTGCACATAGCTGACCTGCAGCTTGAGGTAGGTGAGGGCCTGGGCGAGAGAGTCGTGCAGCTCGCGGGCGATGGTCGCCCTTTCCTCCATCAGTTGCAGTTGCTGATACTGGTGCTGGCGCCGGTCCAGGGCCAGCGCCGTGGTGAACTGATCGAAAATACTGGCCAGCAGCTGTTGCTGCTCCTCCGCCAGCTCTTGCCCCGGCGGGCAGTAGGCGAGGACCTGACCGTAATGGCCGCTGCCATCCTGCAGCGGCCAGCGGTAGTTGGGGACGTCGCGGGGGCCGCCGGCTTCGGAGCAGGCGGTGACTTCGTCGAAGGGGCTGTCGTCATCGCCTTCGTAGAGATGGATGCAGATCTGGCGCAGGGGAGTGAGCTGCTCCAGTCGGTTCAGCAGGCCGGGCAGGCGTTGATAGAGGGGCTCGACTCCCTGCAGCTCGCGCTGGGTATCGTAGAGGGTGCTCAGGGTCTGGTTGGAACGCACCAGGGCCCGGGTCTGTTGCTCCACCTTTTCTTCCAGTTGGCCGTAAAGCTCGGACAGCTGCCGGTTCATGGTATCCATGGTGTCGGCCAGCACCGCCATTTCATCGTCGCCGCCGATGCCGCTGCGGCAGGCAAAATCTCCCTGGCCCACGGCCCGGGCCACCAGCAGCAGGCGGCGCAGGGGGGTGAGCAGGCGCTGGTGCAGGTAGATGACCGCTGCCACCAAAATCAGCAGCATGGCCAGCATCACCATGAACTGCAGCCAGCTCTGGCGCTGGAGACTGGCCTCGGTGTTTTGCTCGAGCTGGGCCACCAGAAGGTCGATGGCGTCGACGAAGGCGGCCACCTGTCCGCGGACCGGCTCGCGCGCTTCGGCCTGCTGCAGGCTTAGCCTGAGCTGCTGCCATTGCTGCTGCAGTTGCCGGTGCTCCTGGCTGAGGGCGTCGCTGTCCAGCACCCGCACCAGCAGCGGATCCTGCAGATCCCGCTCCAGCATCAGCAGATCATCCTCCTCCTGCAGCGGCACCCGGCTGAGCAGGCGGTAGCTCTGCATCCTGAGCGAGCCGGCCTTGTTGATCACGTAGGCCCTGCCTTCGCTCTTGTCGGACAGCCAGGCCGAGGCCGCCAGGCTGATCAGGGCCAGCAGCACCAGGATCAGCATCAGCAGGGTGATGCGGGTCAGCAATGAGCGGGAGAAGGGAATGGACGACATGGCGCACTGTCCTTGGTGGCGGTAACGAACGGACCCTTCGGGCGAAGGGCCCGGGACTCAGATGCACTTTACCGGTTTGGGCAGGCCGGCCAGCTTGGTGGCCTGCTTGGCCGGTCCCTTGGGAAACAGCCGGTACAGGTAGCGGCTGTTGCCCTTTTCCTCGCCCAGCTCCCTGGCCATGGCCTTGACCAGGGCACGGATGGCCGGGGAGGTGTTGTATTTGAGGTAGAAGGCGCGCACGAACTGGATCACCTCCCAGTGCTCGGGGGTGAGCGCTATTCCTTCCTGCTCCGCCAGCCGCTCGACCATGGCCGGCTGCCAGTCCTGATGGTGCTTCAGATAACCCTGGGTGTCGGTTTCTATCTGCCGCCCTTCGAATTCGAACATAATGACTCCTCTGTTGGGCCGCCATCTTACCCAAGACGGGCGGTCGCTGCATCCTCTGCCGGCGTCTGCTCCCGAAAGCCCCGGGCCAGCTGGTAGAGATCGTTGACCAGCAGGGTGATATGGCCGAGCAACTGGCGGGTGAGGATCACCCATTCGTCGTCGCTGTCCGCCACCGCCACCGGCAGCGGGGTATAGGCGGGCAGCTCCTCGCCACTGCGCAAAGCCTTGGCCGCGGCTTCGAGTCGGGTCACCAGCTCCTGCACCGGGGTGTCGGCCAGCACCTGGGAGTGCATGCGATGGGCGCCCAGGGTCGACAGGTAGGACAGCAGGGCGTGGTTACGGTAGGCGATGTCGAAACAGAGGTTCAACCAGTGCTTGGGCACCGGCTCGACCCGGATGTTCTGCCAGGCCAGGGCCAACTGGTTGTCGGCCAGATGGGCCTGCTTGCGCGGCAGCCGGTAATCCAGCTCGTCACTGCGTCCCTGCTCGAACTGGCGGGCGATGGCGGCCAGGTAGGCGGCGTTGGCGGCCATGGCGTCGGCCATCAGCCGGGGCAGGTGGCGTCGTTGCCAGTCGGGCCAGATGAACCACACCGCCACAAAGGCCAGGGCGCAGCCGGCCAGGGTGTCGAGCAGGCGCGGCAGGAACACCGGCTCCTGGCCGCTGCCCTGCAGGTTGAAGGCCAGCAGCACGAACAGGGTGACGAACCCCACCGCCCAGCTGTAATAGACCTTCACCTGGGTGAAGAAGATGAAGTTGCACAGCAGCAGTATGCCTATCTGGGCCCCGGCCGAGGGGAAGAGGTACAGCAGCGGGATGCCCGCCAGCAGGCCGCCGATGGTGCCCAGGGTACGCTGTGCCAGGCGCTTGCGGGTGGCGCTGAAGCTGGGCTGGCAGACGAAGAGGATGGTCAGCAAGATCCAGTAGCCCCGCTCCAGCTCGAGGGTGGCGATCAGTGAATAGCCGAGGGCGAAGCACAGGCTCAGGCGCACCCCGTGGCGGAACAGGATGGAGTTGGGATGCAGCAGCGCCTTGAGCTTGGGCCAGAACGGCTGGCGCGGCGGACGGGCCAGCTCGATGGGCGCCGCCTCGGGCGGCGTCTGCCGCCGGGTCAGCGCCTCGGCCCGCACCAGGGCCCGGTGCAGGTGCTCCATGTTGCGGGTCAGGAACTTCATCGGGCTCAGCAGGGTGCGCGGGTAGTGGCGTTTGAGGTGGCTGTAGTCCAGCTGATCCTGCAGCGCGCTCAGCTCCCAGGCGATACGCTTGCCGTGCCGGTAGGCATTGTGGGTGAGGATGGCGTAGCCCAGCCTATAGCAGGCCTCGCCCAGCTCCACCAGCAGGGTCTGGTAGCCGGCCAGCACGTCGGCCTGGTGGAGATCCCGGTTGAGCTGCTGGTAGGAATAGTGGCTGGAGGTGGCCCGCTCGTGCATTTCCTGCACCAGCAGGTAGAGCGCCAGCAGCCGGCCCAGCTCCGCGTCCTGCCGGTCGCGGCCCTGGATGCGGCGGTTGAGCATCTGCTTGGTGACCTCCAGGGCGTTCACCAGCTGGATATTGAGCTGGGCCAGGCCGTGGCGCAACTGCTGGTGCTCCTCTTGCGGGCTGTCGAAGAAGCGGGACTTCTCCAGCAGGTAGCGGGACAGGGCGAAGTAGCACTGGGCCAGCTGTTCGTGCACCTGCTTGTAGGGCCAGGCCAGCAGTACCAGCCAGGACAGCAGGCCGTACCAGGCCGCCCCCAGGGTGAGCAGCAGCGGCTGGTACCAGAAGGCGGGGCTGTCCGCGTGGCCCTGCATGGCGTAGAGGGACACCAGCAGGGTGCCGAAGCCGAGGCTGCCGGCGGTGGGGCCCCAGGCCCCGAGCAGCACCAGGGCGAAGGTGGTAAAGACCAGCAGGGGGCCAAACAGCCAGGGGCTGTCGATGAGCCAGCTGACACCGCTGATGGCGGCGAAGAAGCACAGCAGGCTCAGCAGCAGGTGGCGCAGCCGGCCTTTGGGATCCTGATCCACCTCGCTCAGGGCGCCGGCCATGGCGCCCAGGGCCAGGGTGACGGCGGCGGGAATTTGCCCCAGCCACCAGCCGGGCAGCAGCAGGCTGGACATGGCCAGCAATACCTTGAGGGCGAAGAAGAAATGGCTGTCGGTAAAGACGCGTCTGAGCCAGATGATAGCGGGCGACATATTGCGTTTGACCAGGGTGGGGGCTCGAGTCCAAATCATACCCAAGTCGCGGCCGGAGCACAGCCGCCAGCGCCAATAAAAAAGCCCCGGACGGGGCTTTTTTGGTGACCAGAAGGGGGAAGCTCAGTCCCGGCTCAGGCCCAGCAGTTGCAGCAGGCTGAGGAAGATGTTGAAGATGGACACGTACAGGGTCACGGTGGCGGAGATGTAGTTCTGCTCGCCGCCGTGGATGATGGCGCTGGTCTGCATCAGGATGGCGCCGGACGAGAACAGGATGAACAGGGCGCTCAGGGCCAGGCTCAGGGCCGGCAGGGCCAGGAACAGGTTGGCCACGAAGCCCACCAGTATCACCACGAAGCCGGCCATCATCATGCCGCCGAGGAAGGACATGTCCTTCTTGGTGGTCAGCACATAGGCGGACAGCGACAGGAAGGTCAGGGCGGTGCCGCCCAGGGCCAGCATCACGGTCTCGGTACCGGAGGAGGTGCTCAGGTAGTAGTTGAGGATGGGGCCTATGGTGTAGCCGGTGAAGGCGGTGAAGGCGAAGATGAACAACAAGCCCAGGCCGCTGTTCTTGTTGCGCTCGGTGAGGAACATCAGGCCGTAGAAGCCGACCAGGGTGATGATCAGACCCGGGCGGGGCAGGGCCAGCATGGCGCTGACGCCGGCGGACAGGGCGGCGACCACCAGGGTCATGCCCAGCAGCATATAGGTGTTGCGCAGGACCTTGTTGGTTTCCAGCGCGCCCGCCTGGGTACGGGACAGGGTATTGTTATATCGCATCGTTCAGACTCCTTTGTGTCTAAAACAGGGATGGAACCACTAAATTAATGAGGTACATTGTGGACATAATATGACCCGGTTGTCGAGCCTTGCGTGTCCTAATTCAAGGGCTTGCCCGGGGAAACGGACGACTCCTGTCCATTTAGTGTCCACTCGCGCCCGGGGCGGCATTTATCAGTTTACAAGAAGAAAGCGCCTGAAGTAGTATGGTCGCCCGTCGGAGGGGTGGCAGAGTGGTTGAATGCACCGGTCTTGAAAACCGGCGTGGGTTAATAGCCCACCGTGGGTTCAAATCCCACCTCCTCCGCCAGACCGGAAAAGCCCGCTGCGTGACCCGCAGCGGGCTTTTTGCATTGGCCCGCCCGGAGTTTGCCCATGGACATACTGCTACGCCACGACCATTTCTACGTGATCAACAAGCCCGCCGGCATCGGCATGCATCAGGAAGGGGACAGTCCGGGCCTGGTGCGCCGGCTCAGCGAGGAACTGGGCGAACCGCTCTATCCGGTGCACCGGCTCGACAAGATGACCACCGGCGTCCTGCTGTTGGCCCGCACCGTCGAGGCCAACCGCGAACTCAGTCGCCAGTTCGCCGAGCGCCGCACCCGCAAGCTGTACCTGGCGCTGTCGGATCGCAAGCCCGGCAAGAAGCAGGGACTGATCAGGGGCGACATGGAAAAGGCCCGGGGCGGCAGCTGGAAGCTGACCCGGGGCAGCGCCAACCCGGCCATCACCCGCTTTTACAGCACCCCGCTTGCCGAGGGACTGCGGGCCTTTCTGTTGCAGCCCCACACCGGCAAGACCCACCAACTGCGGGTGGCGCTGAAAAGCCTGGGCAGTCCCATACTGGGCGACGATCGTTACGGCGGCAGTCCGGCGGACCGGGGCTACCTGCACGCCTGGAAACTGGACTTCGAGTGGCAGGGCCGGTTGCTGTCGGTGACCGCGCCCCCGGACCAGGGCGTCCTCTTTGTCGAACTGGCCGAGCCCCTGACCCGCTGGGCCGCCAGCCTGCAGCCGGAGGCGGCATCCCCGGCGCCGTAATCACCGCCGGGTCAGCCGCCATCCCCCCGTAATAAAGTCCCCTCGGCCCCGGTCCGGATGAGTTCTGCAAACGACGGGGAGACACAGCCATGCGTTACTGGATCATGGGCGGCGGCGGTATCGGCTGCGCCCTGGCAGAGGCCTGTCTGGCCGACGGCCATCAGGTGCTGTTGTTGAGCCGGCGCGCTCCGCACTTGGCCGGCCTGGACTGGCACCTGCTGGACTGCACCGACGGCGAGGCCCTGGAGCGAGCCTGTGCCGGCTATTCCCTGCCCGACAGGGTGATCAACACCCTGGGCATGCTGCACCAGGACGGACAGCAGCCGGAAAAACGCATCGAGCAACTGAGCGAATCCGCGTTGCTCAACAGCATCCATCTCAATACCTGGCCCACCCTGGCCATGGGCCGGTTGCTGTCGCGGCGGCTGGGGCGCCACCAGTCATTGCGGTTTACCGCCCTGTCGGCCCGGGTCGGCAGCATCAGCGACAACCGGACGGGCGGCTGGTACAGCTATCGTATCAGCAAGGCTGCCCTCAATATGGCCGTCAAGACGCTGGCGGTGGAGTGGAGCCGGCGTTTTCCCGCCGCCTGCGTGGTGGGCCTGCATCCGGGCACGGTGGCAACGCCCCTGTCGGCGCCGTTTCGCGCCGGCCTGGCCGAGGGGCAACTGCAGACACCGGCACAGGCGGCCCGGCATTTGCTGACGGTGCTGGAGCGGCTGGAGCCGGCGGACTCGGGCCGGCTCTTCGCCTGGGACGGGCAGGAAATCGCGCCCTGAACTCAGCGCTTGTGCAGTATCCGCGGTACCGGGTAATGGCCGCTGCGGTAGTTGCCCCGCACCGCGTCCAGCGTCAGGTTCAGTACCTGCTGGGTCACGATATGGTGATCCTGGGCGATGGTGTTGATCGGGCTCGACAGGAAGTCGAGCAGCCGGTGATCGCCGAAGGTGCCGAGCCGCAGCCGGGGCGGCAACTGGGCCTCGTGCTGGTAGAAATAATCGAGCACCCCTTCCAGCAGCACGAAGGCGGTGGTGACGATGGCCTGGGGCCGCTGCCAGTCCACCTGATCCAGCTCGTTCAGCAGGCGGAAGGCGGTCTGGCGCTCGAAGCGTTCGCCATAGAGCACCTGGTAGGGAATACCGGTCTTTTCCAGGGCCTTTACGAAGCCCTGCTCCCGCTCCAGGCTGATGCCCAGATCCGGGGCGGCGGCAATCAGCCAGGCCTGCTCCAGCTCGGGGCTGGCCAGGGTCTGGGTCAGGCGGAAGGAGGAGGCCTTGTTTTCGCTGCTCACATAGATAAGGGGGGCGGGCAGGGAGCGGTCCACCCCTATCACCGGCAGCTCCTGGTTGATCCTGAGGTAGAAATCGTCCTCCAGCGGCAGGCAGGACGCCACTATCAGGGCATCCACCCGCCGCCCTTTCAGCATCAGCGCCAGATCCTTCTCGGTGTCCGGTTCGTCATCGGAGCAGGTCACCAGCAACTGGAAACCGGCCTTGCGGGCATGCCATTCCAGCAGTTTGGCCATGCGCGCATAGCTGGGGTTCTCCAGATCCGGCACTATCAGGCCGAAGGTGTGTGACAGGGCCCCGCGCAGGGCGGCGGCCTGGCGGTCGGGCTGGTAGTTGTGGGCCCGGACCACCGCCATCACCTTGTCCTGGGTGGCCTGGCTTATCCTGTGCTGCTCTGCCTTGCCGTTGATCACATAGCTGGCGGTGGTGCGCGATACCCCGGCCAGGCGCGCGACTTCGTCAAGTTTCATTGTTCGTTAAATCCATCAAAATGTGCACCAGATCATATCATCGCAATCTATTGGTGCAGATAGCTTGCCTGAATAGCTGAAACGATTCAGTATGAATTCAGTTACAAAATAACCCAAGTTCCTTCCATCTTGTTCTAGGGTGTAAATATCCTTGTAAATCAGCAGGTGATGTCATGCTTTCACTGTCTACACAAGACGTAAAAATCGGTGCCGCCTTGGCCGACAAGACTTCCGTGATCAATGCGCTGGCCCAGTGGCTGGAGCAGGATGGCAATGTGGCCGCCGGATACGAGGCCGGCATGCTGGCACGTGAAGCCCAAACCGCCACCTACCTGGGGCAGGGCATCGCCATCCCCCACGGCACCCAGGATACCCGCCATCTGGTGAAAAAAACCGGTATCAAGGCCATCCACCTGCCCGAAGGCGTAGAGTGGGGCGACGGTGAAAAAGCCTATCTGGTGCTGGGCATCGCCGCCGGCTCCGACGAACACCTGGGGCTGCTCAAGCAACTGGCCCGGGCCCTGTCCCAGGACGATCTGGCCGAACGGGTCAAGGCCGCCCGCGAGCCGCAGGATATTTTGCAACTATTGCAGGGTGATAGCGAGCCCGAATTGGCCCTGGGCGTGGAAAGCATCGCCGTCAAGGCCAAGGCCAGTTCCCTGAGCCAGCTGGCCGAACAGGCCGCAGTGCTGCTGCAGGCCTCGGCCGGCGAGCAGTCCGCCCTGATCAAGGGTGACGCCAGTCACCTGGGACAGGGCTGGTGGCTGAGCCAGACCCCGACCACCGGCTCCTCCCGGGCGGCGCTGGTGACCGTGGACGCCTTCGAGCACCGGCAGCAGCCGGTAGCGGGCCTGCTGGCGCTGGCGGTGAAGGGCGCGGCCCACAAGACCCTGCTGAGCCAACTGGCCGACTGGCTGGCCGCCGGCAAGGGCAATGAACTGGCCGCCCAGGCTTCCGCCGAGGCGCTGCTGGCCGCCCTGAACCAGGGGCCGACCGCCGCCCTGGCCACTGGCGAGGTGACCGTGGTGGTGCGCAACCCCCACGGCCTGCATGCCCGCCCCGGCGCCATGCTGGTGCAGACCGCCAAGAAATTCGAGGCCGACATCCAGGTACGCAACCTGGACGGCGACGGCCACAGCGTGTCCGCCAAGAGCCTGATGAAGGTCATCAGCCTGGGCGTCAAGGCCGGTCACCAACTGGTGTTCAAGGCCGAGGGCAGTGATGCCGAAGCCGCGCTGGCCGGCCTGGTCGAAGCGGTGAACAATGGCCTGGGCGAAGACATCGCTCCGCTGGCGGCCGCCCCTGAGGCCGAGGTCGGGCAGCCCGAGATCCACCAGGTACACGACATCGCGCCCAATACCGAGGTACAGGGCGTGGCCGCCTCGCCGGGCACCGCCATCGGACCCGTCTACGTGGAGTCGCCCATCCAGTTCGACTACCCGGAAAAGGCCGTCGATGCCGCCGCCGAGCAACAAAAATTGAGCGCTGCCATCAAGCAGGCTCACGCCGACCTGGCCGCCAGCGTGGCCAAGGCCACCCAGGCCCAGGCCCGCGAGATCATGGCCATGCACCAGGAACTGCTGGAAGATCCTTCCCTGGCCGAAGGCGCCGCCGAGCGCATGAGCAAGGGGCTGTCCGCCGCCGCTGCCTGGTGGAGCGAGATCGACTCCGCCGCCACCCTGCAGGCGGCGAGCAGCGATGCCCTGCTCGCCGAGCGGGCCGCCGACATCCGCGACATCGGCCGCCGGGTGATGGCCATTTTGTGCGACGCACCGCTGCCGCAGAAGCCGGATACCCCCTACATCTGGGTGGCGGAAGACATCGGCCCCTCCGACGTGGTCAACATGGATCCGGCCAAGGTGCTGGGCATGGTTACCGCCGGCGGCGGCGCCTCTTCCCACAGTGCCATCCTGGCCCGCTCGCTGGGCATTCCGGCCCTGGTGGCCATGGGCGGTGCCGTCATGAGCCTGAAGCAGGGCACCGAAGTGATACTGAACGGCGAGGCCGGCACCCTCTGGGTAGCGCCCGAGGCCGAGCAACTGGCGCAGGCCAAGGTCCGCCAGCAGCAAGAGAAGGAGCTGGCGGAAAAGGCCTGGGCCAGCCGCGATCAGCATGCGACCACCCGCGACGGCCATCGCATGGAGATCTGCGCCAACCTGGGTGAGACCGCCAAGGCGGTGGAAGCGGTGGAAGCCGGTGCCGAGGGCGTGGGCCTGCTGCGTACCGAATTCGTGTTCATGGCCCAGAGCAGCGCCCCCGGCCTGGATGCCCAGATTGCCGAGTACAAGAAGGCCATCGACGCCCTCGACGGCCGCCCCCTGGTGGCCCGGACCCTGGACGTGGGCGGTGACAAGCCGCTGCCTTACTGGCCGGTGCCGAAAGAGGAAAACCCCTTCCTCGGGGTGCGTGGCATCCGCCTGTGCATGCAGAAGCCCGAACTGCTGGAAACCCAGCTGCGTGCCCTGCTGACCGCCGCCGGCGACCAGCCCATCCGCATCATGTTCCCCATGGTGGCGGACTGGTCCGAATGGCGCTGGGCCAAGGACATGTTCGACAAGGTCCAGGCCGAGGTGCAGGCCAAGGACGTGCAGGTGGGCATCATGGTGGAAGTGCCTTCCGCCGCCCTCAACGCCCAGGTGTTCGCCGAGGAGGCCGACTTCTTCAGCATCGGCACCAACGACCTGACCCAGTACACCCTGGCGGTGGACCGCGGCAACGGCGAGCTGGCCAGCCTGTCCGACGGCCTCAACCCGGCGGTGCTGCGGCTTATCAAGATGACCGTCGACGCCGCCCATGCCAAGGGCAAGTGGGTCGGGGTGTGCGGCGAGCTGGGCTCGGATCCCAAGGCGCTGCCGCTGCTGGTGGGCCTGGGGGTGGACGAGTTGTCGGTCAGCCTCAAGCGGGTACCCATGGTCAAGGCCCAGGTCCGCGACTGGAGCCTGACTGCCTGTCAACAACTGGCCGAACAGGCGCTCAAGGCCAGTGACGCCAACGCCGTGCGGGCCCTGGTAGGAGAAGCCAAATGAGTATTTTAACCCTGACCCTGAACCCGGCCCTGGATCTGACCGTATCCCTGGATGGCCTCAAGCCCGGCGAGGTGAACCTCGCCAAATCCGGCCACCTGGGCGCGGCCGGCAAGGGCATCAACGTGGCGCGGGTGCTGGCCGATCTGGGCCATACCCCCAGGGCCTGCGGCTTTCTCGGCCTGAACAACGACTCGTCATTCCGCGCCCTGTTCAGCCAGCACGGCATCGAAGACGACTTCGTGCGCCTGGCCGGCGACACCCGGGTCAACGTCAAGATAAGCGAGCAGGACGGCCGGGTGACCGACATCAACCTGCCCGGCCTCAAGGTGACCGACGTGGACTGGAACCGGCTGCTGGCGCGGCTGGAGTCCCTGGCCAACAACTTCGACACCCTGGTGATGGCGGGCAGCCTGCCGCCCGGGGTCCATCCCCAGCAGCTCGAAGGCATGATCGAAATGTGGCGGGAGCGGGGCAAGACGGTCCTGCTGGACGCCAGCGGCGAGGCGCTGCGGGCGGGCATCAAGGGCCTGCCGGCGCTGATCAAGCCCAATATCGACGAGCTGGCCGGCCTGGTCGGCCGGCCCATCCAGGATGATGCGGACCTGGCCGCCTGCGCCCGCGAGCTGCAGGCCCAGGGCATCGAGCACGTGGTGGTGTCGGCCGGTGCCGACGGCGTGCACTGGTTCAGCCCCAAGGGTTACTGGCGGGCCCAGGTGCCCAAGGTCAAGGTGGTCAGCACCGTCGGGGCAGGGGACAGCCTGGTGGCCGGCCTGTGCGCCGGTTTCGTGGAAGGACTAGAAGAAGCAGAGACCCTGCGCCGGGCCGTGGCACTGTCGTTGATGGCGGTGACCCAGATCGGGGTAGGCATTCGCAATCAAAAGGAAGTCAGTGACTATCAAAACGCCATTCTGATCACTCAGGTCGAGGCCAAGGAGATATAAATGAAGACATTGATCGTAACCGCCTGCCCCAGCGGCATGGCGAGCAGCTACATGGCAGCCCGCCTGTTGCGCCAGGCAGCAGAGGAGCTGGGCTGGCAGGCCACGGTGGAATGCCACAGCCAGCTCGAGCCGGTGATCCCCTTTACCCAGGCCCAGATCGACGAGGCCGAACTGGTGGTGGTGGCCGCCGGCACCGAGCTGGACCTGTCCCGCTTTGCCGGCAAGCCGTTGTACAAGAGTGATATCCAGCAGGCGCTGAACGGGCCCAAGGCCTGGCTGCAGCAGGCCGCCGGCCAGGCGGTCAGGCAGCAGGGGAGCGCGCCGGCCGCCGCTGTCGGCGTCAGGCTGGTGGCCATTACCGCCTGTCCGACCGGGGTGGCCCACACCTTTATGTCCGCCGAGGCCCTGAATGAGACCGCCAAGGCCATGGGCCACCAGATCAAGGTGGAAACCCAGGGCTCGGTGGGTGCCCAGAACGCCCTTACCGCCGAGGACATCGCCGCCGCCGACTGCGTCATCGTGGCCGCCGACATCGACGTCAACCTGGGCCGGTTCGACGGCAAGCGGGTCTACCGCACCAGCACCGGCCAGGCGCTGAAAAAGCCGAAGATCACCATCGAGACCGCCCTCGCCGAAGCCAAGATGTACCAGCATCAGGGGCAGGGCAACGGCGCCGCCCAGGAAGGCAAGGACGACAAGAAACAGGCCGGTCCCTACCAGCACCTGCTGACCGGGGTTTCCTTCATGCTGCCCATGGTGGTGGCGGGGGGCCTTATCATCGCCCTGTCCTTCGTGTTCGGCATCGAGGCCTTTAAAGAGGAAGGCACCCTGGCCGCCGCCCTGATGCAGATCGGCGGCGCCTCGGCCTTCGCCCTGATGATCCCG
The DNA here is from genome assembly GCF_002237365.1 of Zobellella denitrificans. Lineage (GTDB taxonomy): Bacteria > Pseudomonadota > Gammaproteobacteria > Enterobacterales > Aeromonadaceae > Oceanimonas > Oceanimonas denitrificans. Next base: position 27,840 of record NZ_NMUO01000003.1, read on the forward strand.
GTGCTGTCCGGCTATATCGCCTATTCCATCGCCGACCGTCCCGGCATCGCGCCCGGCATGATCGGCGGCATGCTGGCCAGCTCCCTGGGAGCCGGTTTCCTCGGTGGTATCGCCAGTGGTTTCCTGGCCGGCTATGCCGCCCGCTTCCTGGCACGCAACATCCCCATGCCGAAGAGCCTGGAGTCGCTCAAGCCGATCCTGATCATCCCGCTGTTCGCCAGCCTCTTTACCGGCCTGGTGATGATCTACATCGTCGGCGGCCCGGTCGCGGCCATCATGAACACCATGACCGACTTCCTCAACAACATGGGCTCGGCCAACGCCGTGCTGCTCGGTATTATCATCGGGGCCATGATGTGCTTCGACATGGGCGGTCCGGTCAACAAGGCGGCCTACGCCTTCTCGGTCGGCCTGCTGGCGTCCGAGACCTATGGCCCCATGGCGGCGGCCATGGCGGCGGGCATGGTGCCGGCGCTCGGCATGGGCATCGCCACCTTCCTGGCCCGGCGCAAGTTCAACACCAACGAGCAGGAAGCGGGCAAGGCCTCCTTCGTGCTGGGGCTGTGCTTTATCTCCGAAGGGGCCATTCCCTTCGCGGCCCGGGATCCGCTGCGGGTGATCCCGAGCTGCATGATCGGCGGTGCCCTGGCCGGCGCCCTGTCCATGCTGTTCGGCGCCAAGCTGCTGGCACCCCATGGCGGCATCTTCGTGCTGTTCATCCCCAACGCCATCCAGCAACTGACGTGGTACGTGCTGGCCATCGCCGTCGGCTCCCTCGTCACCGGCGTGCTCTACTCGGTACTGAAGCGCAGCGACGCGGAAATGCTGGCCGCCAGCCAGCAGGCCGCCGCCAAGGCATAACGGCCGAAGCAATAAAAAACCCGGGAGTTTCCCGGGTTTTTTGTCTCCAATTACTCACGCCTCACGCCTCACGCCTCACGCCTCACGCCTCACGCCTCACGCCTCACGCCTCGCGCCTCACGCTTCACCACGCCGGTAAAAAGGAAGAAAAGGTGCACTTTGGCAAGGAATGACGAATGCACCTTCTTCACTAAAAACGGGCGCCGCAGCGCCCGTTTTTAGTGGGTGAGCCATAGTTGAAAGACCAGGCATCGAAGAAGGACGGCAATGAAGGCGACGGCCGGGGTACGGATTGTGTTTCTGGGGAACCCTCTGCGGGGCGACGATGCCGCCGGTCTGCGCGCGCTGGCTCTGTGCCGGCGCTTTTCCTGGCCCGACGGGGTCGAGCTGGTGGACGGGGGCACGGGGGGAGTGAGTCTGCTGCCGCTGTTTCGCCACTGCCGGCGCGTGATACTGGTGGACACTTTTTTGACCGCCGGGCGTGCGGGCGGCATTAATCTCTTGCGCAATGTGACGGCGGACGCGCTGGCGGGCAGTGATGGGGCTGAACATGGCGGCGGCATCAAGGGGCTGCTGGCGCTGGTGCCGCAACTGGTATCACCGGCCCCGGTTGTCGATCTGATGGTGATTGGCGGGCACCGTTTTACGCCCTGTACCATCGAGCTCAGCCATGAGCTGGCTTGTGCCCTGCCGGCCTTGTGCCGGCGCCTGCATGGCTATGTAACGGAAGAGCTGATGCCGCCCGGCCTGGCGAGCGAAGCGCCGGCGGGTTACCGCCTGCACATTACCGGGTGTGTGCAGGGGGTGGGCTTTCGCCCCTTTGTTTACCGGCTGGCCACCGGGCTCGGTCTGGTGGGGGAGGTCGGCAATATCGGCACCGGAGTGCAAATCCGGCTGGCCGCCGATGAGCCCACGGTGGCGGCGTTTTGCCGGCGGTTGCGGGCCGAGTGCCCGCCTCATGCCCGCATTGAGCGTATCGATACCGAGCCCTTTGACTGGGTGTCCGCTCCCCGTGTGTTTGAGGTGGTGAACAGCCAGACGAAGGGACAGGGCGCCCGGATCCCGCCGGATCTGGCGCCTTGTCCGGCGTGTCTGGCGGAGCTGAACGACGCCACTGACCGGCGCCATGGTTACCCCTTTATCAACTGCACGAATTGTGGCCCCCGCTATTCCATTGTGCGGGCCCTGCCCTGGGACAGGGCCCATACCGCCATGGCGGATTTTGCCCTGTGCACTGCCTGTGATGAAGAGTATGGCGATCCCGGCAACCGGCGCTTTCATGCCGAGCCCGTGGCCTGTGCCGTTTGCGGTCCGCATTTGTGGCTGCAAGGTGCCGAAGGGCAGCATATTCAGGGTTCCGCGGCGACCCTGCTGGCGCAATGTGCCACCTGGCTGAAGCAGGGGCGAGTGCTGGCGCTCAAGGGCATTGGCGGGTTTCAACTGGCCTGCGATGCCGGCTCGGCAACGGCCATCGGGTTATTGCGCGAGCGCAAGCACAGACCCGCCAAGCCCTTTGCGGTCATGATGCGGGATCTGGCGCAAGTGGACGCCTGGTTTGAACTGAATGACGCCGAGCAGGCGCAACTGAGCAGCCCGGCGGCGCCCATTGTGCTGTTGCCCAGGGCGCGGCTGCGACCGCGGCTGGCGGGCATGGCGGCCGACGCGCTGGCGCCGGGGCTGGCGCACCTCGGTGTGATGGTGGCGAGCTCGCCGCTGCACTGGCTGTTGCTGAACGAGCTGGACGGTCCGCTGGTGATGACCTCGGGCAATGCCGGGGGCGAGCCCATCTGTACCGGTAACCGGCAGGCCCTGTCGGCGCTGGCCCCACTGGCCGATGCGTTTCTGCTGCATGACCGACCCATAGTGAACCGCTGCGATGATTCGGTGCTGGCCGTGGTGGCCGGCCGGCCCAAGCTGATCCGCCGGGCCCGGGGTTTTGTCCCGGAGCCCATCCCCCTGCCTGCCGGGCTGAACGGCACCGTGCTGGCGCTGGGCGCGGATTTGAAAAACAGTTGCTGCCTGGCAGGTTCAGGCCGGGCGGTGCTGTCTGCCCACATGGGCGATCTGGCCAGTCCGGCCTGTCTGGATGCGTTAGGGCAGGAGGTGGAACGTCTGCCGGCGCTGCTGGGCCTCAAGCCCCGGGCCATTGCCGTCGATTTGCATGCCGACTATGCCGCCACCCGGCTGGGCGTGCGCCTGGCAAGGGAGCGCGGACTGCCGTTGTACCGTGTGCAGCATCATCATGCCCATCTGGTGTCCTGCCTGGTGGAAAACAGCCATGGGCCAAATGAGCCGGTGCTGGGCGTGGTGCTCGACGGCCTGGGCCTTGGCGATGACGGCAGCCTGTGGGGCGGGGAGTTCATGCTGGCCGATTATGCCGCTTACCATCGGCTGGGGCGGCTGCGGCCTTTCCCTTTGCTGGGGGGCGACCAGGCCAGCCGACAGCCCTGGCGCAACCTGCTGGCCCAGCGGGTATCGTTTTCTTTATGGCCGGAGCTGCAATCCCGCTGTCCGTTACTGTTCAGGGATGAGGCCGAGACGTTGCTGGCCATGGCGCCGCGTTTTCCGCTGACCTCATCGGCGGGGCGATTGTTCGATGCGGTGGCGGCACTGCTGGGCGTGGCGCCTGCCGAGCAGAGTTTTGAAGGGGAGGCGGCCATGAAGCTTGAAAGCCTGGCCGGCAGGGCGCAGGCCAGCGCCTGTTATGACGTTCGGGTAAGCCGCGAAGGCGAACTCTGGCAACTGGACCCGGCCCCGATGTGGCCCATGATGATCAATGCCCTGCTGGCGGGAGCAAGCGAAGCGGTGCTGGCGGCCAATTTTCACCTAAGTTTAGTGAGTGGGCTGTGCCGAATGGTGCAGCAGTTGCAACGCCAAGCGCGCTTTGACGTCGTGGCCCTGAGCGGTGGTGTGATGCAAAACCGCCTGCTGCTGGCGGCCCTGATTGAGGCGCTGGAAGCGATGGGGCTGATGGTGCTGACCCAAAGCCGGGTGCCCAGCAACGACGGGGGCATTGCCCTGGGTCAGGCCGCCATCGCCCTTGCCCGGGGCAGGAGCAGGGGGAAGGCGCCGCGTTAGCCGGCGCGAGCAGGGTGTTTCGACCTGCGCCGAGGGGAAGGGGGTGTTTATGTGCCTGGGAATACCGGCCCGAATCGTGAGCATTGTGGATGCCGACGCCGGCCTGGCGCTGGCAGAGACCGCCGGGGTACGCCGGCAAATCAATATCGCGCTGCTGGCTGCCGATGGGCGAGCACTCTCGACGCTGGTGGGGAAGTGGGTGTTGCTGCACGTGGGTTTTGCCATGGCGCTGATTGACCAGCAGGAAGCCGACCGCACCCTGGCCTTGCTGGCGCAAATTGAGCAGAGGGAATGTGATGAGCCTTAACACAGACTTTCGTGATGCCGACCGGGTACGGGCCCTGCTGGCCGCCATGACCCCGGTGGCCGGGCGGGTGGCGGCGCGCCTTGGCCGGCCCTTGCAGATCATGGAAGTGTGTGGCGGCCATACCCATGCCATTTTTCGTTTCGGGCTGCACCAGCTCATCCCCGACACCATCGAGTTTATTCACGGCCCCGGCTGCCCGGTGTGCGTGCTGCCGGTGGCGGCGGTGGATCAGGCGGTCGCTCTGGCCCGGCAGCCCAATGTGATCCTGGCAAGCTTTGGTGATCCGCTGCGGGTGCCGGGCAGCCGGGGCAGTTTGCTGCAGGCCAAAGCCGAGGGCGCCGGGGTGAGGGTGCTTTATTCTCCCTATGACGCCCTGGCGCTGGCAAAGGCACATCCCCGCAAACAGGTGGTGTTTTTTGCCATCGGTTTCGATACCACCATGCCGGGCACCGCCCATTCGATTCTGGCCGCCGACCGTGCCGGCATCGGTAACCTGCGTTTTCTCTGTCACCACATTCGGCTGATGCCGACCCTGACCGGCCTGCTTGAGGCGGGCGAGGTTAAGCTGGATGGCTTTGTGGGGCCGGGGCATGTCAGCATGGTGATCGGCAGCCGGGTGTATGCCCCCATTGCTCGGCAGTACCACAAGCCGCTGGTGATTGCCGGCTTTGAGCCGGTGGACTTTCTGCAGGCCCTGTACCAGCTGGTGTTGCAGCTGGATCAGGGGCGTTGTGACATCGAAAACGCCTATGCCCGGGTGGTGGCGGACACAGGCAATCCGGCCGCCCTGCAAGCAATCGAGCAGGCGTTTGAATCGGGCGTTGACGGCCACTGGCGCGGCCTTGGCCGGGTGCCGGGCTCGGGGGTGCGGATACGCGCACCATACCGGCATCTGGATGCGACCGGGCTGCTGGCCGTGGCCGGGCCGGGCAAGGCCGCCGATGATCCCGCCTGGTGCCATGGCGTGCTCACCGGCCGGATCAAGCCGGATCAGTGCCCGCTGTTTCGCCGCCGGTGCACCCCCGAGCACCCGGAGGGAGCCCTGATGGTATCGAGCGAGGGCGCCTGTGCCGCCTACTACCAGTACCGGCCCGAGCAATACCACCCCGAGGAGGCCCGCCGTGACTAGCGCCGAAAAGACCATCACCCTGGCTCACGGGGCCGGGGGCGGGGCCATGCATGCGTTGATCGACGGCCTGTTTCTGTCCGCCTTTGGCGACATGCCCTTGCTGCAAAAGGAGGATCAGGCCCGCTTGCCATTGGCCGGCCTGCAGGCCCGGGGGGACCGGCTGGCGCTGACCACCGACAGCTTTGTGGTCAGCCCGCTGGAATTTCCCGGGGGCGACATCGGCAAGCTGGCGGTGTGCGGCACCTTGAACGATCTGGCCGTGGGCGGGGCCGTGCCGCTTTATCTGAGTGCCGCCTTTATCATCGAGGAAGGACTGCCGCTGGCGCTGCTGCAACGCCTGGTCGGCTCCATGGCCGAGGCCGCCCGCCAGGCCGGGGTTACCATCGTCACCGGGGATACCAAGGTGGTGGAACGGGGCATGGCCGACAAACTCTTTATCAACACCACCGGCGTGGGCGTGATCCCGGCGGGGCTGGCCCTGTCCGTTGCCGCGGCCCGGCCCGGCGACAAAGTGCTGATCAACGGTCATGTAGGGGATCACGGCGCCGCCATCATGCTGGCCCGGGAAGAGCTGGGACTGGAGGGAGAGCTTGCCAGCGACTGTGCCGCCCTGCACACGCTGATCCAGCCGGTACTGGCGCAATGCGCGGGCGTGCGCTGCCTGCGCGACGCCACCCGCGGCGGCCTGGGAGGGGTGCTGAACGAAATGGCCGAGGCGTCGTCGGTGGAGATCCGGCTGACCGAGCAGGATCTGCCCATTCGCCCGCAGACCCGGGCGTTGTGCGAACTGCTGGGGCTGGAGCCGCTGCTGCTGGCCAATGAAGGGCTGGCCGCCATGGTGATCGCCCCCGAGCAGGCCGGGCAGGCCCTGGCGTTGTGGCAGGCTCACCCCCTGGGCCGCCATGCCCGCATTATCGGCGAGGTAAGGGCGCCGGCGTCGCCGGGACGGCTCAGCCTGCTCGGTCCCTACGGTGGCGCGCGGCTGCTGGAGGTGCCTCATGGCCTGCAATTGCCACGGATCTGCTGAGCATGCATGAGCTCTCGGTGGTGCGGGCCCTGCTGACCCAGCTCAAGCCTTATCAACACCGGGAGATCCGCCGCATTACCGTCGAGGTGGGCGCCATGAGCTGCGTGGATGGTGCGCGGCTGCAGTTCTGTTTTGACATGGTCAAGGAAGAGGCCGGGTTAAGCGGTGCCGAGCTGGTCATCCAGGTGGTGCCGGCCCGGGCCGAATGCCGGCACTGCGGCCGGCATTTCACCCCGGACAAACCGGGGGACGCCTGTCCCTGCAGCAGCCACGACTATACTTTGACGTCAGGAAGGCAACTGCTGTTAACGGAAATAGGATTCGGCTGATGTGTGGTCACTGCGGATGTTCCGGCGACAAGGCCCGGTTGTCGACACCGGGCAGCGAAATCCATCGTCACCTTCACCATGAAGGTGACAGCCTGCAATTACAGCAGGCGCTGCTGGCCGGCAACGACGAACTGGCCCGGCAAAACCGCGACTGGCTGACCGCCCATGGTATTACCTGCATCAACCTGATGGGCACCCCGGGCGCCGGCAAGACCCGGCTGCTGGAAGCCACCTTTGCCCATGCCCCCAGACAGGCCGGCTGGCCGCCGATGGCGGTGCTGGAAGGGGATCAGCACACCCAGAACGATGCTCGGCGCATTCAGGCCTGTGGCGGCCGGGTGGTGCAGATCAACACCGGCACCGGCTGTCATCTGGACGCGCACATGATACAGGCGGGGCTGGCCACCCTGGCGGCGCCGGACGGCGCGCTGGTGCTGGTTGAAAACGTCGGCAACCTGGTGTGTCCGGCGTTGTTCGATCTGGGCGAGCAGCACCGCGTCGCCATGATGGCGGTGACCGACGGCGACGACAAACCGGAAAAATATCCCCATCTGTTTGCCGGCTGCGGGCTGGTTATTATCAACAAGGCCGATCTGCTGCCTTATCTGAAGGTGGATCTCGACAGCATAAAAAGCGCCCTGCGCCGGCTTAATCCTCATGTTCAGATCCTGGTGCTGTCGGCCCAGAGCGGCGAGGGGCTGAATGCCTGGTACGACTGGCTGTTGAGCACGCGGTCATGAGCCGGCGTTTTCTGCCGCGAAAGCACCTGCACCGGCTGCATCACGCGCTGGTGCAGGCCGGTTATGAGGTGATTGGCCCGCAAGTGAAAGACGACGCCATTGTGTTCGCGCCGCTGGCACATGTCGATGACCTTCCCTGGGGCTGGCAGGAACAGGCCGACGCGGGCAGCTACCGCCTGCAGCGCACCGCCGGCGAGCGCGCCTTTGCCTGGAACACCGGCCCGCAGGGCCTCAAACCCTGGCTGTTTTTACCTGAGCAACCCCTTTGGCGAGCCGAGCACACCGACGATGGCCTGCGTTTTCGCGCCGTGGAGCCAAAGCCCAGGCTGCTCGCGTTTATCGGCCTGCGGGGTTGCGATCTGGCGGCACTGCGCATTCAGGATCAGCATTTTGTCAAAGGGCCTTATGCCGATGCCTTTTACCGGGCTCAGCGCGAGCACCTCTTTATCGTGGCGGTGAACTGCGGCCGCAGCGCCGACACCTGCTTTTGTGTGTCGACCGGCGACGGCCCCGAGGCCCGTTTCGGTTTTGATATTCTGCTCGACGAGCTGGCAGAGGGCTACCTGTTGCAGACCGGCAGCGACAAGGGCGACACCATTGCGGCTCAATTGCCGCTGAACAAGGCGATGAATAAGCAACTGAGCGAGGCGAAAACCGCGCTGGCGGCCTCCCGCCGGCAACAGCGAGTCATGCCCGGCGAAGCCGAACTGGCGCAGCTGGTGGACCGGCTCGACCACCCGCGCTGGCAGCAGGTGGCCGAACGTTGCCTGGCCTGTGGCAACTGCACCTCGGTCTGCCCTACCTGTTTTTGCTCGAAACAGGACACCGAAGGCGACATTCGCCATCGGCAGGCCGAGCAGGTACAGCGCTGGGACTCCTGTTTCAGCGAGCAGCACAGTTACATCACCGGCAAGGTGATCCGCCATGAACTCCGCCACCGCTACCGGCAATGGCTGGTGCACAAGCTGGCCACCTGGCAGCAGCAATTCGGCCGCAGTGGCTGTGTCGGCTGCGGTCGCTGCATTGCCTGGTGTCCGGTGGCCATCGATCTGGTGGAAGAGAGCCAGGCCCTGCTGGAGGAGCCATCACAGGAGGACGACCATGGCTGACGGGGTGCCCATGGTCGCCACCCTGGCGGCCAAAACCATGGAGGTGCCGGGAGTACATACCCTGAGTCTGGCGCTGGACACGCGCTCACCGTTCGACTTCGATTACGGCCAGTTCAACATGCTTTACCTGTTTGGCGCCGGTGAGGTGGCCATTTCCATCATGGGCTGGCATCAGGGGCTGTTGCAGCACACCATTCGCGCCGTGGGCCGGGTCACGCGGCCGCTGGTGGCGCTGGAGGTCGGCCAGCAGTTGGGCCTGCGCGGCCCCTTTGGCCGGGGCTGGCCACTGGCGCAGCTGCGGGGGAGGGACCTGGTGTTTATTACCGCCGGACTGGGCTGTGCCCCGGTGGTGGCGGCCATTCACCATGCGGTGGCCAACCGGGATCAATACGGTCGCATCGTGATCCTGCAAGGGGTCAAGCACCATGCCGATCTGCTGTGGCAGACGCAGTACCGGCGCTGGCAAACCCTGGGCGAATGCCAGGTATTGCTGGCTGCCAGCGAGGAACACCGGCACCGGCATCACTGGCGGCTGGGGCTGGTGACCGAATTGCTGGCGCTGGCGGAGTTTGATGCTGATCACTGTGCGGTCATGATGTGCGGGCCCGAGATCATGATGCTGGCGGCCCTTAAACAGCTGGCGCGCTTAAAAGTGGCGGACGAGGCGGTTTACATGAGCCTTGAACGCAATTTTCAGTGCGGCCGGGGCCTGTGTGGTCATTGTCAGCTGGGGCCGTATTTTGTCTGCAAGGACGGTCCGGTATTTCATTATCCGCAGGTCAAGCCCTGGCTGGGCAGGGAGGGCGTATGACGGCCAAGCTGACCCTGGCGGTGCACAAGCTGACCTCCTGCTCCGGCTGCCAGCTGGCCTTGCTCAATCAGGGACCGGCGCTGCTGGATTTATTGGAGGAAGTGGAGTTTGTGCACTTCATCGAGGCGGGCATAACCGGGCCCGACAAAACCGTGGATGTGGCCTTGGTCGAGGGCAGTGTGTCCACGCCGGACGATCTCGAACGCGCCCGAACCCTTCGCCGCAACAGCAGGCTGGTGGTGACCATGGGCGCCTGTGCCACCAGCGGCGGCATTCAGGCCCTGCGCAATCTGGCGGATGGCCCGGGCTGGAAAGCGGCCGTTTATGCCCGGCCGGACTTTATCGCCACCCTGGCCACGTCCACCGGGGTAGCCGAGCACATCCAGGTGGACTTTGAACTCTGGGGCTGTCCCATTACCGTGGAGCAGATGCGCCATTTTCTGCGTCAGTTGCGCCTGGGCGTGTGGCCCCGGCCCGAGGCTGAAAAGCTGTGCATGGAGTGCAAGCGCCGTCAGCAGGTGTGCGTCATGGTCACCAGGGGTGCCCCCTGTCTGGGACCGGTGGTGCGCACCGGCTGTGGTGCCCTCTGTCCCGCCTTTGGCCGGGCCTGCTATGGCTGTTTTGGTCCGTCCGAGCAGCCCAACGGCGACAGCCTGGCCAACCGCTTCGCCGGCCTGGGGCTGCTGCCCGACGACATTGCCCGGCGGTTTGCCGCCATTCACAGCCACAGTCCGCCGTTTCGCGAGCAGTACCGGCGCTGGCAGCGCATCGATGTGCGGGAGGTCGACGAATGAAGAAAAAGGCCAGGCGTCGCATCGCTCTCAAGGTGCCCTTTGTAACCCGGCTGGAAGGGGAAGGCAGCCTGGAGCTGAACGCCAGAGGCGACCGCATCGACCGGTTGCATCTGGCCATTTTCGAGCCGCCCCGGCTGTTTGAGAAGTTTCTGGAAGGGCGGGGCTATCAGGAGGTGCCGGATCTCAACGCCCGCATCTGTGGCATCTGCCCCATGGCCTACCAGCTCACTTCCATTCAGGCGATGGAGCGGTTGTTCGGCATAGCGCTGCCCCCGCCGCTGGCGCAACTGAGACTGCTGATGAATCTGGGAGAGTGGGTGCAAAGCCATGCTCTGCATATTCACTTTCTGGCGGCACCCGACTTTCTCGGGTTTGATCATGCCCTCGACATGGCCAAGGTGTTCCCCGAGGTGCTGAAACGGGGCATGTTGCTGCAGGAAGCCGGTAATGCCCTGATGGCGCTGCTGGGCGGTCGCTCCGTACACCCGGTGGGGTTGCAGGTGGGGGGCTTTGGCCGTCTGCCCGATCACGAACGCTGGCATGAAGTGCGTGGGCTGGTGAAGCAGGCGCTGCCCGCCGCCGAGGCACTGGTGCGCTGGACCGCGGAGCTGACGTTGCCCGATTACAGCCACGACTTTATCTGGGTCAGCCTCACCGAGCCCGACGGTTATGCCATCAATGGTGGCCGTATCACCAGCAGCCATGGCCTGAGCCTGGATTATTCCGACTACCCCCGACATTTTGCCGAGCATCAGGAGCCTCATTCCACCGCGCTCTATTCCCTGCTCGATGGCCAGGATTACCTGGTCGGCCCGCTGGCGCGGATGAACAACAGTTTTGAGCGGCTGCCTGCCGAGGTGCGCGCCCTGGCCCGGGAATGCGGCTTTGCGTTTCCCAGCCGCAACATGTTTACCAGCATTCGAGCCCGGGCACTGGAAATATACTGGGCTCTGTTCGAGGCCGACCGATTGCTGGCGCAGCCATGCCCCAACGGCGATGCCAGCCTGCCGGTCACTCCTACCGCGGGAGAATGCTGTTTCTGTACCGAGGCGCCGAGGGGCATGATTTATCATTATTACCGGCTGGATGAGCAGGGCCGGGTGCTGTCCTGCTCCATCATTCCGCCCACCAGTCAGAATCAGGCCCGTATCGAGCAGGATCTCAGGGCTTCGGTCACCCGCTTTGGCCTGCACCACAGCGATCAGGAGCTCAAACTGTTCTGCGAGCGGCTGATCCGCAACTACGACCCCTGCATTTCCTGCTCCACCCATTTTCTGCAGTTCAGGCTGCGGCGCGAATAGCCGGTTTATGGCTAAACTTGCCTGAAGAGCGTCAAAGGGCGGCATCATTCGGCCACCCGCTCTGCCACCCGTAAAGCCACCGGCAAGCAGGAGGCTCGCATGGGCTTTGAAATCATCACCAAGACACCGGAGCCGTCCGGCGTCAGACCCAATCTGCCGGACTACCGGCAAGGCTGTCGTCAGTTTCACTGGCAGCAGGCCCAAGCCAGGATCAAGGGCCATGAGGGGGGCATCAACATCGCCTTTGAGGCGCTGGATCGCCATGTGCTGGAGGGGCAGGGCGAGCAGACGTCGCTTGTCTGGCTGAGCAAACAGGGGGAGCGGCGCACCTTCAGTTACCGTGAATTGCAGGGGCTCAGCAACCGCTTTGCCAGCCTGCTGGCCAGCCTGGGAGTCGTCAAGGGAGAAACCGTGTTCAGCCTGTGCGGGCGCACGCCCCGGCTGTATGCCGCCTTGCTGGGCAGCCTGAAAGCCGGCGCCGTGTTTTGCCCGCTGTTTTCCGCCTTTGGCCCCGAGCCCATTCGTTCCCGTATGGAGATTGGCAATGCCAGGGTATTGATCAGCAGCGCCCGTCTCTACCTGAAAAAAGTCGCGCCCTGGCGCAGCGAGCTGCCCCAGCTTGGGCAGGTGTTGCTCTACGACTGCCACGGCGACTGCCCCGCCGGCTGCCTGGATCTGGACTCCGCTCTGGCGGGGGCCGCCGAAACCTTTCACATCTGCCCGACGCAGCCTGAAGACCCGGCCCTGCTGCATTTTACCAGCGGCACCACCGGCCTGCCCAAGGGCGCCCTGCATGTGCATGAGGCGGTGGTGTATCACAGTTATTCCGCCTGGTGCGCGCTGGATCTGCATCCCGGCGACATTTACTGGTGCACGGCGGATCCGGGCTGGGTTACCGGCACCAGTTATGGCGTGATTGCCCCCTTGTGCAACCGGGTCACCCTGGTCGTGGACGAGGCGGAGTTCGATCCCGAGCGCTGGTACCGGATCCTGGCCGACGAAAAGGTCAATGTCTGGTATACGGCACCCACCGCCATTCGCATGCTGATGAAAGCCGGTGACGAGCTGGTGGCCCGTTATGATCTGGGGGCGCTGCGTTTTCTGGCCAGCGTCGGCGAGCCGCTCAATCCCGAGGCGGTGGTCTGGGGGAAGCGGCTATTTGGCATGCCCTTTCACGACAACTGGTGGCAGACCGAAACCGGCGGCATCATGCTGGCCAATTTTGCATCCGAGCCGGTGAAGCCGGGCTCCATGGGACAGCCGCTGCCGGGCATCACGGCGGGCATCGTCCGGGTGGATGACCAGGGGCGGCTCACCGAGCTGAGCGCTCCCGGCCAGGTGGGCGAGCTGGCGCTGAGGCCGGGCTGGCCGTCCATGTTCAGGGGCTATCTGCATGATGAGCAACGTTACCGCAACTGCTTCAGGGACAACTGGTATCTGAGCGGCGATCTGGCCTGGCGGGATGAGGACGGTTATTACTGGTTTGTGGGGCGCAGCAAGGAGCTGATCAAGTCTTCCGGCCATCTGATCGGCCCCTTTGAGGTGGAAAGCGTGCTACTCGAGCACCCGGCGGTGGCGGAAGCCGGGGTCATTGGTATTCCCGATGTGGTCGCCGGGGAAGTGGTGAAGGCCTTTGTGGCGCTCAAACCCGGTTATGAGGCCGGTGAGGACTTGCTGAAAAGTCTGATGGCTCATGCCAGAAAGCGCCTGGGCCCGGCGGTGGCACCCCGGGAGATCGCCATCAAGGACAATCTGCCCAAGACCCGCAGCGGCAAGATCATGCGCCGCCTGCTGCGGGCCCGCGAGCTGGGCTTGCCACCGGGCGATATTTCCACCCTGGAAAGCGATGAGGGCAATGGTCATGAACACTCACCCCGAAGCTGACGGCAGCGGGCCGGACAGCCGTCACTTGCTGCAGTTGCTGCAGGCAATGTTGCGCATTCGCCGTTTTGAAGAGCGCTGCGCCGAGCTGTATATGGAAGAAAAAATCCGCGGTTTTCTGCATCTTTATATTGGTGAAGAAGCAGTGGCGGTGGGCGTGATGCAGGCGCTGACGGCGGAAGATGCGGTGATCGCTACCTACCGGGAGCACGGCCATGCGCTGGCCCGGGGGCTGGACATGAAAGCGGTGATGGCGGAGATGTTCGGCAAAGTCGGGGGCAGCAGCCGGGGGCGGGGCGGCTCCATGCATATTTTCGACAAGAACAAACGTTTCTATGGTGGCAATGCCATTGTCGCCGGCGCCCTGCCGATGGCGGTGGGACTGGCATTGGCCGACAAGCTGCAGAACCGCCGCCGGGTAACCTGCTGCTTCTTCGGTGAAGGGGCGGCGGCGGAAGGCGAATTTCACGAAAGCCTCAATTTGGCCCAACTGTGGCAACTGCCGGTGCTGTTCGTGTGTGAGAACAACCGCTACGCCATGGGCACGGCCCTGGCCATCTCCGAGTCGGAGCAGCACATTTACAGAAAGGCCGCCAGCTATGGCCTGGACGCCCGCGAGGTGGACGGCATGCAGGTGGCGGCGGTGGAAGCGGCAGCCAGGGAGTCTTGTGACGCCATTCGTCAGGGGGGCGGGCCCCGCTTTCTGGAATGCCTGACCTACCGTTTTCGCGGTCACTCCATGTTTGATACCCAGCTTTACCGTACCCCGGATGAAGTGGAGCAATGGCAGCAAAAGGGCCCCATTGTGCAGCTCAGGAAACTTCTTGAGCAGCGCGGTGAGCTGGATGACGCCCGGTGGCAGCAACTGGAGCAGGCGGTCAGATTGGAGTTGAATGAGGCTGTTTCCTTTGCCGAGCAGTCGGTGTTTGAGCCCGAGTCGGAGCTGTGCCGCGGCGTCTATCAGGAGCCGGAAGCATGAATATGCCAGACATCAGCTACCGTGAGGTGGTGCGGGAAGCCATACGGGAAGCCATTCGGCAGGATCCCCGGGTATTCCTGATGGGCGAGGACGTGGGCCATTATGGCGGCTGCTATGCGGTAACCAAGGGGCTGCTGCAGGAATTTGGCGAGCAGCGGGTGCGGGATACGCCCTTGTCCGAGTCCGGGTTTGTCGGGGCCGGGATAGGCGCGGCGCTGGGGGGCATGCGGCCCATTGTGGAGGTGATGACGGTCAATTTCAGCCTGTTGGCGCTGGATCAGATCGTCAACAATGCCGCCACCCTGCGCCACATGTCCGGTGGCCAGCTGGGGGTGCCGCTGGTGATCCGCATGGCCTGCGGCGCCGGCCGGCAGCTGGCGGCCCAGCATTCCCACAGTCTGGAAAACTGGTATGCCCACGTGCCCGGCCTCAAGGTGCTGGCGCCGGCCACCCTGGCCGATGCCCGTTATATGCTGGCGATGGCCCTGGCGGATCCCGATCCTGTGCTGCTGTTTGAGCATGTGCTGCTCTACAACATGACGGGGCCGGCCCCCACGGCGGAGCAGTGCCCCGACATGCACCGGGCGCTGGTGCGCCGGCAAGGGACGGATCTCAGCCTGGTCAGCTACGGTGGCTCCATGCCCAAGGTACTGGACGCCGCCGAGTTGTTGCAAAGCCGGGACATCAGCGCCGAGGTGATCGATCTGCGCTGCCTGCGTCCACTGGATCTCGACACCCTGTTTGCCTCGGTCAACAAGACCCGGCGCCTGCTGGTAGTGGACGAAGGCTGGCGCACCGGCAGCCTGGCCGGCGAGATTTGCGCCCAGGTGGCGGAGCATTGCTTCTGGTCGCTGGATGCACCGCCCCAGCGGGTGTGCAGCAGAGAGGTACCGATCCCTTATCCCCGGCATCTGGAGCTGGCGGCCACCCCCCAGGTCGAGGGCATAGTGGCTGCCGCCATCAGGGTGGTGGGAAAATGATCAAAACCATCAGCATGCCATCCTTCGGATCCGACATGGCCAAGGGCACGGTGGCGGAATGGCGGGTGAAACCCGGGGATGCGGTTCACCGGGGCGATGTGATCGCCACCATCGACACCATGAAGGGACTGATTGATCTGGAAGTCTTTGACGAAGGCGTAGTTGAGGCACTACTGGCACCGATAGGTGAGCCGTTGCAGGTGGGTGAGCCCATCGCTCGCTTGCGCCTGAGTGGTGATGCCGAACAGGAGGAAACGGTCAGAGAACCCCGGGTACCGAATATGCCTGAGCCGGAACCGACCAGGCCGGCGGCTGCCGGGAGATCCGTTCGCATTTCGCCGGCGGCCCGCCAGCGGGCCGGCCAGTTGGGCATCGACTGGCGTGGTCTGGGACCCGGCAGTGGACCCGATGGCGCCCTGGTGCTGGCGGATATCGAGGCGTTGGCGTCATCGTCAAAGCCGCAGGAAGCGGAGCCGCGGATGCGCCAGGCCATTGCCGATGTGGTGAGTCGCTCCAAGCGGGAGATCCCCCATTACTATCTGGAGCAGGATATTGCCCTGGCGCGGGCCCAGGCCTGGTGCACGGCCTTTAATCATGGCAAGCCCGCCGAACAACTGGTGCTGGCCAATGCCCTTGTCTACTGTGCCCTGGCTCGAGCACTGGCCGAGTTTCCCCGCTTCAACGGTTTTTACCGGGACGGTCACTATTACAGCGAACCCCGGGTGCACCTGGGTAACGTCATCCACCTGCGCCGGGGCGGGCTGGTGGTGCCGGCCATCCATGACGCGCACCTACTGGGAGCGGCACAAATGATGGCGGCCCTTCGGGATCAGGTGATCCGGGCCCGGGAAGGGGGGCTGCGCAGCGCTGAACTGCAGGAGGCGACGGTGACCGTGTCCAGTTTGGGGGAACGGGGAGTGGATCGCATTCAGGGGGTGATCTTTCCGCCGCAAGTGGCCCTGCTGGGTATTGGTCGGGTGCGTCTGGCTCCCTGGGTACAGCAGCAGAACATAGTGCCCATGCTCCAGGCCAGCTTCAGCCTGGCCGCCGACCACAGGGTGAGTGACGGTCACGAGGGCGCCCGTTTGCTTAACCGGATAGACAACTTATTGCAACAGCCGGAGCAACTGGAATGAAAGACAAGCAAGCGCTGACCGAGCTGGTCTGTCGCCACATTCGGGACATAGCACCGGATGCCGATACCGCACAGCTGGATCCGGGAGAAGACATGAGAGACGCACTCGATCTGGACTCGATGGATTTTCTGCGGCTGGTTGAGGCGCTGGGTCGGGAGCTGGAGATACGTATTCCGGAAGCCGACTTTGCCAGCATCACTCAGCTGTCGCAGATGGTGGATTACCTGAGCCGGCACACCGGCGAATCCGAGCAAGAAGATACCGGCCAGGGGCCGGTATGACTCAGGGGGCGGGGGAAAGGAACCTTCAGTCCTGCTCTTTCAGCATATGGCCCAGCTTGCCGGCCTTGGTGTCCAGATAATGCTCGTTGAAGGGGTTGCGGCCTTCCTGCAACGGCACCCGCTCCACCACTTCGATGCCGAAATTTTCCATCGCCTTGACCTTGCGCGGGTTGTTGGTCATCAGCCTGAGCTGTTTGACGCCCAGGCTGCGCAGCATGTCGGCACAGATGGTGTAGTCGCGCATGTCGGCGGCAAACCCCAGCTCGACGTTGGCTTCTACCGTGTCCTTGCCCTGATCCTGCAGGTGGTAGGCGTGGATCTTGTTGAGCAGGCCGATGCCGCGGCCTTCCTGACGCACATAGAGCAGCACGCCCCGGCCTTCCTTGGCGATTTTTTCCATGGCCGCCTGCAGTTGGAAGCCACAGTCACAGCGCAGGCTGAACAGGGCATCGCCGGTCAGGCATTCGGAATGGATGCGGCCCAGTACCGGCTGGCCGTCGGCCACGTCGCCCATCACCAGGGCGGCATGATCCTTGCCTGTGCCTTTTTCTTCGAACCCGACCAGGGTAAAGGTGCCCCAGGGTGTCGGCAGTTTTGAGTTTGCCATCCGGGTAACACTGCTCATGGCGTTCCTCTTCGTGTCTCATGCATCAAAAAATAGCGGCCATTGTAAAGCGGATGGGCCTGCAGGTATAGGCGCAATATGCAATGACGAAAGGTTAATCAATTGTAAATTATGCCTTTGTTCGCCAACTCGGGTATAATGCCGGCCGCGCGGCACCCGAGGTGCCCAGATACATGATTGAGTGGAGGATGCAATGTCTGAACTAGCTCCCGTCATCACCGTCGATGGCCCGGGCGGAGCCGGCAAGGGAACGCTTTGTCAGTTGCTGGCCGAAAAACTGGAATGGCATTTGCTGGACTCCGGCGCCATCTACCGCGTGCTGGCGCTGGCGGCACTGCATCACAATGTGGCGCTGGATGATGAAACCGGTCTTATGCCCCTGGCGGCCCATCTGGATGTTCAGTTTCCGGTGGTGGACGGGCAGATCAAAACCATCCTGGAAGGGGAGGACGTGTCCCGTTCCATCCGCACCGAGCAGGTGGGCGAAGCGGCGAGCAAGGTCGCCGCCTTTCCCCGGGTGCGCGAGGCCCTGTTGCGACGCCAGCGGGCCTTCCGGGCCAAACCCGGGCTGATTGCCGACGGGCGGGACATGGGCACGGTGGTGTTCCCCGATGCCCAGGTCAAGATCTTCCTCGACGCCAGTGCCGAGGAAAGGGCGCAGAGGCGGCTTAAACAGTTGCAAGATAAGGGGTTTGATGTTAGCTTTGACCGCCTTTTAAGCGAAATTCAGGCGCGTGACGACCGGGACCGAAACCGGAGCGTGGCGCCCCTCAAAGCCGCCGATGACGCCCTGGTTATCGACTCGACCCACCTGTCCATCGCCGAGGTGCTGGACAAAGTATTGAGTCATACTAAGGTTATTCTTGGTCGCTGAAGCGATTTGGCAATGCCCGCCTCAAGGACAGAGACGGGAGAATGTTAATCACCCCACCGGTGCCGGATTGCCCCGTGGATGTTCAACCTTAACAGTGTATTCATTAAACATGACTGAATCTTTTGCTCAACTCTTTGAAGAGTCTCTGAAAGAACTCGAAACCCGTCCCGGTTCCATCGTCAAGGGCACCGTTGTTGCCATCGAGAACGGCATCGTTCTGGTTGACGCCGGCCTGAAATCCGAATCTGCCATTCCCGCCGAGCAGTTCAAGAACGCCCAGGGCGAGCTGGAAATCAGCGTTGGCGACAGCGTCGATGTCGCGCTGGACGCGGTAGAAGACGGTTTCGGCGAGACTCTGCTTTCCCGTGAAAAAGCCAAGCGCCACGAAGCCTGGCTGCAACTGGAAAAAGCCTACGAAGATCAGGAAACCGTTGTTGGTATCATCAACGGCAAGGTCAAAGGCGGCTTCACCGTAGAAGTGAACAGCATCCGTGCCTTCCTGCCCGGTTCTCTGGTTGACGTGCGTCCGGTACGTGACACCCTGCACCTGGAAGGCAAAGAGCTTGAGTTCAAAGTCATCAAGCTGGACCAGAAGCGCAACAACGTGGTGGTTTCCCGCCGCGCCGTGATCGAAACCGAGAACAGCGTTGAGCGCGAGCAGCTGCTCGAAAACCTGCAGGAAGGCCAGGAAGTCAAGGGTATCGTCAAGAACCTGACCGACTACGGCGCCTTCGTGGACCTGGGCGGCGTAGACGGCCTGCTGCACATCACCGACATGGCCTGGAAGCGCGTCAAGCATCCTTCCGAGATCGTGAACGTGGGCGACGAGATCAACGTCAAGGTGCTGAAGTTCGACCGCGAGCGTACCCGTGTGTCTCTGGGTCTGAAGCAACTGGGCGCCGATCCCTGGGTGGATATCGCCAACCGCTATCCGGAAGGCACCCGCCTGTCCGGCCGCGTGACCAACCTGACCGACTACGGCTGCTTCGTTGAGATCGAAGAAGGCGTTGAAGGCCTGGTACACGTGTCCGAAATGGACTGGACCAACAAGAACATCCACCCGTCCAAGGTGGTTTCCGTTGGCGACAACGTAGACGTGATGGTGCTGGACATCGACGAAGAGCGTCGTCGTATCTCCCTGGGCCTGAAACAGTGCAAGTCCAACCCCTGGCAGCTGTTCGCGGAAACCCACAACAAGGGCGACCGTGTTTCCGGCAAGATCAAGTCCATCACCGACTTCGGTATCTTCATCGGCCTGGACGGCGGCATCGATGGCCTGGTTCACCTGTCCGACATCTCCTGGAACGCCAACGGTGAAGAAGCCGTTCGTGAGTTCAAGAAGGGCGACGAAATCGACGCCGTGGTGCTGCAGGTCGATCCGGAGCGTGAGCGCATCAGCCTGGGCGTGAAGCAAATCGACGAGGATCCTTTCAATAAGTACCTGTCTGACAACAAGAAAGGTGCTATCGTTAAGGGTACCATCACCGCCGTTGACGCCAAGGGCGCCGTGGTTGAGCTGGAAGAAGGCGTGGAAGGTTACATCCGCGTTGCCGACATCTCCCGCGACCGCATCGAAGACGCCTCCACCGTACTGAGCGTGGGTGAAGAAGTCGAAGCGCGTTTCATGGGCGTTGACCGCAAAAACCGTACCGTCAGCCTGTCTATCCGTGCGAAAGACGAAGCTGAAGAGAAAGCCGTTATGGACAACCTGAACCAGCAACAGCAAGAAGAAGTTGGTTTGAGTGCCATGGCCGAAGCTTTCAAGGCGGCGAAAGGCGAATAAGCCTGTCCGAATTCAAAAGGGGGCCTTCGCGCCCCCTTTTTATTTGGTGTTCAGGAGACATACATCATGACCAAATCCGATCTGATTGAGCGTTTGGCCGAGCAATACGGTCATCTTTCCGCCAAGGAAGTGGAAAACGCCATCAAGGAAATCCTCGAGCAAATGGCCTCGACCCTGCAAACCGGCGATCGCATCGAAATTCGCGGTTTCGGCAGTTTCTCATTGCACTATCGTGCCCCCCGCCAGGGCCGCAACCCCAAGACCGGTGAAAAAGTGGAATTGACCGGCAAGTACGTTCCTCATTTCAAACCGGGAAAAGAGCTGCGGGAGCGGGTGAACCCGTCCTGAGCCATACCGGTGCCGTCCGATATCACTTTTCATGCGTGCCCGGCTGGCGGGATCAGCGCTTTTCCGGGATAATGCCAACACTCAAAATCAGGAAGTTGAGAGGATAAGGTGAAAATCATTATTGGTCTGGTATTCCTGGCTATCTTGTTCGCGGTAGGGCTGACCCTGGGGTCGCAAAACGATCAACTGGTGCAGGTCAATTATTTGCTGGCCCAGGGAGAATACCGTCTTTCCACATTACTGGCCGTGGTCTTCGTGGCCGGTTTTCTTATCGGCTGGCTGGTATTCGGCCTGGTGATGCTGCGCCTCAGGATGAACAACAGCGGGCTGCGCAAGAAAGTCGAGCGTCAACACAAGGAATTGGAAGAGCTCAGGGCCTTGCCCGTTAAGGATTGACGAGCCCCATGCTGGAATTGCTGTTTCTGCTGCTTCCGGTGGCTGCCGCCTATGGCTGGTATATGGGGCGCAGGGGAGTCCGGCAGGATGCTCAACAACAATCCAATCACTTCTCCCGGCAATACGTTGCCGGGTTGAATTTTCTGCTTTCCGACGAGCCCGACAAGGCGGTCGATCTCTTTATTCAACTGTTGCAGGTCGACAGTGAAACCATAGAAACCCACCTGGCACTCGGCAACCTGTTCCGCTCCCGGGGGGAAGTTGACCGGGCCATTCGCATCCATCAGAACCTGATCGCCCGACCCAACCTGTTGACCGAACAGCGCCACCTGGCCATGCTGGAATTGGCCCGGGACTTTCTGGCGGCGGGGCTGCTGGATCGGGCCGAGCATATCCTGGTTGAGCTGAAAGACGATCCGGATTACGAAGAAGCGGCCTTGGGCCAACTAATGCAGATCTATCAGCAGTTGCGGGAGTGGGAAAAGGCCATTGCCGTTGCCGAGCGGTTGAAGAAGCGCCAGGGCATCAAGGCGATGACCCCCATGGGGCATTTCTACTGTGAACTGGCCGAGCAGCAGTGGCGGCAACAGGATGCCAAGACGGCGATCACGCTGTTCAAGAAGGCCCTCAAGGCGGATGCCGGTTGTGTCAGGGCCAATATCCGCCTGGCGGATATTCATATGGCGGGGGCAGAGTGGGCACAGGCCATCCAGTGCCTGAGCCGGGTCACCGAGCAGGATGCGGACTTTATTTCCGAGGTACTGCCGGCGCTGCAGCGCTGTTACCGGGAGCTCGGCAGGGAGGAGGAGTTCATCCGCCAGCTGGAGCAATGGGTGGCCAAGGACAGCGGCACCAGCGCGGTGCTGATGCTGGCCGACAAGATCGGTGAAACCCAGGGAACCCTTAGCGCCGAACAGATGGTGCTGCGCCAGTTGCAACGTCATCCGACCATGAAAGGCTTCCATCGGCTGATGTCCTATCATGCGGCCAATGCCGAGCAGGGCAGGGCGCGGGAAAGCCTGGAAATGCTCAAGTCGCTGGTGGCCGAACAGATCAAGGCCAAGCCCAGCCATCGCTGTGGCCAATGCGGCTTCTCTTCCCAATCTTTATTCTGGCAATGTCCCTCCTGCAAGCAGTGGGGCAGCATCAAGCCGGTGCGGGGACTGGATGGGGAATAAATGACGACAGGGGTGAAGCGTGAGGAGTGAGGGGAGAGAAACACCGGGTTTTTCTCCTCACCTCTGACTCCTCACCCCTCACAAAAAAGAAAAGGTAACCCATGCAAGATTCAAACATTCATGATCCCAAGATCCTGATAGCGCTCGACTTCGCCGATCGGCAGGAGGCACTGGCGCTGGTGGCCAGGCTGGATCCGGCCAGTTGCCGGCTGAAAGTGGGCAAGGAGATGTTCACC
This sequence comes from Zobellella denitrificans, assembly GCF_002237365.1. Lineage (GTDB taxonomy): Bacteria > Pseudomonadota > Gammaproteobacteria > Enterobacterales > Aeromonadaceae > Oceanimonas > Oceanimonas denitrificans. The sequence goes on from NZ_NMUO01000003.1 coordinate 50,023, forward strand.
CTGTTCGGGCCGGAATTTGTCCGCTCCCTGGTGGACGCCGGCTTCGATGTCTTCCTCGATCTGAAATTCCACGATATTCCCAATACCGTGGCCAAGGCGGTGGCGGCGGCGGCCGAGCTCGGGGTGTGGATGGTCAACGTCCATGCCAGCGGTGGCCCGCGCATGATGCAGGCGGCCAAGGCGGCCCTGCAGCCTTACGGGGACAAGGCGCCGCTGCTTATCGCCGTCACTGTGCTGACCAGCATGACGGGGGAAGAATTGCACCAGGTGGGGGTACTGCGCTCTCCCGCCGAGCAGGTACTGACCCTGGCCCGCCTGACCCGGGATGCGGGCCTGGACGGCGTGGTCTGTTCGGCCCAGGAGGCCAGCTTGCTGAAGGCCGAGCTGGGGCCGGACTTCAAACTGGTGACGCCAGGTATTCGCCCGGCGGGAAGCGAGGCGGGTGATCAGCGCCGGATCATGACCCCGGAGCAGGCCCTGGCTGCCGGCAGCGATTATCTGGTCATCGGCCGTCCCATTACCCAGGCCGATGATCCTGCCGCCGTGCTGGCACAAATCAACCGCGGCCTGGCCGCTGCCGGCTGACGGAAAGATGCCGCTCTTGTCGTGTATCGGGATATAAAGTATGGGGTTCTCAGCGGCCGAGCTGCGGCTTATCATCAATAAACCCATGCCCTTCGGCAAATACCATGGCCGGCCGCTGTTGCGGCTGCCCATGGCTTATCTGTGCTGGCTGGAACGGCGTGGCTGGCCGGATGACCGGCTCGGGGCGGAGTTGGCACTGGTTTACGAACTCAAGCTGAACGGACTGGACGCGGGGCTTTACCCCTTGCTGGAGCAGGCCTGATAAAGGCAGGATGCCGGCACCAGCAGACGTTGGAATATCAGGATCTGCGCCGTTCGCCTTTGCGCCACGTAAACGGGCGCCTACAGATCCGGCGATGCCGCTGTAGATATCTGCTTGTTAATTATTCAAGGCGAGGATGAAAACAGGGCCCGGAGGCCCTGTTTTTGAATCGCATTACTTGATCAGAAAGTCTTCCAGTTTTTTCTCGCCACTCTCAATGGCTTTCTGGATGGCGGCGGGCTTGCGTCCCTGACCGGTCCAGGTTCTGTATTCGCCGTTATCGTCCTCGTATTGATATTTGGCGGGGCGTTTGCTGCGAGTGCCGCTGACCGCTTTTTTGCTCGGCTCGGCCATCTCGATGAGATCGTTAATATCGATGCCATCGGCCTCCAGCTTGCTGACAAACTCTTTCAGTTTACGCTCACGCTCTTCATTGGCGGCGCGCTCGGCGGCTTTGGCTTCACGCTGTTCTTCTACAATAGAAGTCAGTTTGGCCAAGCCTTCTTCCAGTTGTTCCAGAGTCAGATCGCGGGTAGCAGCACGCAGGCTGCGAATGTTGAGCAGTGTCTTCAAAAATTCGGTCATTGGGTTCACCTGTGGTGTTCTATCGATGCTGTAATAAATTAAATTTACAACTTCATTTTAAATGAAGCAAGTTAATTAATACAGACTTTAACAGGCGCATTCTTTTCAATTCCTGTCTCGTCATATATTGACGGATATGGCTTTGCAATTTGCAAAAATCAATCGCTAATCAAGAATGTGATTAAAGGGCTGCTTCATTATTCGGCAATGGCAATAGCGGTCACGGGACAATCGCCTGAGCCAGAACTTAACAAAAACCTGTGAACCGAGCTGCATTTTTTCATAAAACAGCATGGCACAGATATGCTATGCGTGCCAAGGTGGCGAAAGATCTCATCATTTTGGTTTAATATATTGATCTTTTGCTTTTTATCAGTAAAATCCTCCGGCTTGCCTGCGTAGAGGCGCGTCTATTATCAGTAAACCAGCTCAGGGTGATGCCGTTTATCCTGGTTGAAAGGAATAGATGCCGGAGCCACGCCATTTATCCGGTGACCTGGCTGGGATCGGTGCCGAAAGGGCTGATACTGTCTTGACATCCTCCCCTCCCTGAAGGAAGGGGATTCCCGTTAGGGGAAAACCCGTCACCGGGTTAACAGGTTCCTGTTTCACGGTGGACAGCTCGGGCGGGGGCTTGGTTATCGCCGTAAATTCCGCGCAATGGCGGATTTTACGATGGTGAATCAACCCCATATCCGCCTAAGTCTCACATCCACTCCGCAGGCTTAACATTCGGCGTGTCCCGCCGTAGGTCTGCCAGAGACAGGGTTAATTCTAGAAGCCGTTGGCGCGGCGCGCCAATCGCTATCCCTCCCTGCCCTAAAAGGACGGGGTTTCTCGCGGAGAGAACTGATGAATGCTTTCTGGTCGCTGCTGCCGCCCCTGGTGGCCATTGTCCTGGCCATCCTTACCCGGCGGGTACTGCTTTCCCTTGGGGTCGGCATTGTCCTGGGGGTGTTGCTGTTGCAGCAATTCAATCCTCTCGATGCACTGGTTCATTTGAGCCGCAATGTAGCGGCACTGCTTTGGTCCGACAATGCCGTGAACGAATGGAATGTAAATATCCTTCTGTTCTTGCTGTTGCTGGGCTGCATGATCAGCATGCTCAGCCATACCGGCGCGACGCTGGCGTTTGCACACTGGGCTCAGGAGCGGATTAAAAGCCGCCGTCAGGCGAAGATCATGACGGGTCTGCTGGTGTTCATCTTTTTTATCGATGACTATTTCCATAGTCTTTCAGTGGGCACCATTTGCCGGCCCGTCACCGATCGTTTTCGTATTTCCCGGGCCAAACTCGCCTATTTGCTGGACTCCACCGCCGCCCCGGTGTGCGTATTGATGCCGGTCTCTTCCTGGGGGGCCTATATCATTGCCCTGGTCGGCGGCATACTGGCGAGCTATGGCCTGACCGGACAGAGTGCCCTGGGCGCCTTCCTCGTCATGGGGGCGATGAATTTCTACGCCGTCTTTACCCTGCTGATGGTCTTGCTGGTGATCCGTGGCGGCTGGGATCTGGGGGCCATGGCCCATCATGAACGGCAGGCGCTGGACGGCGTCCTGTTCGACCAGGCGAAAGGCACACCGCCCGGGGTGGCCGACAGTGCCGACAGTCCCGGCCGGGTCGTCGATCTGCTGCTGGCGATCGGCACCCTTACCCTGGTGACCGTGGTTTCCCTGCTGGCCACCGGGGCGGCGGCGCTGGCGGATAATAACCTGTCCTTCACCGTGCTGGCCGCCCTCGAAAACACCAATGTGGGTCGCTCCCTGGTACTGGGCGGTGTTGCCGGCGTGCTGGTCTGTGCGGTTGCCATGATCCGGCACGGGGCTGCCCTGGCGGTATGGGGGCATGTTCTGAAGCTCGGGCTGAAAGGCATGCTGCCGGCCATTTATATCCTGTTGTTTGCCTGGACCATCGCCGGCCTTATCGCCGAGCTGGAAACCGGCAAGTACCTGGCTTCCCTGGTGCAACAGAACATTCCTCTGTTCGTGTTGCCGGCCATACTCTTTCTGCTGGCCGGGGTGATGGCCTTTGCCACCGGCACCAGCTGGGGTACCTTCGGGGTCATGTTGCCCATTGCGGCCGACATGACCATGGCCATCGATGCCCAGCTGCTGTTGCCGGGCATGTCGGCGGTGATGGCGGGAGCCGTGTTTGGCGATCATTGCTCGCCGATATCGGATACCACCATATTGTCTTCCACCGGGGCCTCCTGCCACCATATCGACCATGTGGTCACCCAGTTGCCCTATGCGCTTTCCATCGCCCTGGTCAGCGTGGCCGGCTATCTGGCCCTGGGCTACACCGCCTCGTTGCCGATGGGCTTCCTGGCGGCGGCCATCGCCTTTATGCTGGTACTGGCAGGCTGGGCCCTGAAACAAAGGAACTTACAAGGCAATGGCCTCTCTCCACTTTGACTGCCCAGCTGGATCAGGACGGCCAGCTAGAGCACCGATCAGTTTAAACGTTGAGCAGCATGATGTTTCTTGGGGCGCGGGCGGTCCGCCTGCGCTCCACCAGTCAGGTGCCAATCTGCAAACGTCGTTTGCCTACCGGCGAGAGTGGCAGCCAGGCACTGCGTAACCGCCGGTTTGTGCCGCTGTAGCCGTCGCTTCAGCCGACGGGAAGACGGCGGCCAATGCCCACGCCCCACGCCGTTGGCAGGTTTGCGCCACGTAAACGGGCGCCTACAGGGGGTATATCGCACTGCTCACGTTTTAAACTGATCGGTGCTCTAGTGCGTGAAGGGGATCAGATAGAGATTGGCTGCAACGAGCGCTATGTGGCCCTGTGTCGCCGCCATTACCTGCAGGGCAGGGCCAAGGGCTGAGAAGCGAAGTCAGGCCAGCCGGTGACCCTGGCCGAGCCGATTGCTCCATTGCACCGCCTGTTCGTAACACTGGCTGCTGGCCGCTTCATTCAGGCGGATAAAGGCGAGGCGCTGCTGCAGTTGCGGCCAGTTCGCCTGCTCGTGATCGTGGATCAGGCCCATGAAAAAGCCCAGTTCACCCTTGTTTTCCAGCAAGGCGTGTGAAATGGCTTCCGACACCGACAGTTGCGGCAATATTTCGGCCATGGGGCGCTCCAGCAATACGTCCAGCAGGGAAAAGAGGCCACAGATAAAGGCATCGTCCTTAAGGGCAGGGTGCACTTTGGCGGCCAGCAGTTCGCACCACTTGGCCCTGATGATGGAAAGCCGGTACAGCTCGATATTCTTGTTTTTGCTGATGTAGGCGGTCATGACCAGGGCGGTAAAGCGTTTCAGCTGCTGGTGACCCAAATACACGATGGCGCTGCGCAGATTTTCGATATTCTGGTGCCGGTAGCCCATGTGCAGGTTGTTCACATAGCGCAGCAGGTTATAGGACAGTGACAGATCCCGGCTGAACAGTTCGGTCAGCCTGTTATAGTCGATCTCTTCCTCGTTGACGGCGGACAGCAACTCGAAGGCGGTCAGTTCGTCGGTGGTGAGGATGCGCCGGCGGATCACCTGGGGCTGCTGGAAGTAATAGCCCTGGAAAAATTCGAAGCCGACTTCGGCGGCGGCGGCGAACTCTTCCCGGGTTTCGACCTTTTCGGCGATAAAGCGCAGTTGCGGATAACAGCGGCATGCCCGGATAAAACGGGCACAGTCGGTCAGGGGCGTCTGGCGCAGGTCCAGCTTGATAAAGTCCATAAAAGGCAGGAAGGCATCCCACTCGCTGCCCGGCAGGTGATCGTCCAACGCCAGTTTAAACCCCTGTTGTTTAAGCCCTTTGACACATTCCAGCAGGGCCTGATCCGGGGTGGCGTCTTCCAGTATTTCAATAACCAGCCGGTGGGGGTGGAAGCCGTCGGCCAGACCTTCGCGCAGCAGGCTGTCGGGAAAGTTGACAAAACAGAGGGTATCGCCAACCAGATCCTCGATTTTCTGGCTCAGGAATTGCTCCGCCATCAGCCGGCGGGTAGCCTGTTCGGCGCCGATATTGGGAAAACGGTTCTCAAGGCCAAGGCGAAACAACAGCTCGTACCCCAGGGGATTGCCCTGCTTGTCGAGGATGGCTTGTCTGGCTACAAAACAGTTCATAGGGCCCCGGCGCGTCAAAAACAGGTTGTGGAATATACAGGATAATCATCGGGTTGACAAAGACTGCGCCGACAAAAAAGCGCCCTCGGGGGGCGCTTTCAGGCAGGACTCGACAAGGGATCAGAAGCGGTAGTTCATCTGCAGGCCGAGCAGGTAGGCATCGCCGCCGGAGATAAATTCGAAGCCGTCTTCAACCACATCCACTTTTTTGCCATCCAGGAAGGCAAAGGCGGCATCCACGCTCAGATTCTGGTTATAGGCGTAGGTGGCGCCCAGGGTATACCAGGTCCGGTTGCTGTCCGGAATGGAAATAGAGCGATACTGCTCCTGTACGGGGGATATGTCATAAGCAAGGCCGCCACGCAGGGTCCACTGCTCATTCAGATAGTGAGTGGCCCCGGCGCTGATTCGCCAGCTGTTTTTGAACTGCTCGGGCTTCTCCAGGCACACCCCGTTATTACACTGGCTGCTGGTGGCCTTCAGCTCGTCAAAGTGGCGCCACTCCGTCCACATCAGCCCATAGTGTACCGCCCAGTCCGGCGAAACTTTATTGAAGCCGGATAATTCGGCGATGGCCGGCAGGGTCAGGTCCAATTTTCCGGGGACGGTTTGAAAGCCCGAGCTTACACCGCTGTACTGGCCATCAAAGGTCAGATCGACTTTGGAACGATAGGTAATGGCCCAACGATTGTTTTCGTCGGCCTCAAACAGTATGCCGGTGTTCCAGCCGTAGCCCCAGTCATCTCCGGTTAGGCGGGCGACTTCGGTTCCTCGCCCTTCAAACCCCTGTTGGGCTAGCCCCTGGGCGGCAAGCTGGGAGGCTTGTGCAGCAGAAAGTCCGGGATTGGTTGCCAGGATCCCCTGGGTTGTTTGGCCAAGCAGTTGATCGTAGTGTGCTCCGGCGTGACGAATTAACTCGGCATCGGCGTAGACGGCGTTGAAGCCCAGTCCTAAAGAGAGTTGGTTGTTCACTTTAACGGCGATATTGGGATTGAGGTTCAGGGTTTTGAGCGAGGTTTTACCGGCAACCGGGCCAGCATAATAGTCATTGGGATAGTTGGTTGCCAGACCATAGTTGGTAAAGGCGCCAAAACCGGCCACCCACTGCTCATTGATGGGATGCACATAGTAGAAGAAAGGCACCACCGCATCATCGGCGATATCCTTGGCATCGGTAGGAAGGCCCATCGCCTTGCCTTGCTGGGCAAAAGCACCTTTCCCCTCCACATCCACTTCCGGGTTGATATAAACGGCACCGGTGGACAGGGCGGGGCGTTCGAACAGGGTCATGGCGGCGGGGTTGCGGCCCAGCACAGCGGCGTTGTCGGCCACGGCGCCCTCTCCGGAGTAGGCGCGACCGAGACCCGTTGTATTCTGCTCGGCCAACTGGAAAGCGGCGGAATGGGCCTGCCCTGCTGCCACGGCGATGGCGGCGGCGAGCACGGACAGTTTCAACGTCTTATGGCTCATAGAAGACTCTCTTCTCGTTGTTATGTGAATCGGGCGCGACAGCTTTTAGCGCAACTGGTATGAGGTGTGAACTCTTACCAGACGGGAGAATAAAAAAATGTAACCGAAAAGTAAAACGCTTGTTTATAAAAAAAGGGCCCTCAGGCCCTTTTTGTGAGAGGAATCAAAGCTTAAAGATCGGATTCCATCCGTCTGAACCCCAGTACCACGGCCTTGGACGGCTCCTTGTCCAGGCGGCTGACCAGGATGGCGGCCAGGCCGCAGGCCAGGAAGCCGGGCACGATTTCGTACAGATCGAACAGGCCGCCGCTCAGTTGCTTCCAGCCGATCACGGTCAGCGCTCCCAGTATGATGCCGGCCAGGGCCCCGTTACGGGTGAGGCGGGGCCAGAACACCGAGAGGATGATCACCGGGCCGAAGGCGGCGCCGAAGCCGGCCCAGGCATAGCTGACCAGGCCCAGCACCGTGGTCTGCGGATCCAAGGCGATCAGCATGGCGCATACCGCCACCCCCAGCACCGCAAAACGGCCCACCCAGACCAGTTCGTTGTCGCCGGCCCGGGGACGCAGCCAGCGCTTGTAGAAGTCTTCGGTAATGGCGGAGGAGCACACCAGCAACTGGGAGTCGATGGTGCTCATGATGGCGGACATGATGGCGGCGATCAGCAGTCCGGCCACCCAGGGGTTGAACACCGCGTTGGCCAGGGCCAGGAACACGGTCTCGGGGTTGTCCAGCGGGGTGCCGCTGAAGTAGACGGCACCGGCCAGGCCCACGCCGAGGGCGCCGAGCAGCGACAGTATCATCCAGCTCATGGCGATACGGCGGGACAGGGGGACCGAGTTCGGCGAGTCGATGGCCATAAAGCGGGCCAGGATATGGGGCTGGCCGAAATACCCCAGCCCCCAGGCCAGCAGGCTGAGCCCGCTCAGCAGCGAGAAGTCGTGGAAAATATCGAGCTTGGTGCTGTCCATGCCTTCCAGGGTGGCCAGGGTCTGATCCATGCCACCGAGTTCGTTCATCACCACCCAGGGCAGCACGATCAGCGCCAGCAGCATCAGTATGCCCTGGAAGAAGTCGGTCCAGGACACGGCCAGGAAGCCGCCCATAAAGGTATAGGCGACGATGACGCCGCCGCCGACGATAAGGGCGGTGAGGTAGGGCAGACCGAATACCTTCTCGAACAGGATGGCGCCACCCACCAGGCCGGAGGCGGTGTAGAAGATAAAGAATACCAGTATGGTCAGGGCCGAGATCACCCGGAGCAGGCCGCTGTGGTCGGCCAGGCGGTTTTCCAGGAAGTCGGGCAGGGTGAGGGAGTCGTTGGCCTGCTCGGTATACACCCGCAGCCGCTTGGCCACGAACAGCCAGTTGAGCCAGGCGCCGATCACCAGGCCGATGCCGATCCAGGCCTGGTTGATGCCGTACAGGTAAACCGCGCCGGGCAGGCCGAGCAGCAGCCAGCCGCTCATGTCCGAGGCACCGACGCTCAGGGCCGCCACCCCGGGGCCGAGGCGGCGGCCGCCGAGAATGTAATCGCTCAGCGAACTGGTAGCCTTATAGGCCACCAGGCCGATCAGCATGGTCAGCAGCAGATAGCCGACAAAGGTAATCAGAATGGGGAGTTCTATGGTCATAGCGCATTCCTGTTGTTCCGAACAGCGTTTTCGCTTCCGTGTGGGCGAGGGTGCCGAATGTTACACCATTAGGCGATTGAACTCCCAGCAATAGGTGTCGTTTTTGAGACGCGATCCGGGGCCGCCACCGGCGTTCCAGCCGGCGGGCAGGCGGCGCCAAGGCGACAGGATGGATGCCGTTGATGAATTTGCGCCACGTAAACGGGCGCCTACGATTGCAGGCGGCCTTGCAGGTGCCGTTGTAGACGCCGCTGCAGGTGCCGCTGTAGGTGCCGCTTTAGCCGGCACGCACCGGCACGCACCGGCACGTACCGGCAACAGGTCAAAGCGCTCTTTCCAGCGATGCCCGGACCCTTTCGGCCACCGAATGCACGTTCTCCTGCCTGTCGCTGACCACCACCAGGCGGTTGTAGGTCATGGGGATCACCTCGCCGTGGAGGTTGGCGTCGGAAAACTCGGCAACGATCTGCAAGGCGCGCTCCATGGGCACCAGGAAGACGTGCACGCGCTCAAACTCCCCCTGGATCACCAGGTGGGCCGCCGGACCACCGCCAAACATGCAGTGATTGGCGTAGTAGATCTTGCCGACGGCGGCGATGTCCCTCAGCCTGGCGCCGTAGGGGCGCAGCTTGGCGTTGACCGTGGCCAGGGTCAGCTCTTCGTCGACATAGCGGGTAAAGGGCATTTCCATCTGCACATGGTGCATCGCCACCTTGGCCACCGAGGGCGGCAGATTGCCGGACTCCGCCGATAACTGCATGAACCGGGTGGAAAAACCGAGGGCGAAGGCGATGGAGGCGGCCACCGCCAGGTGGCGCCAGCCCAGCCCTTCCTTTTGGTCGGGCTGGCGCAGCAGATGGGACAGCATCAGTTTATCGGGCAGGGCCGGAGGCACGGGTTCGCTCAGTGCCCGCTCCAGCTTGCGGTTGAACTCTTTCAATTCTTCCATGAACTGCCGGTTGCCGGCGTTGGCGGTAGATGCGGATACAAACTCCGGGCTCTTGTCACAGGGATCGGCATAAGCCCGACGGCGAAATTCCAGATCATCCATTGCAGCGGCCTCGTGTGCTCTTGTCCTGCTCCAGGGCCTCTTTCAGCTGGTTGCGGGCGCGAAAGAGGCGGGTCATTACGGTGTTCTTGTTCAAGTCCAGTATCTCGGCTATTTCCTCTCCGCTGAAGCCGCCGATGACCTGCAGCAGCAGCGGTTCCCGGTATTCCACTGCCAGCTCGGCGATATGCCGGCGCAGCCATTCGTTTTCCATGTCCTGCTCCGGCCCCAGGCTTTGCTTGTCGGCCACGGGCACCGTTTCCAGATCGACCAGATCGAACTGCTTGCGTTCGAACCGGCGGGCGTTTTCCCGCCGCAGTATGGTAATAAGCCAGGCCTTGGCGGCTTTTTCATCCTTCAGACTGTCGAGCGCCTTCCAGGCGCGCAGAAAGGTTTCCTGCACCAAGTCTTCCGCCACCTGCCGATCGTGGCATAGCCAGTAAGCATAGCGGAACAGATCGCCATGCAAGGCATACACCAGCGCCTCGTAACGCTTTTGTTTTATCTTCATGCTGTTAGAGACCGCATCCGGCTTTGTCTTCTTTCGCCTGAATATGGAAATCATCATTCACCGTGGGCTAGGGGTGGCTTCTATCAGTCTACTCACTCTTGCAGGGGGATGCGACAGTAGCCGGAGCTTTAGCCGCCGGGAATACTCGCGCCGGAGACGCAGGCACCCCACCGGTTGCCGGTTTGCGCCACGTAAACGGGCTGGCCGGCCTCAGGAAAAATTTCAATCACCTGTTTAAAACTTGTAGGGCCATTGTTAATATGGCCGTGAGGTCAGACCTCTTGCCAACAAGGAGCAGACATGACGCTGACTAACCCCTTAACCACCAGAGCCGGCGATCGCATCGCCATCGTCTCCGGCCTGAGAACCCCTTTCGCCCGGCAAGCCACCGCCTATCGCGGCATTCCCGCCCTGGATCTGGGCCGCATGGTGGTGGCCGAGCTGCTGGCGCGCACCCCCATGGAGGCCGGTGAAGTGCAGCAGCTGGTGTTCGGCCAGGTGGTGCAGATGCCCAAGGCTCCCAACATCGCCCGGGAAATCGTGCTCGGCACCGAACTGCCGGTGGGCACCGACGCCTACAGCGTAACCCGGGCCTGCGCCACCAGCTTCCAGGCGGTGTCCAACGTCGCCGAGGCGATGATGGCCGGCCATATCCAGGTAGGCATCGCCGGCGGGGCCGATTCCTCCTCGGTGCTGCCGATAGGGGTATCCAGCCGGCTGGCCGATGCCCTGCTCGACCTGAGCAAGGCGAAAACCCTGAGTGCCAGGCTCGGTATTCTGCGCCGGCTCAAGCTGAAAGATCTGGCGCCGGTGCCGCCGGCGGTGGCGGAATATTCCACCGGCCTGTCCATGGGGCAGACCGCCGAGCAGATGGCCAAGAGCCACGGCATCGGCCGGCTGGAGCAGGACGAGCTGGCCCACCGCTCGCACCAGCTGGCGGCCCGGGCCTGGCAGCAGGGACTGCTCGACGAGGAAGTAATGACCACCTATGCGCCGCCCTTCAAGGCGCCCTTCGAGCGGGACAACAACATCCGCACCGAATCCAGCCTGGCGGATTACGCCAAACTCCGGCCCGCCTTCGACAAGCGCCACGGCAGCGTGACCGCCGCCAACAGCACCCCGCTCACCGACGGCGCCGCCTGTGTGCTGATGATGACCGAGACCCGCGCCCGGGAGCTGGGCCTCAGGCCGCTCGGCTACCTGCGCAGCTACGCCTACGCCGCCATCGATGTGTGGCAGGACATGCTGCTGGGGCCGAGCTACGCCACCCCCCTGGCGCTGGCGCGCGCCGGCTGCACCCTGGCGGACATGGATCTGGTCGACATGCACGAGGCCTTCGCCGCCCAGACCCTGGCCAACCTCAAGATGTTCGAAAGCCAGACCTTCGCCGAGCGCGAGCTGGGTCGCGGCCAGGCCATAGGACAAGTGGACATGGCCAAATTCAACGTGCTGGGCGGCTCCCTGGCCTACGGCCACCCCTTCGCCGCCACCGGCGCGCGCATGATCACCCAAACCCTGAGAGAGCTTAACCGCCGTGGCGGCGGCCTGGCGCTGACCACCGCCTGCGCCGCCGGCGGCCTGGGCGCGGCCATGGTACTGGAGGCAGCAGAATGAGCGAACAACAACCGACCTTCACCCTGCGCAAGGACGACGGCATCGGCATCATCACCATGAATGTGCCGGGCGAACGCATGAACACCCTGCGGGCGAGCTTTGCCGGGGAGATCCGCGCCCTGCTGGACGACATCCAGGCCGACGCCAGCCTCAAGGGGCTGGTGCTTTGCTCGGGCAAGCCCGACTCCTTCGTGGCCGGCGCCGACGTCAACATGCTGGCCGCCTGCCAGAGCGCCGGCGAGGCGCAAGCCCTGGCCCGGGCCGGCCAGGAAATCTTCACCACCCTGGAGGCGCTGAAACTGCCGCTGATCGCCGCCATTCACGGCCCCTGCCTGGGGGGCGGCCTGGAGCTGGCCCTGGCCTGTCACGGCCGGGTGTGCAGCGACGACGACATCACCCGCCTGGGGCTGCCGGAAGTGCAGCTCGGCCTGTTGCCCGGCTCCGGCGGCACCCAGCGCCTGCCCCGGCTGGTGGGGCTGACCAGGGCGCTGGACATGATGCTCACCGGCAAGCAGCTGCGGCCCAAGCAGGCGCTGAAAGCCGGCCTGGTGGACGATATGGTGCCCCACAGCATACTGCTGGACACCGCCATCGCCCTGGCCCGCAAGGGCAAGCCGAAGCACAAACGCAAGCAGGATCTCAAGACCCTGGCGCTGGAGGCCAACCCCTTCGGGCGCAAGCTGGTGTTCGACAAGGCGCTGAGCGCCCTGCGCCACAAGACCCGCGGCAACTATCCGGCGCCGGAAAAGCTGCTGGAAGTGGTGCGCACCGGGCTGGAAGAAGGCATGAGCAAGGGCCTGGCCGCCGAGGCCAGGGCGTTCGGCGAGCTGGTGATGACGCCGGAGTCGGCGGCATTGCGCCACCTGTTCTTCGCCACCACCGAGATGAAAAAGGAAAGAACCTTCCAGGGCGCCGAGCCCATGGCGCTCAAGCGCATCGGGGTGCTGGGCGGCGGCCTGATGGGCGGCGGCATCGCCTTCGTCACCGCCACCAGGGCGGGGCTGCCGGTGCGCATCAAGGACATTGCCCACAACGGCATCAACCAGGCCATGGCCACCGCCCACCAGTTGCTCGCGCCCAGGGTCAAGAAGCAGCAACTGCGCGCCACCGAGATGCAGCGCCAACTGGCGCTGATGACCGGCACCCTGGATTACAGCGGCTTCGGCCGGGTCGACATGGTGGTGGAGGCGGTGTTCGAGGATCTGGAAGTGAAGCGCAAGATGGTGGCCGAGGTGGAAGCCCATTGCCCGGCCCATGTCGTGTTCGCCTCCAACACCTCCTCCCTGCCCATCCACCAGATAGCAGAAGGGGCGACGCGGCCGGAGCGGGTGCTGGGCCTGCACTACTTCAGCCCGGTGGACAAGATGCCGCTGGCGGAGATCATTCCCCACGCGGGCACCAGCAACGAGACGGTGGCCACCGCCATCAAGCTGGCCCGGGCCCAGGGCAAGACCCCCATAGTGGTGCGGGACAAGGCCGGTTTTTACGTCAACCGCATCCTCGCCCCCTACCTCAACGAGGCGGCGCGGCTGCTGCTGGAAGGCGAGCCCATCGAGGCCATCGACCGGGCCCTGGTGGACTACGGCTTCCCGGTGGGGCCCATCACCCTGCTGGACGAGGTGGGCATCGACGTGGCGTCCAAGATCTCCCCCATCCTGGAGCGGGAGCTGGGCAGCCGCTTCAAGGCGCCGGAGGCCTTCGGCAAGCTGCTGGACGACAAGCGCCATGGCAAGAAGAACGGCCGCGGCTTCTACCGGTTCGACAAGAAGGGCAAGCCGGTGGACGAGAGCGTCTACAGGCTGCTCGGCGTCAAGCCCCAGGGCCGGCTGCCGGCCGGGGACATGGCCGAACGCTGCGTGCTCTTGATGCTGAACGAGGCGGCCATGACCCTGGACGAAGGGGTGGTGGCCTCGGCCCGGGACGGGGACATCGGCGCCATTTTCGGCATCGGCTTCCCGCCCTTCAGCGGCGGCCCCTTCCACCATATGCACCGGCAGGGCATTAGCGCCATCGTCGCCAAAATGGAGGAATACGCCCGCAAGTACGGCGAACGCTTCGCCCCCTGCGACGCCCTGCGCCGACTGGCGGAAGAAGGACGCAGTTACTACTGACTAAAGCTTGAAGCTTGAAGCTTGAAGCTGGAAGATCCTTCCGGCTTCCGGCTTCCGGCTTCCGGCTTCCGGCTTCCGGCTTCCGGCTTCCGGCTTCCGGCTTCCGGCTTTGTTTCCACCCAGCCCTTGAAATCCCGCGCGGCAACCCCATCTTTCAGGCTGTAGGTTAAACCAAGCAAGGAACTTATCATGTCAGAAGCCGTGCATACCGAAACTCATGGTTTTCAAACCGAAGTCAAACAACTGCTCAACCTGATGGCGCACAGCCTCTATTCCAACAAAGAGGTGTTTCTGCGCGAGCTGGTGTCCAACGCCGCCGACGCCGCCGACAAGCTGCGCTTCAAGGCCCTGTCTGACAGTGAACTCTATGAGAACGACGGCAACCTGCGGGTGCGCCTGATCCTGGACAAGGATAAAAAGACCCTGACCATCTCCGACAACGGCATCGGCATGACCCGGGACGAGGTGATCGAGCACCTGGGCACCATCGCCAAGTCCGGCACCAAGGCCTTTTTCAGCCAGCTGTCCGGCGACCAGGCCAGGGATTCCCAGCTGATCGGCCAGTTCGGGGTGGGTTTCTACTCCGCCTTTATCGTGGCCGACAAGGTCACGGTGCTGAGCCGGGCCGCCGGCCAGCCCGCCGATCGCGGCGTGCGCTGGGAGTCCGACGGCGACGGCACCTTCACCGTGGCCGACATCGACAAGCCCGGTCGTGGCACCGATGTGATCCTGCATCTGCGCGAGGAGGAGCAGGAGTTCCTCGACGACTGGCGCCTGCGCAGCATCATCGGCAAGTATTCCGACCACATCAGCATCGCGGTGGAAATGTGGAAAGAGGGTGAACCCGAGCGGGAAGAAGACGGCGAAAAAGTGCTCGCCACCGAAGGCGAGTGGGAACAGGTGAACAAGGCCACCGCCCTGTGGACCCGCGCCAAGGGCGAGGTGAGCGACGAGGAATACCAGGAATTCTACAAGCACATCTCCCACGACTGGCAGGACGCCCTGGCCTGGAGCCACAACAAGGTGGAAGGCAACCAGGAATACACCAGCCTGCTGTACGTGCCCGCCAAGGCGCCCTGGGACCTGTGGAACCGGGATCAGAGCCACGGCCTCAAGCTCTATGTGCAGCGGGTGTTTATCATGGATGACGCCGAGCAGTTCATGCCCACCTACCTGCGGTTCGTAAAGGGCGTGCTCGACTCCAACGATCTGCCGCTCAACGTCTCCCGCGAGATCCTGCAGGACAACAAGATCACCGCCCAGCTGCGCAAGGCCTGCACCAAGCGGGTGCTGGGCATGCTGGAGCAGATGGCGAAGGACGATGCCGACAAGTACCAGGGCTTCTGGAAGGAATTCGGCAACGTGCTGAAGGAAGGCCCGGCCGAAGACTACGCCAACCGGGAACAGATCGCCGGCCTGCTGCGTTTTGCCAGCACCCATAACGATACCGACGCCCAGACGGTGTCGCTCGACGATTACCTCGGCCGGATGAAGGAAGGCCAGGACAAGATCTACTACATCACCGCCGACAGCTACGCCGCCGCCAGCCACAGCCCGCACCTGGAAATTTTCCGCAAGAAGGGCATCGAGGTGCTGCTGATGTGGGAGCGGGTGGACGAGTGGCTGATGAACCACCTCAGCGACTATAAAGAGAAGCAGTTCGTGTCGGTGACCAAGGGCGAGCTGGACCTGGGCGAGCTGGACGACGAGGAAACCAAAAAGGCCCAGGAAGAAGCCAAGGAAGCCCTGGCGCCCCTGCTGGAGCGGGTGAAGACCGCCCTGGGCGACGAGGTGAAGGAAGTGCGCCTGACCCACCGCCTGACCAGCACCCCCTCCTGCGTGGTGGCCGGCGAGCACGACATGAGCACCCAGATGATCAAGCTGATGCGCGCCGCCGGCCAGCCGGTGCCGGAGCAGAAGTACATCCTGGAGCTCAACCCGGATCACGTGCTGGTGAAAAAGCTCGAAAGCCTGGCCGAAGGCGAGCAGTTCAACGAGTGGTCCCAGCTGCTGCTGGAGCAGGCCCAGCTTGCCGAGCAGGGCGGCCTGAAAGACCCGGCCGCCTTCGTGGCCCGGGTCAACCGCCTGCTGCTGGGCTAAACAGTAAACCACCCCGGCGCACCGGGGCGGTTTTCCTTCCATCCCCAGCAATGCCCTGCCTTCGCAGGGCGTTGCTTTTTCAGGGCGTCGGCGGCCGCTGATGGTAGGGCTCGACATGGGAGCCATGGAACAGCTCCTGCCCGGCGATAATGGTTCTTTCCACCGCCAGATCCCGCAGCCGTAGCGGAACGACGCTCAGGGGGTCTTCCGCCAGCACCACCAGATCCGCTACCTTGCCCACCTCGATGCTGCCGCGCTCCTGTTCGTCGAAGGTCAGGTAGGCCGGTCCCCGGGTGTAGGCCCGGATCGCCTCTTCCACGGAAATCGCCTCTTCGGCACCATAAACCTTGCCGTCATGGCCGAGACGGTTCACCGCCGCCCAGATCCCGAGCAGGGGACCATGGGGCAGGCCGTCCGAGCCGTAGGCGATGCGGATGCCGCGCTCCAGCAGGGAGCGTTGTGGATTCTGCCGCTCCAGCCGGTTGCCGCTCACCGCCGCCAGCATAAAGGCGTTGTTGTAGTAGGTATAGTTGGGCTGGGTGTCGACGATCAGGTCCAGCTCGGCGATCTTGGCGAGGGTCTCCTCCGGCGGCCTGATGGTCAGGTGATGGAGATGGTGGCGATGATCCTCTCGGGGGTACTCCCGCAGTACCCGCTCCAGCACCTCGACCGCCTCGACCACGGCCCCATCCCCTATGGTATGGATGCCGAGCTGCCAGCCCAGCTCATGGGCCCGGCTGGCCACCCGGTACAGGCTGTCCTTGGGGATCACAGTCACGCCGTTGAAATCGCCCTTCCGGTTTTCCCAGGGGCCCCGTTCATCGAAACGTACCTTGCCGTCGTAGGGTTTGAGGGTCCTGAAGTCCGGTACCGCGATGGCGCCGTCCATGCTCATCTTGATGGCACCGAGCTTCAGCCGGTCATTACCGATACCGGTACGAAAACCGAGTCCTTCCAGCTCGGCGAGGCTGGTGTCGACATCGTCGTAGCCGGGAAACAGGAAAATCTGCAGGGTGGCTCGGGGCAGCTCGTCCCCCCAGCGCTGGTAGACATCCTGGATCAGGCGCAACTCGTTCGGGCGCACGCCGGCGATATTGACGCTGGTGACCCCCATGGGCAGGAATTTTGCCAACTGGGCGCGCAGGTTGTCCCGGGCGCTGTCGTCACTCAACGCCGGATTGGGGATGACCCGGGTGGCGTAGCGTCGCGCACCCATGGTCAGTACGCCCTGCGGCTCGCCCTGTTCGTCCCGCACGATAAGCCCATCCTTGGGCTCCGGCGTGTCCTTGCTCAAGCCGGCCAGCTCGATGGCTTTGGAGTTGAGGGTGAGCTTGAGCACGCCGCAGGCCAGCATCACCGGGTGGTCGGGTACGATGGCGTCCAGCTCCCAGCGGTTGGGCATCTGCATATGGCAATGGGGGCGATTCATCAGCCCGACCAGCCAGTCACCGGCCGGCACCTTGGCGGCCTCCCGGGCCAGTATCTCTGTTAACTGATCAGGGGTGGGAATATTGAAAGTGGCGCCGAAGGGGCGGGGGCCTGTCCCCACATGGATATGGCCGTCATAGAAGCCGGGCAGCAGGGACTTGCCCTGCAGATCGACCTGCCGGGTATCGTTTCCGGCCAGCTCCTGCAACTGAGCATGGCTGCCGACCGCCATGATACGTCCCGCCTTGATGGCCACCGCGTCGGTGATGTCGAAGTGGTCATTGACGGTCATGACCCGGGCATTGTAGTAGATGGTTTCGGCTTCTCCCCCGGGCGTAACGGCCCCGGCAGAAAACGTCATGGCAGAAGCCAGGAGCATGGCCGACCATGCCGTTTTGTCTCTTGTGTTATCCATCGCGTTTCCTTTATCACATCCATTTGCCTGACGGTGGTTATTTTTGCTAACTAATTGTTATAAAATTGCTAGCAAGTGGCATCACACTGTATCCTGGCCACCGGAGCCAGGGCCAACCGGCATGGTGCTGTGGTGCCAGGCTAGGCGGCTCAGAGCCAGCTGCGGATTTCCAACAGGGTCAGATGGCCTTCGGGGGTGAAGGCGCCGGTGTCGATATACAGCATGTTGCCGAGGCGGGTAATGGCGGGGACTATGCTGTGGCCGGCCAGGACCAGATCGATGTGGGCGATGGGCGTGGGGTCGCGTCGGGCCAGCCGCTCCCGGGCCCATACCAGTTGGGCAAGCTGGTCCCGGGTGAGTGGCCGGTGCAGGCTGTACCAGTCCTGCTCGGGGACTTCGGCATGCACCAGGCCGACCTTGTTGCCGCTCAGCTCCACTTCGATGGCATGGGGCATGCGGGCGAGGGCGCTACGGGCATAGGCCTTCAGCTCCGCCCAGTCGTACTCGAAGCCCCACTGGCCGCCGTTCATAAGCCAGTGGGCGAGGGCGCCGGGGCTGGCGCATTCCAGGGCGGCCTGCATCATCTGTTCGTGGTTGCCCTGCACCGCGAAAAACCAGGGCTCGAACACCAGGTCCAGGCAATCGAGGGAGCGGGGGCCCCGATCGATCAGGTCGCCCACGCTGAACAGGCGATCGCGTTCGGGATTGAAAGCGGCATCGGCCAGGCAGGAGCGCAGTGCTTCATAGCAGCCGTGCAGATCGCCGATGGCGAAGTCGCGGCCCCGCTTGTTCGCGCCGAATGTCTGCAGCTGCATGCCCGGATCTCCGCTCGAATACCCATATTACCCATGCCTTACGTTCAGTGTAGTGCCCATCTCCGGCGCGGATGGAGGCCAGGGCCGGGCGCAGCCGGCGTTGTCCGGGCCAGGATATTTCCCTGCGGGGACGCGGGGTGCGTTCGATACCGCTTTAATACCGAGGTTTGCCGTCAATATCATCAATAGGTCTAACAGGGCCGTCCTCTCCCTTGTTCCCATGCCGGTGTCATGCCACAATCAGGCCCCAAATTACGAATGATTAATCAAAAGAGGACGCTGTTATGCGCATCGTTTTGCTGGGTGCTCCGGGCGCGGGTAAGGGAACGCAGGCTCAATTCATCATGGAGAAGTTCGGCATTCCGCAAATCTCCACCGGTGACATGCTGCGAGCCGCTATCAAGGCCGGCACCCCGCTGGGGCTGAAAGCCAAGGAAGTCATGGATCAAGGACAACTGGTTTCCGACGATATCATCATCGGTCTGGTTAAAGAACGCATCAGCCAAGACGACTGTGCCAAGGGCTTCCTGCTCGACGGCTTTCCGCGTACCATCCCCCAGGCCGACGCCATGAAGGACGCCGGCGTTCCCGTCGATTATGTGCTGGAATTCGCGGTGCCGGACGAGGAAATCGTCAAGCGCATGAGCGGCCGCCGGGTGCATCCGGGCTCGGGCCGGGTTTACCACCTGGTGTACAACCCGCCCAAGGTGGAAGGCAAGGACGACGTGACCGGCGAAGAGCTGGTGATCCGTGCCGACGACGAGGAGAGCACGGTGCGCAAGCGCCTGGCGGTGTACCACGAGCAGACCGCGCCGCTGATCGACTACTACAAGCAAGAGGCCGAAGCCGGCCGCACTCGCCACTACAAGGTGGACGGCACCCAGTCGGTCGAGCAAGTCAGCCGCGAACTGACCGACATTCTGTCCTAATTCCATCGTTCTTCGGCCGGGAGCCTGTGGCTTCCGGCCTTTGCTATTCAGGATATGGTAACAAGGTGAAAACAGGCGTCTTACTGGTTAACCTGGGTACCCCCTCAGCCCCCACCGCCAAGGCGGTAAAGACCTTTCTCAGCCAGTTTCTGCACGACCGTCGGGTAGTCGATGTTCCCCGGGCCCTGTGGTGCCCGTTGCTGCACGGCATTATTCTGCCCTTTCGTTCCCCCAGGGTCGCCAGGCTTTATCAGTCCATCTGGTGGGAGGAAGGCTCGCCGCTGATGGTGATCAGCCGGCGCCAGCAGGCGGCATTGGCCGAGGCGCTGAACGAAGCGGGCATCGACATGCCGGTGGCGCTAGGCATGAGCTATGGTGAACCCTCCCTGGCAACGGCCTGGCAGGAGCTGAAATCGGCCGGGGTGGACAGGGTGGTTTTGCTGCCGCTTTATCCCCAGTACTCGGTCAGCACGACCGCGTCGGTGTTCGATGGCTGGGCCCGGCTGATGAAAAAAGAGCGTCTGGTGCCGGCTTTTCGTTTTATCCACGACTACCACGACCACAGCGGCTACATCCAGGCACTGGCCGAGTCGGTGCGTCGGCATTGGGAACAGCACGGGCGCGGCGAACTGCTGTTGCTCTCCTACCACGGCATCCCCAGGCGCTACGAAGATGAAGGCGACCCCTATGGCCAGCAGTGCCACCGTACTTCCGAGCTGCTGGCCGCCGAACTGGGGCTGGAGCGCCACCAGTGGCGCACTACTTTTCAGTCCCGCTTCGGGCGCGAAGAGTGGCTGCAGCCCTATACCGACGACACCATGAAAGCCTTGCCGGGGGAGGGCATCAAGCGGCTGGACGTGATCTGCCCCGCCTTTTCCGCCGATTGCCTCGAAACCCTGGAAGAGATCGCCGAGCAGAACAGGGAGCTCTTCATGGCCTCCGGTGGCGAAGCTTACCACTATATCCCCGCCCTCAATGACCAGCTCGCCCATATCCGCATGATGATGGATCTGGTCTGCCGCGAACTGGTGTGACCATCTTTTCCACATGAGCCTGTGACCCCGGCACAGGCTCCGTAGGCGCCCGTTTACGTGGCGCAAACCAGCAACCGGTGGGGTGCCTGTGGCTCCGGTGGGGTGTTCCCGGCGGCTAAAGCGCCGGCTACGGGTGCAGGTGTCGCCTGCGGGCGCGGCGCCTGCCCTGTAGTTGCCCGTTTACGTGGCGCAAACCGGCAACCGGCGGGGTGCTTGTGGCTCCGGTGGGGTGTTCCCGGCGGCTAAAGCGCCGGCTACGGCCAGGAAGGCATGTTCCGGCGGCCACGGGCGCCGGTTGTGGGTACCGGTGCTGGTTACGGGTGGGTGGTGGTTCCGTAGGCGCCCGTTTACGTGGCGCAAGCCGGCAACCGGTGGGGTGCCTGTAGATCCGGTGTGGCATTTTCCGGCGGCTAAAGCGCCGGCTACGGGGCCGGTGTGGCATGTTTCGGTGGCCACGGACCGGCGACAGGGGCGCGGAGTATCGACATTATTTGAGTTCTACAGCGCTGCTACAACCATATGGCGTCCCACAATGGATAATCGGCCACGTGCTTGACCAACTGTGCTCTCAATGGATTTGCAACAATATACCGTGCCGTTTGCCGTAAATCCTCATCTCCTCTGATGGCATGGTCATGAAAGCCTCGTTGCCACAGACTGCCTTTGCGCCCAAGGAACTGATTTACCGCTTTGGCCGAGCGCCCTTTGAACGTATGTAAAGCTCGAGTCAGGAAAGTGGTTTCATCAAGCTGCATCAGCCAATGTAAATGATCTGGCATCAGCACCCATGCCAGAGATTGAACATGCATCTGCTGCTGCATGTATTTGAGTTCCTGTACAACCAGGCGACCACTCCGCCAATCGTAGAAAAAAGGCTGCCGATGATGAGTACAAATCGTTACATGGTATGCCTGATGCGGTAGGGAAACTCTACCTGCCAATGCTTCGCTATAGGTCATGGTGGTTACCTTCAAATAAGCATTTCCCGGCGGCTAAAGCGCCGGCTACGGGTGCAGGTGTCGCCTGCGGGCGCGGCGCCTGCCCTGTAGGCGCCCGTTCACGTGGCGCAAACCGGCAACCGGCGGGGTGCCTGTGGATCCGGTGTGGTATGTTCCGGCGGCTAAAGCGCCGGCTACGGGGCCGGTGTGGTATGTTCCGCCGGCTACATGCGTCTGTGGGTACCGCTTGGAGTTAGTGCAAGGCCGGCTCTTCACTGCCCGTTGCGACCAGGAACACTCGGCTGTGGTGCCGTTGTGCCGCCTGTTCAAGCAACTGCTGCTGCCCGGCAGGCTGCCGCCATTGCCAGCACACCACGGCGGCTATGCTTTTATAGGCCATGGCCCGCAGCAGCAACTGTTGTTGCTCTACCTTGTTACCCATGTCGATAACCAGCGCCGGATCTACCCCGGCGTCGGCCAGCAGGCGGCGCGACAGGGGCGCGGGCGTGTTGAGCATAAGGATCCATCCGCGCCGTTCATGGCTGATGGCGGCGAGTTCAGCCAGCAGTTGGCATTGCCCGGCATTGTTCCATCCGTCAAACCACTCCACCAGCGGCGCCTTGGACACCGGCTGATGCCATTGCCTGGACGGTACGGAAAAGACCTGTTTGCGAGACAGCAAGACGGTAGCCATATGCACTCCCTGTTGATTTACTGTTTATATATACAGTATCGATCATCAACCGCAGAGGTCAAGAAAAATACTGTTTAAATTTACAGTATCTCGGCCTCGCCGGCGTTTGGTGCCGATCTATACTGAGCAGACAGGCACGACAAGGGGGCAGGCCATGAACAAGGTTCAACTGGAGCATATGGACGATCATATGCTGCTCAGCATCATCAACGAAAAACTGCGGCTGGAGTGTGAAAGCCTGGAGGCCTTGCTGGCGCTGTATGAGCTGGACAGCGGCCATGTAAACGCCCGCATGGCCCGGATTGGCTATCATTACGACGCCGGCAGCAACCAGTTCAAGGCCGCTTGAAATGCCCGGTTGAGTCTTGAGATAGTTATCCTCCTTTTGTATTGCGGGAGATGACATGGACGCACAATTCTGGCACCAGCGCTGGCAATCCTCACGGATCGGCTTTCACCAGCAAGAGATCAACGAACTGCTCGGCCGCCACTGGCATCGCCTTGGCGTGCCCGAGCACACCGAAGTACTGGTTCCCCTGTGCGGCAAGAGCCGCGACATGCACTGGCTGGCGGAGCAGGGCCACAATATCGCCGGCTTCGAGCTTTCGCCACTGGCCATCCGGGACTTCTTCGGTGAGGCAGGGGTACTAGCGCAGCAGCAAAAGCTGGTGCACTACCTGTGCTGGCAGGCCGGCGGCTTCAGTCTGTACGAGGGTGATTTCTTCCAGGCGGAGTCCCTGGGCCGGCGTTTCGACGCCGCCTACGACAGGGCCGCCCTGGTCGCGTTGCCCGAGCCGGTCAGGCCGCTTTATGCCCGGCTGCTGGCGCGACTGCTCAATCCGGGTGCCGCCATGCTGTTGGTGACCCTGGATTACGCGCCGGTGCAGCACGAGTCGCCGCCCTTCGCCGTCAACGAGCAGGAGGTAAGGCGCCTGTTCGGGGCCGACTTCGAGGTGACCCTGCTGGATCGCATCGAAGAGGGCAACAGCAACCCCAGGGTGGCGAGCGGCGAGCGGCGCTTCTTTGACGAACTCTGTTTTTTGTTGCGCAGGAAATAGGGGAGGGCGTGTTACCGTTCGCCGGGGTCTGTCCGGCCTGACGCGGTATTTTCCGGCAGCTATACCCGGCAGTACTTCCGGCAGCTAAAGCGCTGGCTACGGCTACGGCTAAGGCTACGGCTACGGCTAAGGCTACGGTTACGTGGGGCGCGGGCGGCCCGCCCGCATGAGGGTGGCACCGAGGTGGGCGAAGGCACAACCCAACCCGTGATGCCTGTTCTGCCTCGAGCCTCTTTCACCCTGTGCTGTGATCGGCCAGTCCGAGGGTTCCCGCTGCGCGGGAAAGCAGGCGGGCCGCCTGCGCTCCACCATCCAGGTGCCAGTCTGCAAACATCGTTTGCCGCCGACGAGAGTGGCAGGGATAGCACACGCCATCCATCCCGAAGCGTCTTCCCCTATCATCTTTCCCGCTTGTTTCCGTTTTGTGCACCTGATCTGTTTGCATGCGCGGACAAAATCCTTATACTCCACCCCTGAAATTAACAATACAGAACAAATATCTAACAAGATCTATTTTTGTGGGTTTATGTTTTGATTTTATCTTTTGATTAAATATATTTGGCTATAAAATAAGTATTCAGCAATCCATCAGTTTACTGGCAACTTATTCGCTAAAACGTTGTTTTTATTCTGGGTTGGTTGGCTGAACTGCATAAAAGTGCGGTTTTTACCTTTTTATAGCCGAGTTGGGTGCTGTTGCCCGATAAGGAAGGAGTAACCATGGAAAAGACGTTGACGGTGCAGGCCGAGGCCAGCAAGCGAAACCTGCTGATGTTCCTGCTGCCCTCGCTCGCGGGCATATTGCTGTTTATGACTCCGGTCAGTTACAACGGTGATCTCACCATCATGATAGCGGTGCTGGCCAAGAGCCTGCAGGCGTTGTTGTCCGACTGGCTGACGGCCATCGTCACCGTGCTCATCACCCTCTCGGCCCTGCTGTCGCTGTTTACCACCCTGTTCAAGCCGGCCTTGGTGACCCGCAGCCTGTTCCTGAACACCCTGTTCAACGTGCGGCCGGTATGGCTGGTAAGCCGGTTGCTGGGCGCGGCCTTCGTGCTGATGGTGTTCACCCAGTCCGGCCCCGAACTGCTGTACAGCGGCGACACCGGCGGCCTGGTCCTGAACGACCTGCTGCCGGTGCTGTTCGCGGTGTTCATCTTCGCCGGCCTGCTGCTGCCGCTGCTGCTGGACTTCGGCCTGCTGGAGTTCGTGGGCACCCTGCTCACCGGCCTGATGCGCCCGGTGTTCCGCCTGCCCGGCCGCTCGGCGGTGGATTGCATGGCCTCCTGGCTGGGCGATGGCAGCGTGGGCATACTGCTGACCAGCAAGCAGTACGAAGGCCATCACTATACCCAGCGCGAAGCGGCGGTGATCGGCACCACCTTCTCGGCGGTGTCCATCACCTTCAGCCTGGTGGTGCTGGCCCAGGTCAAGCTGGAGCACATGTTCGTGCAGTTCTACCTGGCGGTGTGCCTGGCCGGCATAGTGGCGGCCATAGTGGTGCCGCGGCTGCCGCCGCTGTGCTGGAAGAAAGACACCTTTATCAACGGCGAACCCCGGCCGGCCAACGATGAGAACACCCCCGCCGGCTATTCCCGCCTGGGTCACGGTTACGCCCTTGCCCTGGCCCGGGCCGGCAAGGTGAAAAGCATGGGGCAGGTGGCCCGCACCGGCGTGCACAATGCCCTGGACATGCTGTTCGGCGTGCTGCCGGTGGTGATGGCCTTCGGTACCCTGGCGCTGGTGATCGCCGAAACCACGCCGTTGTTCACCTGGCTGGGCCTGCCTTTCGTGCCGCTGCTGGAGCTGCTGCAGATCCCGGAAGCCGCCGCCGCCTCCGAGACCATAGTGGTGGGCTTTGCCGACATGTTTATTCCGGCCATTCTCGCCACCTCCATCGAGAGCGACATGACCCGCTTCGTGATTGCCGCCCTGTCGGTCACCCAGCTTATCTACATGTCCGAAGTGGGCGCCCTGCTCTTGGGCAGCAAGATCCCGGTCAATATCGTCGAGCTGTTCGTGATCTTCCTGCTGCGGACCCTGGTTACCCTGCCGGTGATCGCCCTTATCGCCCACCTGGTGTTTTAATCCCTCCCTCATCCCCTATACTGTGGCCAGATAGTCACGGTATAGGGGAACCTCATGTATCAGTCTGTACTGGATTTCTGGTTTGAAGAGCTGTCTCCCGAGCGGTGGTGGCTCAAGGATCCGTCCCTGGACGAGCTGATTTGCCAACGCTTCGGCCGGCTGCACATCCAGGCCTGCCTGGGCGAGCTGTTCGAATGGCGCACCCGGGCCCGGGGGAGGCTGGCGGAGATCATCGTGCTCGATCAGTTCTCCCGCAACATTTACCGGGACAAACCCCAGGCCTTCGCCGCCGATGGCATGGCCCTGGTACTGGCCCAGGAGGCGATAAGCAGTGGTGCCGAAAAGGGGCTGAACCAGCAGGAGCGGTTGTTCCTGTACATGCCCTTTATGCACAGCGAGTCGCTCAAGGTGCACGACGTGGCCCTGGCGCTGTTCGAGAAGAACGGCCTGGCGGACAACCTGGAATTCGAGCTGCGCCACCGGGACATCATCGCCCGTTTCGGGCGCTATCCCCATCGCAACGCCATACTGGGGCGGGTATCCACGGAAGAGGAAAAACAGTTCCTGGAACAACCTGGCTCCAGCTTCTGAAGTGCTAAGCACCCGTTGACGATCTTCGGAAGTATTCCCCGGTGGCTCAAGCGCCGGCTACGGGCCCGGCGGCAGATGCCGGTTATGGGGAGGCCGTAGGCGCCCGTTTACGTGGCGCAAACCGGCAAACGGCGAACATGGACATTCGGTGCCCTGTCCCCGCCGGTTTGTGCCAGCTAAAGCGGCACCTACAGAGCAAAAAGGGGCGGAGTCAATTAAAAATTGACTCCGCCCCTTTTTTATCAGCCTGCCGGTTTTACTGCTGTTGGATCATCCAGATCTGGAAGGCGCGGCGGGTGTCCTTGTCGGCGGCGTTCCACCAGTGCTGCAGCATTTCCAGGGCGTCGGCATCAACGGCGGCGTCACCGAATTTCGCCTGGGCGGCGGCGACCGCGGCGTCGGTGCGGCCGCTGAAGGCCTTGCCCTGCTCCTGCAGGTAGTCCTGAATGCCGCGGCCGGTATCCAGGCCGGCGGGGGTGGGGATGGTGAAGATGTCCGCTTCCATTACCCGGCCGGTGGCCTTGTCGACCACCTTCACCCGGCTGTCCTGCTCGCGCAGGAACTGAACTGCCTGCTGGTAATTGACGGGCTCGGCATAGTCCAGGGCCAACTGGGCATCGGCGGGCACGTCCAGGGTGATGATCACCGGGTTGCCATTCAGTACCCGGCTATCGGTGCGGGTGGAGAAGTCCTTGCTGTAGGCCACGGCAAACTGGTGCTTGCCTTCGCCGATGGTCACGCTGTGCACCGACTTGGTGATGGTGCTGGTGGTTTTCTCGCCGTCGACCAGATGGATCTGGTAGGGCTGCTGGGCTTCGAAGGTGGCCGCGCTGGCACCGAAAGACAGGCCGGCAACGGCCAGGGCGACGAGGGTAGAACGCATTTTCATCAGGGGCTCCTGAGCCATTATGATTCCCGTAACGGGTTGCTAAGTAATTGAACCAAATACCCACTAAACCGCGAGATTGTGGCAATTAATGGGGCCGAGCGCAACGATCAAAACCAGGCCTGCCAGGCGAGCTTGATGGAAATGGCCAGCACCATCAGCACGAAAATGGGGCGGATAAAGCCGCCGCCGAAGCGAATGGCGGAGCGGGCCCCGATAAAGGAGCCGGCCATGATGCCGAGGCTTAAGGTGAGTCCCAGCACCCAGTCCACCTGGCCCAGGGCGATGAAGGTCAGCAGGGAAACGACGTTGCTGATAAAGTTCATCGACTTGGCCAGGCCCGAGGCCAGCAGGATATTCAGCCGGTACAGGGCCATGCCCGAGACGATAAGAAAGGCGCCGGTGCCGGGGCCGAAAGCGCCGTCGTAGGCGCCGAGCAGCAGGCCCTGGCCCCACTGGCGGCGATGCAGCCGCCGATCGGCCCTGGGCAGCTGATTGCCCTGGGGCTCGCGCTTGCGGTTGAGCACCGTATAGACGGCCACCATCAGGATCAGCAGCGGCAGGGCCTTTTCCAGCCAGGCGGCGCTGATCTGGTTGATAAGCAGGGTGCCGAGCAGGGCGCCCAGGGCGGCGGCCAGGCAGGCCCGCCACCAGAAGGCGGGCGCGAACAGCCGCTGGCGGTAGAAGGTGCTGGCGGAGGTCAGCGAGCTGAGGCTGGCGGCCACCTTGTTGGTGCCGAGTGCCAGGTGCGGCGGCAGGCCGGCGCTGAGCAGGGCGGGGATGGTGATAAGGCCGCCACCGCCCGCCACCGCGTCGAGAAAGCCGGCGACCAGGCCGGTGGCGGCCAGCAACAGGTAAACGGAAATGTCCAGGCTCATGGCAGCTCCCGGCTGAAGGGGGGCAGGGCGTCCAGCAGGGCGGCGCCATAGCGGCGGCTGACCAGGCGCTTGTCGAGCAGCACGATACGGCCATGGTCGGTTTCGGTGCGCAGCAGCCGGCCGCAGGCCTGGATCAGCTTGCGGGAGGCTTCCGGCATGGCCAACTGCATAAAGGGGTTGCCGCCGCACAGGCTGACCCATTCGGCCATGGCCTCTTCCACCGGCGAGGTGGGCACGGCAAAGGGCAGCTTGGTGATGATAAGGTTGGTCAGGTAATGGCCGGGCAAGTCCAGCCCCTCGGCAAAGCTGCCGGTGCCGAACAGCACGCTGGGCTGGTTGCCGTCGCATCGTTGCTTGTGCAGTTGCAGCAGGGCCTGGCGGCTGGCTTCCCCCTGCACCAGCAGGGACTGGCCCCGGGCCCGCAGGGCCTCGGCCACGGCCTGCATCTGCCGGTAGGAAGAAAACAGCACCAGGCTGGCGGCCTGTCCCTCGAGCCAGGCGGGGATCTGCTCGCACAGCAACTGGTCGAAGCGTGCATCCGTGGGTTCGCAGTCCAGGCGGGGGAGGATAAGCCTGGCGCTCTGGTAATCGAAGGGGGAGTCGAGGCGCAGGTAGCGGCTGCCGTCGTCCGCCCTGAGCCCCACGGCGCGGCGAAAATAACCGAAGTCGTTAAGGGCGGTCAGGGTGGCCGACACCAGTATCGCCGCCGCCGCCCGCGACCAGCACCACTGCTCCAGCAAATGGCCCACCGCCAGGGGGGTGGCGCACAGGGTCAGCTCCTGCCGGTCCTGCTCCAGCCAGCGGGCCGGGGGCGGCTGTTTGGGGTGGCCGGCGCGCAGCATCAGTTCGCACAGATCCCGGGTTTGCTCGGCCCGCAACTGTTGCTGGCTCAGGGCGGCCAGGGCCGCCTCGATGGCGCCCGCTTTGGCCGGCTGGCGCTTCAGCTGTTCGCCCAGCGCGGCCTGCACCCGCTCCAGGCCACGGGCAAAGAGCTTGTTGTCTTCCTTCAGGCTTACCAGGGCCTCGAGCAGAAAACCGGGCAGCTCCCCGGCGGCAAAGCGCAGGCAGCCCTGCTCATCGGGTGTCAGCTCCTGGCGCGAGAGGGCGCCGCTCAGTTGCCGATAGAGCTGGTTCAGGGCGGGGATCAGCTGTTGCAGCGCCTGTTGCAAGCGGGCGAAGCGCGGCTGGTCTTCCTCGCCCAGCAGATCGTGAACGCCGCCGAGCTGCTTGTTGAATTGCTCCAGTGCCCGCCGGTGCAGGCCGAGCGGCAGGCGGGCCGAGCCCTGCTCCCGGGTCACGGCGGCGATATGGTGGGCTTCATCCAGTATATAAAGGCATTGCTCGGGTTCGGGCAGCAGCACGCCGCCGCCCATGGCGAGATCCGCCAGCAGCAGGGCGTGGTTGACCACCACCACATCGCTTTTGTCGATCTCGGCCCGGGCCAGGTGGAAGGGGCAGTGCCGGTGACCCAGTAGCGGCTGGCAACTGTGCCGTTCGGCCTGCAGCTGTTGCCAGAGGCCATCGTCGATGGGTTCCGGCCAGCTGTCCCGGTCGCCGGGCCAGCGTTGGTCGCACCAGGCCTGCCAGAGCCCGGCCAGCTGTTGCTGCTGGGCGGGGGTAAGGCCCGCGGCGGCCTCGAACAGGCCGAGCTGGTTTTCGCCCAGTGCCAGGGCCTCCAGCCGGCGCACACAGCAGTAGCGGGCCCGGCCCTTGGCCAGGGTAAAGGTAAAACCGGGCTGGCAGTGGGGCTGGAACAGGGGCAGGTCCTTGTTGACCAGTTGCTCCTGCAGCGCCAGGGTGGCGGTGGAGACGACGACTTTTTTCTGGCTGAGCCGGGCCCAGGGAATGGCGGCCTGCAGGTAGGCGAGGGATTTGCCGATGCCGGTGCCCGCTTCGGCCACCAGGATACGTCTGGCGCTGTCGTAGTGCCCCAGCAATACCTTGCCGATTTCCGCCACCAGGTAGTTCTGCTCCCGGCGGGGGGTAAAGCCTTGAATAGACTGGCTTAATCGGCGGTAGTTGTCGCGCACCAAGGTGCGGTAATCGGCTCTGGCCATGGCTGCCTGCAGGTATAAAATCCGGCGCCAAGTATACCCGCTAGACGTTTTTATGCCAGTTGCCAAGCCGTGGCTTAATAAAAAGCGGCCAAGGTCACAATTGCGCACCTTACGAACATCATTGTCATAAAAAGTTCCCGCGATTTTGTTGCAAGCTCAAAAAACCGGTGATAGGCTGCTCGCCATAGTAACGTGAATCGTTGCTAACACAGGGAATAACAAGGACTTAGTGTTTAATTACAGTAGGCATCTAAAATTATGAAAAAGACTATTCTTGCACTGACCATCCCTGCGCTGTTCGCAACCTCTGCCAGCGCCGTGACCGTATACTCCGACGAAGGCGCCAAGGTTGATCTGTACGGCCGTATCCAGTATGAAGCCGGTTCTTTCAAGCACGAAGGCGCTGACCGTCAAAAATTTGGTGGCGAAGGCGAAGCTCGTCTGGGTGTTAACGTTCAGTACAACCTGAACCAGGACGTAGACCTGATCGGTAAGCTGGAGTGGCAAGCCGTTGCCGAAGAGAAAAACGCTACCGGCACCGACAGCCTGAAATCCCGTTACGCCTGGGCCGGTTTCCGCTTTATGGATACCACTGACCTGACCTTCGGCAAGAGCGAAAACCCCACCGCTCAGCTGACCGACGTGACCGATATCTTCAACATCTTCGGTGGCGCCGCCAGCTTCAACTCTCTTGACGATGCTGGTATTTCCAGCCGTATCGACGACCAGATCCGCGTCAGCTTCGCCGACCAGGGCATTGACCTGCGTGCTGGTTATGCCTTCCACGACGAGAACAAGACTCGTGTAGCCGGCGAGAAGCAGAAGAACCAGTACAGCCTGTCCGCCGGTTATACCTTCCCCTTCAACCTGGGTCTGGTTGCCGCCTATGAGCGTCAAAACTACGACCTGCTGGTTGGTGAAGCCGATCTGGACGTATGGGGCCTGGGTGCCAACTACAGCATCGACGGCTTCTACTTCGGTACCGTTTACGGTCAGAAAGACCTGGATGCCACCGGTGAAGAAGACTACGGTACCCGCTTCTGGGAACTGGTTGCTACCTACAACGTAGACGCCTGGACCCTGATGGCCGGTTACAACTACGAGAAAGAGCGTAAAGTTGGTGCTGGCGAGAGCAAAGACAAGCTGGTTAACGAGTACGTGCTGGGTGTGCAGTACGCTCTGACTCCGAAAACCAAGCTGTACGGCGAGTACAACATTCAACGTACCAAGGTTGCCGACGAGCGTAAAGACGACCTGTACGCTGTTGGTATCCAGTACAACTTCTAAGTTAGCCTTTAGCTGAATTAGCAAGTTCAAAAAAGCCGGCGAAAGCCGGCTTTTTTATTGGGTTTAAAACTGGCCGGACTATTATCCTTACGCCTTACGCCTTACGCCTTACGCCTTACGCCTTACGCCTTACGCCTTACGCCTTACGCCTTACGCCTTACGCCTTACGCCTTACGCTACAACTCCCAGGCGCCGTGCTGGGCCTTGCGGTATTTCTCTTCGCAGGGGTCGCAGCGCTGGCGGCAGGGGTCGTCCCACAGCTGCTCGGTGGTGAGCTCGGCCTCGCAGTCGCTGCACAGGCCGTACAGGCCCAACTGCCACTGGCAGAGGGCGGCGTCCGCCTGCTTCAGGGATTTCAGCTGCGGCTGCAGCTGGGGATAGGCGGCCAGGGGCGGGTAGTCGGCCCATTCGTCCGGCGGCAGC
Organism: Zobellella denitrificans; assembly: GCF_002237365.1. GTDB lineage: Bacteria > Pseudomonadota > Gammaproteobacteria > Enterobacterales > Aeromonadaceae > Oceanimonas > Oceanimonas denitrificans. Next base: position 81,528 of record NZ_NMUO01000003.1, read on the forward strand.
CGGTGCAACTCGGCGGCCAGGGGGGCGTCCAGGGCCAGCAGCGCCTCCAGAAAAGCCTGGCGGCGGCGCTCCACCTCGGCCTGCAGCCGGGCTTCCAGCCGGGACTTGGTAATGATGCTGCTCATGATGATGTCCAAAAAAGGGGGAATACCGGCCGCCAGTATAGGGCCGGGGCCACCGGCACATCATGATACAAATCAAAGGGAAGCCAGAGTCTGCCTGATCTCGGCGGTGTGCTTCAGGGTGCGGATACGGCCGAACAGGGCCTGGGCCTCCGGGTAGTGCAGCCTGAGGTAGCTCAGCCACTGCTTGATGCGGTTGGGGTAGTAAAGCCCCTTGTCGCCCGCTATCTCCATCGCCGAATAGTCCAGCAGCAGGGCCACCACCTGCCGCCAGGCCATGGGCGCGGCGCCCTGGCCTATGGTGGCGGCCAGGTTGGGCAGGGCCAGGGCGCCCCGGCCCAGCATCAGATCCTGGCAGTAGCTCTCCCTCCGGGCCTGCCCGGCCTGGGCGGCGTTCCAGATCTCGCCGTTCACCACCACCGGAATGGCCAGGGCGCGGCGGATGTCGGCCACCAGGGGCCAGTGGGCGGGGGGGCGGTAGCCGTCCTTCTTGCTGCGGGCATGTACCGCCAGCTCGCTGACCCCGCCTTCCGCCAGGGCCAGGCTGTTCTCCAGGTAGGAGTCGCGCTCGTCCACCCCCAGGCGGATCTTGGCGCTCACCGGCAACGAGGCGGGTACCGCCGCCCGTACCGCTTTGGCGATGCGGTAGAGCAGCTCGCTGTCGTTCAGCAGGGCGGCGCCGCCCCTGTGGCGGTTGACGGTCTTGGCCGGGCAGCCGAAGTTGAGATCTATGCCCTGGGCGCCCAGGCGACAGGCCTGGGCGGCGTTTTCCGCCAGCCAGTCCGGATCCTGCCCGAGCAGTTGGATGCGTACCGGGGTGCCCGCCGGGGTGCGGCAGCCCTGGTACAGCTCGGGGCAGAGCCGGTAGAACACCCGGGGTGGCAGGCGCATGTCCACCACCCGGATGAATTCGGTCACGCAAAGGTCAAAGGGGTTGAGGCGGGTCAGCAGATCCCGCATCAGATGGTCAAGCACCCCTTCCATCGGGGCCAGTATCAGGCGCATGGCGGCTCGCGTCGGTTGAAAAGCGGGGATTGTATAGCGGCGAGCGGTTCAGGCAAAGCATGTTCCGGCGGTTGTAGGCGCCCGTTTACGTGGCGCGAATCGGCAACCGGCGGGGGCCTGCCGGCTCTGGCGCGGTATGTTCCGGCGGCTAAAGCGCCGGCTACGGGCGCCGGCTGTGCCTTTGGTTACCTCGGTGTTGCCCTAATGCGGGCGGGCCGCCCGCGCCCCAAGGGGGCGGGCAAGCCCCAGCCCCGGGCCTTTACAGATCGTAGGGCTCGACGCTGACCCCTTCGAGGGAATAGGAGGCGTTGGCCACTTCGTGGCTGGCGCTGACGGTGCGCAGGGTACCGGTCACCCAGACCGCGTCCCAGAGATCGTCCACCCGGGCGCCCTTGGGGAAGTCCACGTAGACTATCTGGTTGGTGGGCGGCGGCGGCACATGGATACAGGCGCCGAAGTAGGGCACCAGGAAGAAGGTGGTCACCGCCTTGCTGTCACCCTCGAGCGGCACCACAAAGCCCGGCAGCCGCACCTTCTGGCCATCGAGGGTGGGCACCACCTTGCCCACCGGCTGGGGCGGAATGGCGAATTCGTCTTCGTGGTTCACCTCGGGGAAGGGCGGCGGGTTGAGCCGCTCTTCCATGGGGATCAGATCGTCCCACTCCAGCAGGGTGAATTCGTCGGCCCAGGCCGGGGCCATCAACAGGGCCAGGCTGGCCAGCCAGATACTGCATTTTTTCACTGTTTAATACTCATTCCGTCGTTGACCGAGTAGCGGTAGGCCTGGGCCGCCGGCAACAGGCCGATCACCAGGCCCGCCAGCCAGATAAGCCCGAGCAGGCGCCATTCGGCGACCGTGGGCAGGCCGGGATAAAGCAGCAGCCCGTACTGGGCCTGTACCAGGGGGGCGGCCAGGCTGAGACCAAGATACAACAGCAGCAGCCCCAGTAACATCCCCAGGCCGGTCAAAATGGCCGCTTCCAGCGCCAGCAGCGCAAACAGGTGTCGCGGCCCGGCGCCGAGGGAGCGCAAAATGGCCAGTTCCCGCCGCCGGGCCGAAAGGCCGGCGAGCAGGGTGGTGAGCATGCCCAGCAGGCCGGCCACCACCACGAACAGGGCGATAAAGGCGATGGCCTTCTCGGCCATGCTCATCATGCTCCACAGCTCGTGCAGGGCGGTGCCGGGCAGGATGGCGGACAGGGGCTCGGCCCGGTAGCCGTTGATGGCCCGCTGCAGCTGGAAGGCCAGCACCTTGTTTTCCAGCCCCACCAGGAAGGCGGTGATGGCCTTGGGGGTGAGGTCGGCGGCGCGGGCCTCGGCCTCGCTCAGGGCACGGGTCTGGCGGCCGCTCTGCCAGCCGAGGTGGATGGCCTCAAGCCCGTCGAGGCGCACATGCACCGTTCTGTCCACCGGGGTGCCGGTGGGGGCCAGTATGCCCACCAGGGTGAAGGGCAGGTCCTCGTGCAGGCTGAAGGAGGTGTTGCCGGCGCCATGGGCGATCACCAGCCCATCCCCCAGCCGGTAGCCGAGCTTTCGGGCCACGTCCGCGCCTATCACCGCCTCGAAGGTGTCATTGAAGGGGCGGCCCTGGGCCAGGGTCAGCGGCTGCTGGCGGCCGTAGGCGTAGTATCTGAAATAGTCCTCGCTGGTGCCCAGCACCCTGAATCCCTGGTGGGAGTCGCCCAGCGACAGGGGAATGGTCCAGGCCACCCCCTTCTGCTCCCTGATACGCTGGTAGGAATCCCAGCTGATGTTGTTGGTGGGGTTGCCGAGGCGGAATACCGAATAGAGCAGGAGGTTTATCTGGCCGGAGCGGGCGCCCACGATCAGATCGGTGCCGGAGATGGTGCGGGCGAAGCTGTCTTTCAGCTCATGGCGCACCTTTTCCACCCCCACCAGCAGCAGCACGCTGATGGCGATGGCGGCCAGGGTGAGGCCCGCGGTGAGCCGGCGCGCCCACAGGCTTTTGAGGGCCAGCATTAACATGGCGGTACCTTATTCAGTTCGGGCAGGGACACCACCCGGGAAAACAGCGGCTCCAGATGGGGGTCGTGGCTGACGAACACCAGGGTGCTGCCCTGCAGGTTGCATTCGTTGAACAACAGCTCGATAAAGGCGGCCCTGTTGTCGGTGTCCAGCGCCGAGGTGGGCTCGTCGGCGATGACCAGCTCGGGGCGGCCGATCAGCGCCCGGGCCGCTGCTACCCGCTGCTGCTGGCCGATGCTGAGGCGGTGCACCGGCTGTTGCCACAGGCCGGGGGGCAGTTGCAGCTCGCCCAGCAGCCGTTCGGCCTCTTCCCGGGCCGGCGCCTGCAACCGGGCCCGCTTGTGGCGGGGGAAGATCAGCGCCGAGGGGACGGTTTCCAGTACCGACAGAAAGGGGAGCAGGTTGAACTGCTGGAAGATATAGCCCAGGTGGTCGGCCCGGAAGCGATCCCGGGCCCGGCCCGAGAGCCGCGACAGATCCTGGCCCAGCACCTCGAGCCGGCCCTGGCTGGCCCGCTGGATACCGGCCAGCAGGCCGAGCAGGGTGCTCTTGCCGCTGCCGCTCGGGCCCTTGATAAAGATGCGCTCGCCGGCGGCCAGCTCGAGCCGCGCTATATGCAGCAGTTCGGGCTGGCCGGGCCAGGCGAAGCGCAGGTTTTCCATGGAAATCAGTGCAGTCATCTGTTACCAGCTGAGTTGGGGTTGTGCCGGGGTCAGGGTGGCGGCCACCTGGCCCGAAGGCAGGATACCCTGTACCTCGAGGCGGTTAAAGCTCGGAAACTGCTCGAACAGGGCCACGTCGATCCGGTTGAGGGCATCCGGCTGGTCGCAGTGATAGAAGTAGTGCACCTGGATATCGCTGTGGCCATGCTCTTCATGGTCATGGTCCTTATGGTCATGGTCATGTTTGTCATGATGCTCGTGTTGATGATCATCATGATGGTCGTGGTCGTGGTCGTGGTCGTGGTCGTGGTCCTTATGGTCATGACCGTGTTCGTCCTCGTCCTCGATCAGCTCGACCTTTTCCAGCCGGCAGCCCGCCGCCGGGGCCAGGCTGAAAAGGGCATCCGCCTGGCGGAGCTTGTCCTGCGCCGCGGCCAGCTGGGCCTTTTCGGCGTCGGTGGCGGCATCGTGCTCGAAGCCGACGATATCCGCCGCCGGGGCGGTCAGCTCCAGCACCAGTTGCTGCTGCTCCAGGGCCAGGTTGAGCTGGCCATGGCCGTGTTCGTGCACGCCGAGCTGGGTCTGGGCGGACAGGGCGAGGGGCAGCAGGGCCAGCGGGAAGGCAACAGGATTAAGTTTCATATGATGCTCCAATTGGATTTATTTTGTTACGTTATAACGTTTTTTGAGGCGGCCTGTAAAGATTGCCCTAGTGCAGCGGGCCAGTTGCTGGTTTTTTCGCCTCACCTCGCGCCACGTAAACGGGCGCCTGCATCTTATCCCCGTAGCCGGCGCTTTAGCCGCCGGGAACACCCGTGCCGGATCCGCAAGCACCCCGCCGGTTTCGGGTTTGCGCCTTGGGGCGCGGGCGGCCCGCCCGCATAAAGGTGGCACCGAGGTGGGCGAAAGCACAGCCCAACCCGCGATGCCGATTCTGCCTCGAGCCTTTTTAAACTTGTGGTATGGCAGGGTTCGCGCTACGCGCGAAGGCAGGCGGGCCGCCTGCGCCCCAAGTATCGGCGCCGCCTGAGCTTTAAACTGGTCGGTGTTCCGGATTCCCGTTGCGCGCGAAGGCCGGCGGCCCGCCTGCGCCCCGGATGGACGTCGTTTGGGGGAATGTTCAGCCCCGGTGCTGCTCCCGGATAAAGTCGATAAAGGCCTGTTCGGCCCGGGACAGCCGCCGGTCGTCCGGCCAGGCCAGGCAAAGGTCGAGGAAGTAGGGCTCCTTAAAGGAAACGGCGAACAGGCTCGGGTCGTCCCGCACGGCCATGCGCAGAAAGGTGGTGATGGCAAAACCCTGGCGCACCACCGCCTTCAGCAGCGGGATCAGGTTGCTCTCGAAGCCGATAACGGGAGTGATGCCGGCCTGGCGGGCCACCTCCTCGATATATTCCCGGTGAAAGAAGCCGTGGCGGAACAGGGCCAGTTCCTGGCGCAGAAAGTCCTCGATGGCCATATAAGGCTGGTGGCGGGCCGGGTGCTCCGCCGGTACCACCGCCACCATTTCTTCCCGCAGCAGGGGCAGGCCGGTGAGTCCCGCCGGCAGGGAGGCGGTGAGCACGATGCCGAGGCCGAGCTTGCCCTGGCACAGACGCCCGAGCACATCCTGGGTGCCCGCGTCTTCCACCCGGATGGAGAGGCTCGGGTAGCGATGCCTGAATGCCATCAGCAGGGGCGGAAAGTAAAAGGAGCCGAGCATGCTGGGAATGCCGATGCAGACCTCGCCGGCGCTGAGATCGTGCAGGGCCGCCATGTCCTGCTCGGCCAGTGTCAGGGCGGCGAGGATACGCTCGGCATGCTGGTAGAGCCGTTCTCCCTCGGGGGTGAGCCGCAGCCGGCCCTGGCGACGGTCGAACAGGCCGATGCCGAGTTCCCGCTCCAGCTTCTTGATGGTCATGGTCACGGCGGGCTGGGCCAGGTGCAACTGCTCGGCGGCACGGGTGATGCTGCCTTCCCGGGCCACGGTGGCGAACTGGCGCAACCATTTGGTTTCAAGCATAAGGGTCAGTTATTTTTTCCATAAATTTTATATATTTCATTTATGCATTGGCGGGCGTTAAGGTCAAGGCTCTGCCCTTGGAGTTGCCCATGATAGATCTGAAAACCCCACTCTGGTGGCGTGCCACCCTGGCCCTCGGCCTCGGCTCCATGCTGGTGTTCATCAACCTTTACCTGACCCAGCCGCTGTTGCCCCTGCTGGCGCAGGACTTCGGGCTGTCGGCCCTGGATGCCGGCTGGGCGCTGTCGGTGGCCACCCTGGGGCTGGCGGTGGGACTCTTGTTCTGGGCGCGGGTGGCCGACCGCCTTGGCCGCAAGCCGGTGATGCTGGGCTGCCTGCTGGTGGCGGTATTGCTCGGCATGCTGATTTCCCGGGCGCCGGGCTTCGGCACCCTGGTGTGGCTGCGCGCCCTGCAGGGCTTTTTCCTGGCCGGGCTGCCGGCCACGGCGGTGGCCTACATGGGGGAGGAATTTACCCCCAAGGCGCTGGTGACCAGCATCGGCATCTACATCGCCGCCAATTCCGTCGGGGGCATCGCCGGGCGGGTACTGGGCGGGCTGATCGCCCAGTGGGCGGGAGGCTGGCAGGCCAGCTTCCTGATGCTCGGCGGACTCAGCCTGCTGCTGTGGCTGCCGCTGCTGAAGCTGCTGCCCCGCTCCCGTCATTTCGTGCCGGCGGCCAGGGGGGAGGGCGCCAGCGCCCTGCTCGGGCATGTGCGCAATCCCCTGCTGTGGCCGGTGTACCTGGTGGGCGGGCTCAACTTTATGGTGTTTCTCAACCAGTACACCTATGTGGCCTTTTACCTGGCGGCGCCCCCCATCAGCCTGGCGCCGGCGGCCCTGGGGCTGTTGTTCCTGACCTACCTGACCGGTACCTTCGCCTCCGGCATCAGCGGCTGGCTTATCCACCGCTTCGGCCTGTGCCAGACCCTGCTGCTGGCCATCGGCATCATGGCGGTGGGCAACCTGGGGTTGCTGAGCGAGCGGCTGCCGCTGATCCTGCTGGCGCTGCTGGTGGACAGTTTCGCCTTTTTCCTGGCCCACGCCTGCGCCAGCAGCTGGGTGGGGCGCAGCGTGCAGCAGCACCGGGCGCTGGCGTCGTCGCTTTACCTGGTGTTTTACTACCTGGGGGCCAGCCTGGGCGGGCTTTATCTCTACCCGTTCTGGGAAGGGGCGGGCCTGCCCGGGGTGGCGATGGGAATGATGCTGGTGCTGGGGGTGACGGCGGGGCTGAGCCTGCGGCTGTGGCGCCTGGAGCGGCGGGTGCCGGTCAACGCCTGAAGTAGTCCGCGGGTACCGGCACCACCTCATTCCGGGCGATTTCCGCGGCAATGGTGTCCGCCAGGGGGTGCAGATGGAACTTGATCTGACAGGGGGGCAGGGCCAGGGTCAGCTCCGGCGGGTTCTGCCGCAGGCTACTGGTGTCGAAGGGCACCCGGGGATAGTCCCGCAGCAGTCGCTCCAGGCTCGCCACCACGATTTCGCCGTGCTCCAGGCCGGGGTGGTGGACCTTGCCCGGCTTGGGCGCGGCCAGCTCCAGGCAGGGGACGGGGCCGAAGGGGCTGGCCAGCGGCTGGTGCAGCCGAAAGGTGACGATGGGCCTGCCGCCTATCATGCCTTCCACCAGCACCTCGCCCGCCGCCGCCAGTGAACGGCGCAGTTCAAGGTACTGGTCATTGCTTGTCGTTCGGTAACAGACATGGTCCATGGGCCCCAGGTCGAGGGGCAGACCCTGCTGTTCCATCCCCCGGGCCAGGTGGTCGAAGAAAGGCCGGGGATCGCCCAGTATCGGCTCCAGCATGGGCGTTACCACTTGCGCTTGGGCTGGAACAGCACATCGAGCTCGGAGGTGACTTTCTGCTCTTCCCGCTCCTCCTGCTCGCGCATGGCCTTGTCCTGATCCTGGCTGAGTTCGTCAAGCCGGTTGCGCAGGGCTTCTTCCATTCTTTTCAGCTGTTCGTCCTTGTCCGGGATCATGCTGACTGCCTTGACTCCTTTCTCAAGCATTTGCCGGGCCATGTTGATTTCCCGGTTATCGAAGGCCGAGCGTGCCCGTTTGATCAGGTTGGTCAGGTTGATCTTCAACTGGATAAGCTCCAGCCGCCGATCTTCCAATACGAAGTGCTGGGTCCCCAGCTTGCCTTTATTGTGTTCGGCGCGCAGCACCATCCTCAGTCGTTTGACGATCTGCAGCATATGGATGGCTTGCTGATCCGACTCCGGGGTTTTGATCCCTTCGGATTCCATTTGATAGTGATCGCGCAGATGCTGGAACTGTTGTTCGACACCGGCAATGCGGCCTTTTATTTGCGGATTGTCGGGATCCTGCTGTTGCATGGCTTGCAGGCTGCCGAGGATACGTCCGTACAGCACCAGCATCAGGGTTTTGCTGTAGGGTAACTGGCTGGCACTGAGCAAAAGCTCGTCCGTTTCATTGATCTGGTGCTTGTGTTTCAGCATCAGGGTGCGCTTTTCGGTTTCCTGCTTTTGCCGGTATTGTTGAATCACATTGTATAGGATGACCAGAAACAGCAGGGCGCCTATGGCTATGAGTACCAGGGTCAGAATCATCTGTCAGCGGCTCGCTTCGGTTAGGAGGATGGTCTGGATGGAAATGTTAACCCAGTAGCGACGCTTTGGCTAACTTCCCGCGCCCAAGGAGAGTAAAACCGGCGATAGTTCAGTCGATTAGGGGGGATTAAAACGATTCTCTGCGGCCGTTATCGAGGATATTCCGCCAAGGTCTGATAGTATTTAGCTAAGTCACCCTAACCCCGAGCCGCCATGAAACTGCAACAGTTGCGCTACATCGTGGAAGTTGCCAACCACAACCTGAATGTGTCCGCCACCGCCGAAAGCCTGTACACCTCCCAGCCCGGGATCAGCAAACAGGTGCGCATGCTGGAGGACGAGCTGGGCATTCAGGTGTTCGAGCGCAGCGGAAAGCACCTGACCCAGGTTACCCCGGCGGGCAGGGACATCATCCGCATCGCCGGCGAGATCCTGGGCAAGGTGGAGAGCATCAAGGCGGTGGCCAGCCAGCATACCCATCCGGATCAGGGCTCGCTCAATATTTCCACCACCCATACCCAGGCCCGTTATGCCCTGCCCGCGGTGATCAAGGGGTTTATCGAGCGCTACCCCAAGGTGTCGCTGCACATGCACCAGGGCACGCCGGCGCAGATCAGCGAGTCGGTGGCCAAGGGCGCCTCCGATTTCGCCATTGCCACCGAGGCCCTGCACCTGTATCAGGATCTCATCATGCTGCCCTGCTATCACTGGAACCGTTGCATCCTGGTACCCAAGGGGCATCCGCTGGCGGCCATCGAGAAGCCAGGCATCGCCGATATTGCCCAGTATCCGCTGGTGACCTATGTGTTCGGTTTTACCGGTCGCTCCGAGCTGGATATCGCCTTCAACCGGGCCGGCTTCGAGCCCAAGGTGGTGTTCACCGCCACCGACGCGGACGTGATCAAGACCTATGTGCGGCTGGGGATAGGGATAGGGGTGCTGGCCAGCATGGCGGTGGATCCGGTGCAGGACGCGGATCTGGTGGCCATCGATGCCAGCCACCTGTTCGCCGCCAGTACCACCAAGATAGGGTTTCGCAAGGGCACCTTCCTGCGCAGCTACATGTACGATTTTATCGAGCGCTTCGCGCCCCACCTCACCCGGGAGCGGGTGGACAAGGTGATCTCGCTCAAGGCCCCGGACGAAATCGACAAGCTGTTCGAGGGGATAGAGCTGCCTTATCGGTAGCCGGGTTGGAGCGCGGGCGGCCCGCCCGCATTGGGGCTTGCACCGGGTTTCCCGCAGTGCGGGAATGCAGGCGGGCCGCCTGCGCCCCATGTCAGCTTTAGCCCCCCAGTCCCTTGCCGGCGTCTTTCTTGGCGATCAGCTCAATCTTGTAGCCGTCCGGGTCTTCCACAAAGGCGATGACGGTGGTGCCGCCCTTGACCGGGCCCGGCTCCCGGGTCACCTTGCCGCCGGCGGCGCGGATCTGCTCGCACATGGCGTAGATGTCGTCGGCTTCGATGGCGATATGGCCGTAGGCGGTGCCCAGATCATAGCGGTCGGTGCCCCAGTTGTAGGTCAGCTCCAGTACCGCTTCGTCCTTTTCCTCGCCGTAGCCGACAAAGGCCAGGGTGTACTGGTATTCGGTGTTTTCGCTGGTGCGCAGCAGTTTCATGCCCATGATATCGGTGTAAAAGGCGATGGACTTGTCCAGATCGCCGACCCGCAGCATGGTGTGCAAAATACGCATATTCAAGACTCCCGGTAGTTGAATGTAAAATCAGTCCGTTATGGTTATTCCACCATGTCCAGTATGGTGTCGATAATGTCGGTGATGGTAATAAGCCCCACCAGGCTGTTGTTGTCGAGCACCAGTATGCGGTTGAAACCGTAGCTGGTCATCAGCCGGGCCACGTGCTTGATGGCCAGGTCCTGGCCCACGGCGATGGCCGGCTTGGCGCAGACATCGTAGACATTGATAAGATCGATGTCGCCGCTTTCCGCCACTATGGTCTTGATGATGGTGGAGTAGGTGATAAGGCCGTAGGCGTCGTGCTCGTTGGCCTTGTCCACCACCAGGCATTTCACCTTGTGCCGTTTCATCAGGCTCAGGGCTTCCCGCACCTTGGCGAAGGGGGAGACGGTGATGACCTCGGTCACCATGATATCTTTTACCAGCATGTGGGTGCTCCTTAACTACCTGGCCCATCAACCGGGTATCACACACAGACACGCCGTAACCCCATCCATGGGGGCTCCGCCGCGCCATCCCTGGCGCGGAGGGTCTGCTTAGCGATACCCGGTTGCTGTTCCGGGTTATCTTCTGTTTAAAAGTCATCCTTGATAAAGCGTTCGAACTGTTCGAGCTGGGCCGCCTCTATGCCGCCCAGGTGCTCCAGGGGCAGGGTCAGCACCACGCCTTTGGAGGCGCCTTCTTCCTTGTCCTTCGGGATGATGGCAAGCTCCGCCTGAATGGCCTTCAGCACATGCAGCGACAGGTTTTTCTCCAGCACCATCAGCAGTATGCTCTGGGAGCCCTCGTAGGTGAGCCCGAAAAAGGTCTTCTTGCTGCTGGTGCCGATGCCCCGGCCATTCATGATGGTCACGCCGCCGGCTCCGGCCTCCTTGGCCGCATCGATGCAGCCCTGCTCCAGCTCTTCGGGCACTATGGCCACCAGTAACGAAAATTTCATGAAGATGCTCTCCGGTATTTAAATAGCAGATCCGCTGCGATGGCGTAGATCATCACCGTCACTATGGGGTAGATGGAGGCGAAGGCGATCAGGCCAAAGCCGTCGATCAGCACGTTGCGCCCCTCGATATGGCTGGCCAGGCCTATCCCTAAGGCGGTGATCAGCGGCACCGTCACCTCCGAGGTGGTGACCCCGCCCAGATCGAAGGCCAGCGCCAGTATGTTGCGCGGGCAGATCCAGATCAGCAGCAGCACCAGCAGGTAGCTGCCGATGATGAAGTGGTGGATGGAGCCGCCGCTGATGATGCGGTGCACGCCCAGGGTAATGCCCAGGGCCACTCCCAGGGCCACCACCAGGCGGATGGCCCGGGCGCTCAGTTCGCCGGGGGCGGCCTGTTCCGCCTGGTGGCCCACGGCGATCAGCGCCGGCTCCGCCATGGTGGTGGCGAAGCCGATGGCGAAGGCGAACAGGTAGATATAGAGCACCCGATCCTGGCCGATCAGCTGTTCGGCCATGCGGGTGCCGATGGGAAAGAGGCCGAGTTTGAGGCCGACCACGAAGGCATAGAGCCCCACCAGCACCATCAGAAAGCCGAAAAACACCCGGGTCGGGTTGGACAGGGAACGCTTGAGCACCAGGTACTGGAAGAACAGCACCACCACCAGTATGGGGGTCACGTCCCGCAGCATCAGAACGAGGTCGAAAACGACCCTTAGCCAGGGGGAATGGATAACGGTGTCCTGGATGTCGTTCGCCGGCACTGGCAGGGGGGCCGCGCCCAGGCTGTAGGTGACGATGCCGTAGAGCTGCACGCTGACCATGGGCACCATCACCGCCAGGGCCACCAGGCCGAAGCCGTCCATCAGCGGGTTGCGGCCCTTGATGGAGGCGGCCAGGCCGATACCCATGGCGGCGATCAGCGGCACCGTCACGATATTGGTGGTGACCCCGCCCGAGTCGTAGGCCAGGCCGACGATTTCGGGCGGCGCGAAGAAGGTCACCAGCACCACCAGGCTGTAGCCGCCTATCATGTACCAGTGCAGGCCCTGGCCGAGGATGATGCGCAGCACCCCGGCGGCCATTACCAGGCCCACCGACAGGGCCACGATCAGGCGCAGGGTCAGGGCCTGGATGCGGCCCTGGCTGACCAGCTCGGCCTGGGAGGCCACCGCGATCAGCGCCGGCTCGGCAATCACCGCCGAAAAGCCCATGGCGAAGCCGAAACAGAGCAGTATGGGCACCGAGCCCTTGCGGGCGAACTGGTTGGCCAGGCTCTTGCCGAGGGGAAAGATGCTGAGCTCCAGCCCCTGCAGGAAGAGGGCGATGCCGGCCGCCACGATAAGCAACCCCAGCGCCATGCCGGCGGCGTCCTCCGGCCACTGGCCGAGCAGCAGCTGGAACAGCAGCACCACCCCTATGATGGGCAGCAGGTTGTTCAGGGCATGTAAAAAGGCGCCGGCAAAGAGCCTGAGGGTATGCAAGCCATGCTCCTTAGGTTACTCGGTTGAACCCCAGTCTACCCCCGAACAGGGGGGCGGGTCCAAGCCCGGGCTTCAGGAATCGGGATATTGCTTGTCTTTATACTCGCACAGATCCTCGATGATGCAGGCGCCGCAGCGGGGCTTGCGCGCCAGGCACACATAGCGGCCGTGCAAAATAAACCAGTGGTGCACGTCCAGCTTGAATTCCGCCGGCACCCACTTCAGCAGCTTCTGCTCCACCTCGTCCACGTTTTTGCCCGGGGCGAAGCGGGTGCGGTTGGCCAGGCGGAAGATATGGGTGTCCACCGCTATGGTCGGCCAGCCGAAGGCGGTGTTGAGCACCACGTTGGCGGTCTTGCGGCCCACCCCGGGCAGGGCCTCGAGGGCTTCCCGGTCTTCCGGCACCTCGCCGCCGTGTTTTTCCAGCAGTATGGCACAGGTCTTGATGACATTTTCGGCCTTGGAGTTGAACAGCCCTATGGTCTTGATGTGCTCCTTTACCCCGTCCACCCCCAGGGCCTGCATGGCGGCGGGGGTGGGGGCGGCGGCAAACAGGCCCTTGGTGGCCTTGTTGACACTCACGTCCGTGGCCTGGGCCGAGAGCAGCACGGCAATCAGCAGCTCGAAGGGATTGGCGTAGTTCAGCTCCGTGGTGGGGTGGGGGTTGTCCGCCCGCAGCCGCTCCAGGATCTGGCGGCGTTTTTCCATGTTCATAACGAGGTGACCCTTGCTCTGGTGATCTCGGCCTTGGGCGCCGGGGCGCGGCGGGCCGCCAGGCGCCCGTCCAGCCAGTTTTTGGCGGCGATCAGCATCCCCAGGCCGATAAAGGCGCCGGGGGGCAGTATCGCCAGCAGGAAACCGTTGTCCAGGTGCAGCACATCGACGCGCAGCCCCGCCGCCCAGTCGCCCAGCAGCAGCTCGGCGCCGTCGAACAGGGTGCCCTGGCCCAGCAGCTCGCGCAGCCCGCCCAGCACCAGCAGCACGGCGGTAAAGCCCAGGCCCATCATCAGGCCGTCGAGGGCGGCCAGGGGCGGGCTGTTCTTGGAGGCGAAGGCCTCGGCCCGGCCGATGATCACGCAGTTGGTGACGATAAGGGGGATAAAGATGCCGAGCGACTGGTACAGCCCGTAGGTATAGGCGTTCATCAGCAGCTGCACGCAGGTGACGAAACTGGCGATGATCATCACGTAGATGGGAATACGCACCTCGTTCGGCACCCAGCGGCGCACCAGGGAGACGGTGAGGTTGGAGCCTATCAGCACCAGCATGGTGGCCAGCCCCAGGCCCATGGCGTTGGTCAGGGTGCTGGTCACCGCCAGCACCGGGCACAGGCCGAGGATCTGCACCAGGGCCGGGTTGTTCTTCCACAGCCCCTGGCGGATGATGTCTTTCTGTTGTTCGGTCATAGGGTCTCTCCGCAGCGGGGAGCCTGGCTCAGCAGCCCGGGCTCCTGTTCCAGCATCAGCAGCACCTGGCGCACCGCCTTGACCACCGCCCTGGGGGTGATGGTGGCGCCGGTGAAGGCGTCGAACTGGCCGCCGTCCCGGCGCACCGCCCAGCGGGGGTCTTCCTCGCCGATCAGTTCCATGCCGTCGAAGGCCAGCACCCAGGGGGATTTTTTCAGTTCTATCTTGTCGCCCAGGCCCGGGGTTTCGTTGTGGGCTAGCACCCGCACGCCCGAGAGACGGCCGTCGGCGTTCACCCCCACCACCAGCTTGATGGCGCCGCTGTAACCGTCGGGGGCGATGGCTTCGATGGCATGGCCCCGCACTTCGCCGTTTTTCACCGCGGTAAAGGCGGGCAGGGGATCCCGGCTGCCGAGGTAGTGTTCGCTGGCCACCAGGGCGCAGTGGTTGAACAGGGGCTCATCGTGGCTGTCGGGGGGCAGCAACTCGTTCAGTACCAAGAGCAACTGGGCCTGCTCCTGCGCCACTATGGTATGACGGGTCAGGCTGTGGGTAACGGCCACCAGGGCGGTACAGCCCAGGGCGAACACAGCGAGGATCAGGCCGTTCTTGCGCATCATCTCCAGCATCAGCGGGCCTCCCCGTAGGTCTTGGGCTTGGTCAGGCTGTCTATCATGGGCACCGTCATGTTGGCCAGCAGCACCGCGAAGGCCACCGCGTCCGGATAGCCGCCGAAGGTGCGGACAAGGTAGATCAGCAGGCCGATCAGGGCGCCGTAGACGAGGCGGCCGCGGAAGGTGGTGGCCGCCGACACCGGGTCGGTGGCGATAAAGAAGGCCCCCAGCATGGTGGCGCCGGAAAAGAGGTGCATCATGGGGCCTATGGTGCCATCGGGGGAGACCATAAAGCCTACCAGGCTGAGCAGGAAGAGGGTGCCGAGCATGGCCACCGGGATGGGCCAACTGATGAGCCGCAGCCGCAACAGGGCGAGGCCGCCGGCCAGGTAGGCCAGGTTGACCCACTGCCAGCCGATGCCGGCCAGGCCGCCGAACACCGGGCCGGCCAGGATTTCACTGCCGGTGTGGCCCTGGGTGAAGCCGGTTTTCAGGGTATCGAGCGGGGTGGCCATGGTGGTGCCGTCGGCCAGCTCGCGCAATTGGTGGGGGGCGAAGCCATCCAGGGTGAAACCGGTGAAGATGGCCGACAGGCTGTCCAGCAGCCCCGGCGGGTAGGTCTGCAGCGCAAGCGGCGGCAGCCAGCTGGTCATGGGCAGCGGAAAGGACACCAGCAGCAGCACATAGGCCACCATGGCCGGGTTGAACAGGTTCTGGCCCAGGCCACCGTAGAGCTGCTTGGCGACGATGATGGCGAAGGCGGTGCCGATCACCACCAGCCACCAGGGGGCGAGTGGCGGCACGGCGATGCCGATCAGCAGCGCCGTCAGCAGGGCCGAGTTGTCCCTGAGGGGAGCGAAGCGCCGCTTGCGCAGGGCCAGCACCAGGGCTTCGGCGGCGTAGGCGGTGGTCACGGCCAGGGCTATCTGGACCAGGCTGCCCCAGCCGAAGAACCACCACTGCACCAGTATGCCCGGGATCAGGCAGTAGCAGACCCGCCGCATCAGGGTGGCGGTGTTCAGGGGGGCGTGATCATGGGGTGAGCTGCTGAGTGTAAACGCCATTAGGACTCGTCTTCTCGATCGGGTTGAGAGGGGGTGGCCTGCTGCTGGGCCCGGCGGGCCTTGGCCCGCTCCACGGCGGCCTTGATGGCCGCTTTTTTGGCGGCGTCGGCATCCTGGGTTTCAGCCGGCTGTTCGGCCGCAGGGGGGGCAACGTCTGCTCCGGCCGGGGCGGCTCCGGCTTGCTGTTCGGCCTTGCGTGCCTTGGCGCGGGCGATGGCGGCGGCCACGGCGGCCTGCTTGTCGTCGCCGGATTTTTCCGCCGCCGGGGCGTTTTGTGCCGCCTGTTGGGCCTTCAGTTCCCGGTTGCGGCGGGCTTCTTCCTTGCGGGGGGCGGGGGGGGCGGCCCTGGCGTCGCGGCCCTTCTTCCTCTGGCGGGGCATGGCCCGCGGCCAGGGTGGGGCCCCCGGGTACTCCTCAACTCTCTGTCTTTTAAAAACTTTCCGGCCCACGAGGCAATCGCCCACCTCCTTTGCCGTCTTCTTCTTGCAAAAAAAAAAAATATTCAGTTCAACATCGCAACTCTCTTACGTACTCCAATTAAG
>NZ_NMUO01000030.1 GCF_002237365.1 Zobellella denitrificans
TCCCCGGCCCGGCAAAACTCGGCCCCCGCCGCCAGCTCGTGCAACAGCCGGCGGGCCTCCTGCCAGTCCTCCCCGGCCAGGGCCGCCTGCACCAGCCAGATATCGTCCTGGTGCTGTTCGGCAAAGTCCGCCAGGGCTTGCTGCCGGGCGGCGACGGGCACCCGGGGCGCTTCCCCGGCGGCCTCCCGCTCCTTCGGCGCAGTCTTCCCCAGCGCCTGCGCCAGGGCCTGGTACAGGTCGATGCGGTGGACCGGCTTGGTGACATAACCGTTCATGCCAGCCTTCAGGCTGGCTTCCCGGTCACCGCGCATGGCGCTGGCGGTCAGGGCGATGATGGGAATATCGTGATGTACCCGGAGTTTGCGGATCTGGCGGGTCGCCTCCACCCCGTCCAGGATCGGCATCTGCAGATCCATCAGAATGGCATCGAAGGTGCGCCGGGCCATCTGCTCCACCGCCTGGCGGCCGTTGTCCGCCAGGGTCACCGCCACTTCCACCTGCTTCAGGAACTCCACGATCAGCTGCTGGTTGACCCTGTTGTCTTCCGCCAGCAGTACCTGGCACCCCGCCAGCCGCTGGCGGTAATACTCGGTATCCGGCTGGCCGGCGCGCGCCGCCTCGGCAGGCTCGGCGCGGCTGTCCAGTATGCGCGCCAGGCAACCGAGCAGGCTGCTCCGGGTAACCGGCTTCGACAGGTAGTGGCGGATCCCCAGGGCCCGCATCTGCGCCGCGGGGCGCTCCCGGCCGAAGGCGCTGATCACCACGATGTCGATACCGCCGAGGCCGGGTTGCTGCACCAGATAACGAGCCAGTTCCAGGCCGTTGTCCTGTCCCAGGCAGCAGTCGATCAGCGCCAGCCTGAGCTCATGGCCGCGTTTGTGCACCAACTGCCTGGCCTCCTCCAGATCCTGGGCCTCGTAGACCACGAAGCCGGCCTGGCGCAGGATCCCCCCCATCACTTCCAGCACCAGGGGATTGTCGTCCACCAGCAGCACCTTCTGCCCCGGCGCGAAGGACGGTGACGGGGCGCCGGACTGGACGCCCGGCGCCGGCCGCAGCGGCAGGCTGACGGTGAAGGTGGATCCGCGCCCGGGCTGGCTCTCCACCCGGATGTTGC
This sequence comes from Zobellella denitrificans, assembly GCF_002237365.1. Classification (GTDB taxonomy): domain Bacteria; phylum Pseudomonadota; class Gammaproteobacteria; order Enterobacterales; family Aeromonadaceae; genus Oceanimonas; species Oceanimonas denitrificans. The sequence continues at coordinate 1,118 of NZ_NMUO01000030.1, forward strand.
CTTGCATCAGCTGCACCAGGTGGTGGCTGATACTCAAGCCCAGGCCGGTACCGCCGTATTTGCGGGTGGTGCTGGCATCGACCTGGGTAAAGGCCTGGAACAGCTTGTCGAGCTGCTCCGGCATGATGCCGATGCCGGTGTCCCTGACCTCGAAGCACAGCAGCGGCTCCGGCCCGGGACGGACCGACACCGTCAGCACCACCTCGCCCCGCTCGGTGAACTTGACCGCGTTGTTGACCAGGTTGACCAGTACCTGGCCCAGGCGCAGGGGATCCCCCAGCAACTGGTCGGGCACCTCCGCTGCCTTGTTGATGATCACCTCCAGCTGTTTCTGCTCGGACATGTCGGCGAACAGCCCCGACAACCGTTCCAGCTGCTCGTTGAGGTCGAAGGCGATGTCCTCCAGCTCCAGCTTGCCCGCCTCGACCTTGGTCAGATCCAGGATATCGTTGATCAGCAGCAGCAGGTTGTCGGAAGAACTCTTGATCTTCTTCAGGTACTCGGCCTGCTGGCTATCCAGCGGGGTCTGCTGCAGCAGGGAGGAAAAGCCGATGATGGCGTTCATGGGCGTGCGGATCTCATGGCTCATATTGGCCAGAAAGTCGGTCTTGGCCTGAGCCAGGCTGTAGGAAGCCCGGCTGGCCGCCCGCAACTGGCGGTTGCGCACCACCAGCAACAGCAGTCCGAGGCTGAAGCTCAGCAGCAGCCCCGCGGCCAGCACCAGCAACAGCCGGTCCCGGCTCGCCTCCCCCTGCCGTTGCCAGGCGCTCCGGCGTTCGAGCAGGGCGGAAATGTCGTCGGCGGCGATCTGCCGGCGCAGGCCGATCAGCTCGTTCAGGCTCTGCCGGTACAGCCGGTGCTGGTACAGCATCTCCCGCAGGGACTCGTCCTGCCGCTGTGCCAGTCGGCCGGCGATCTCCTCCAGCTCCAGCACGAACAGCTGATTGGGGGCGTTCAGGTAGAGCCGGCTCAGCCGGCTCAGTTGCTCCAACTGCGCCCTGACCGCGGTATCCGTCACCGTGGCGGCACTGTCGGTAAAGGCCTGCAGGCGGTAGCGGCCATGGATATCCGCATCCTGCAGGGCGCGCAGGTTGTCCAGGTACCGGTTCAGTTCGGAAAGCAGCGCCCCCGTCTGGGCGGGCAACAGCCGCCGCTGCTCCAGGAAGCCGGCGAAGCGCGACAGCATCAGCGACAGGGAACGGACCTGTTCCTCCAGCCGCAGGCCGCTCTCGAGATCGGTCGTCACCATGTGATGGAGATGATGCAGGCTGTCGATCACCGGCTCGGCCTGCTGCTGCAACGCCTGGTAATGACGATACTGGCGGTATTGCCCGGCGCCATAGCCGGCGAACAGCAGCAGCACCAGCAGGCCACAGAGCAACAGGGGCCAGCGCGGGAGCAGAAAAAGACGTTGTTTTACAGAAGTGGCCATCTGTTGTATCCATCTCTTGGTGATATACTTACAATTTCATACAAAACAATAACATAACGAGAAACAAACATGTCTGGAGACAATTCGCAGCAAGCCGGCAACATCTGGCTCAAGGGCGGCATTCTGGCAGCCAATATCGTCCTCTTCCTGATCCTGCTCACTACCCTGCCCTTCGAGGACAGCGTCAACAAGGGCCTGAGCCTGCTCGTCTTTATCGCCGTGCTCTGGCTCACCGAGGCGGTGCATATTACCATCACCGCCCTGCTGGTGCCGCTGCTGGCGACCCTGCTCGGCATTCTCAACACCAATGCCGCCCTCGCCAACTTTTCCAATTCCATTATCTTCCTGTTCCTCGGCGGCTTCGCCCTGGCCGCAGCCATGCACAGCCAGCAGCTCGACCGGCTGATCGCCGGCCGCATCCTGCTGCTGGCCCGGGGCCGGTTGAGCGCGGCGGTGCTGCTGCTGTTCGCCACCTCGGCCTTTCTCTCCATGTGGATAAGCAACACCGCCACCGCCGCCATGATGCTGCCGCTGGCACTGGGCCTGCTGTCCTGCCTGGATGAACAACAGCATCGCAGTACCTTCGTGTTCGTGCTGCTGGGGGTGGCCTACAGCGCCAGCATCGGCGGCATCGCCACCCTGGTGGGCAGCCCGCCCAATGCCATTGCCGCCGCCGAGGTGGGCCTGAGCTTCAGCGACTGGATGGCGCTCGGCCTGCCGGTGACCCTGTTGCTGCTGCCGGTGGCCATAGGGGTATTGTACCTGTTGTTCCGTCCCCGGCTGGGCGCACGTATCGAGCTCGAACAGGAGCACATCGACTGGAGCGGCAAACGCAAGCTGACCCTGGCCATCTTCCTGCTGACGGTCGCCCTGTGGATCTTCTCCACCCCCCTCTCGGCCGCCCTTGGCAACCTCGCCGCCTTCGATACCCTGGTGGCGCTGCTGGCCATCATCCTGATCGGCATCAGCCGGGTAGCCGAATGGAAGGACATCGAAAAGCACACCGACTGGGGCGTATTGCTGCTGTTCGGCGGTGGCCTGACCCTGAGCCACATACTGCGGGAAACCGGCACCAGCCTGTTCCTGGCCCATCACCTGGCCGAGCTGCTGGGCAACGCCAGCCCCTTCGTCATCCTGCTGGCGATCACCGCCTTCGTGGTGTTCCTGACCGAGCTGGCCTCCAACACCGCCAGTGCCGCCCTGCTGATCCCGGTGTTTGTGGCGGTGGCCGAGGGCCTGGGACTGACGCCGGTGATGGTGGCCTCGGTCATCGCCGTGTCCGCCTCCTGCGCCTTCATGCTGCCGGTGGCCACCCCGCCCAACGCCATCGTGTTCGGCTCCGGCCTTGTCCGCCAACGGGACATGATGAAGGCCGGCTTCTTCCTGAACCTGGTCTGTATCGGCCTGCTGGCGGTTTATTTCTTCGCGCTCGGCTGAGCCGCGGGGCCAAAACGCAAAAAAGCCGCCGGAACATCCGGCGGCTTTTTATGGGCGCATCCTTGCGGGAGATTACTGTTGCCAGAACGGCTTGCTGACTTCCTGGTAACGATCCGCTTCGTTCAGGCCGATGTCTTTCAGCAGGTAGGCCGGCAGCTCGGACAGCTGGCGGCGGGTGCGGCTGCGGTGCAGCCAGAGACCGAGGGTGGCCAGCAGGCCGGTGTGGGCAGCGTGCCCTTCGGTACGAACGAGGTCCTGGTTGTGGTAGTTGATTGAGTTCATGATGCGCCTCCTGATGTGATTCTGGGCACAGCATAGTGAGGTCAGAGGCCCCTCTCAACCGACTTTTATTCGATAACAAAATTAGAATTTCTAATGGCTTATATCTTAAGGATTATTTGTAAGTTATTGTTTAATATATATTTAACAAAAACAAAACAAATCCATTTTTCTCATCATTTTTAGTAATTTCTATCAAAATCTAAGTATCCAGTTCCACTATCGCTTTATGCACAAATCTCCTTGCTGAACCGAATCTTTCGGGGCTTGCCTGCATAATTATCGGTCTACCCTCCTTCTTCCACGCCCCGTGCTGGACGAGGGGCGTCCCTGCTCACCGCCATATTTCGGCAACCTGGGCGCAACAATAAAAATGGGCGCCTTCCGGAGCCTTATCTATTCTTAGATGCAAAGAGCCTGTTCGAGGAATGGACTTATGCAACGAGAACAATGGGGCACCCGCGCCGGTTTCGTGCTTGCCGCCGTGGGCTCGGCCGTGGGGCTGGGCAACATCTGGCGCTTTCCCTATGTGGCCTACGAGAACGGCGGCGGGGCCTTCTTCATCCCCTACCTGTTCGCCCTGCTCACCGCCGGCATTCCCTTTATGATCCTGGAGTTCACCCTGGGCCATAAGTACCGCTCCGGCGCGCCCGGCATCCTCAAGGCGCTGAACAGCCGCTTCGAATGGCTGGGCTGGTTCCAGGTGATGATCGCCGCCATCATCGCCTTCTATTACGTGGTGGTGATCGCCTGGGCCATCTCCTATGTCTATTTCGCCGTCGGCCAGTCCTGGGGGGACGACAGCAACGGCTTCTTCTTTGGTGACTTCCTGGGGCTCACCGGGGACAACTCCCCCTCCAGCCTGGGCGGCCTGCAATGGCACCTGCTGCCGCCCCTGTGCCTGGCCTGGGCCGCCACCTATTACGCCACCTACAAGGGGGTGAAGGGCGGCATCGAGAAGATCAACAAGGTGCTGATGCCCCTGCTGTTCCTGCTGGTGCTGGTGCTGATCGGCCGCATCGTCTTCCTGCCCGGGGCGGTGGACGGCATCAACTGGATGTTCGCGCCCGACTTCAGCAAGATCTGGGATCTCAAGGTGTGGTCCGCCGCCTACGGCCAGATTTTCTTCACCCTGAGCGTGGGCTTCGCCATCATGCTGTCCTACGCCAGCTACCTGCCGGAAAAATCCGACATCAACAACAACGCCTCCATCACGGCACTGATGGACTGCGGCTTTTCCATGGTGGCCGGCATCCTGATCTTCGGCGCCCTGGGCTACATGGCCCAGGCCCAGGACAAGGCGCTGACCGAGGTGGTCAGCTCCGGCGTGGGCCTGGCCTTCGTCACCCTGCCGGCGGCGATCAACCTGCTGCCCGCCCCCGGCATCATGGGCCCCCTGTTCTTCCTGGCCCTGGTGTTCGCCGGTGTCAGTTCCCATATCTCCATCGCCGAGGCGGTAACCGCGGGCCTGATGGCCAAGCTGGGCTGGAGCCGGGCCAGGACCGCCACCGTCTTCTGCGGCGCCGGCTTTGTGATAAGCCTGTTGTTCATTACCCAGGGTGGTCTGTTGCTGCTGGATCTGGTGGATTACTTTATCAACAACATCGCCCTGCTCGGGGCCTGCCTGCTCGAACTGCTGCTGGTGGGCTGGCTGTGCCGGCTGGAAGACTTCCGCGACCATGCCAACCGCCTGTCCGACTTTACCATCGGCGCCTGGTGGCTTGTCTGCATCAAGTATGTGTCCATCGCCATGCTGGCGGTGATCCTGTTCAACAACCTGCTGGGCGCCTTCCGGGAAAATTACGGCGGCTATTCCAACAGCGAGATCCTGTTTATGGGCTGGGGCATGATAGCGGTGATGCTGATCCTGGCCATCGTGATCAACACCACCAGCAAGAAGGAGGCCAGCGCATGACCACGGGGGCCATAGTAATGATGGTGATCGGGCTCGGCATCACCTGGGGCGGTGCCGCCCTGTGCATCTACCGGGCATTCAGCCTGCGGGAACGCTGAAAGCCGGAAGCTGAAAGCCGGAAGCCGGAAGCCGGAAGCCGGAAGCCGGAAGCCGGAAGCCGGAAGCCGGAAGCCGGAAGCATCTAACTTCAAGCTTCAAGCTTCAAGCTTCAAGCTTCAAGCTTCAAGCTTCAAGCTTCAAGCTTCAAGCTTCAAGCTTCCAAGCCTATTTCTCCCGCACCGGCTGGATATAGAGGCGGGAGGGGTCGATCAGCACGTCCCTGGCCATGAACTCCCGCCCCAGCAGCACCGGGTAGATCATGCGGGTGCGATCCTTCAAGGTGAACTCCACCTCCTTCTCCATGCCGCCCAACTGCACCGGCAGCAGGATGACGGGCCGCCGGTCCAGCTTCTTGCTGTTGGCCTGACGGATACGCACATAGCGGCTGAGCGGGGCCTCCAGCCGTTCCAGGTGATTCTTGTGGTTGAAGCTGAAGCGGATCCAGCGCTTGCCGTCCTTCCTGAACTCTTCGATGTCGGTGGCGCTCATGGAGGAAGTCTTGGCCCCGGAATCGATGCGCGCCTTGACGTTATCGCCCAGCACCGGCAGCCACAACCACTCCACCCGGCCCAGCAGCCACTTGTCGCCTATCTTGACATCTTCCATGCCCGGAGCCTGGGCATGGGCGTTGGGGATCAGCAAACTCATAACGAATACCAGTGAAAACAACCATTTCATCAGCACACTCCTCGGGTGCGGCAGGATTTGACGGCGCTATGTTATCCAAGCCGGAGGCGTTGGGAAATGGGGTAATAAAAGGATTTCTCTGTGATTATATCCTGATCTCGGCGCCGACTCAGGGTATGCTTTGCGGTTTTCATCCATCTGGGCAGAAGGAATGGACTGGGATCCCGCGTTCACCGGACGCAACGCCATACTGGCGACACTGAACGGGCTGATACCGGCAGCCGCCGACCACTGGCCCTCGGCGACCGAACTCAACCGGCAACTGGCCGACCGGCTGCCGGTACGCTTTATCGACGACGACGAGTTCAACAAGCTAGGCTGCTACTACGAGCAGGCGGTGGCCCGCGGCCTGGTGCCCACCCGCCCCGCCAACTGGCACGACTTCTTCGGGGCGCTGATCTGGTACCTGTTTCCCCGCACCAAGGCCCTGCTCAACCGGCTGCACATGGCCGATATCGCTGCCCACGGCGCCAGGCAGCGCACGCCCAGGCGCGACCGGGTGACCCATTTCGACGAATGCGGCCTGGTGCTGGCCGTCACCGGGGGGGAGGAGATCACCGCGCTGCTGCGCGAACACGACTGGCAGGGGCTGTTCCTCCACCACCGGGCACGCTGGGGCCGGGACTGGCAGCCCTTCGTATTCGGCCATGCCCTCTACGAGCAGGCCCTGGCCCCCTTTGTCGGCCTCACCGGCAAGTGCGTGGTGCTGGAGATGGAGCCTGCCTTCTTCGCCCTGGCCCCGGCCGATCGCCAGGCCCGCCTCGATATCCGCCTGGCCGAGCGGCTGGAGCAGGATGCCCTGTTCGACCGGCCTCGCCCGCTGTTGCCCCTGCCCTTGCTCGGCATCCCGGGCTGGTGGCCGGCCAACGAGGCTCCCGCCTTCTACCAGAACCGGGATTACTTCCGTCCCCGGCGCAACAGATGATCTGGCTCGCGTTTTTTCTTACACTTGGCGCCCCGTCTTCGAGAGGATGATGTTATGTCCGGGCACGATCCCGTTTATGACCAAGCGTTCAAACCCCGTTACCTGCACCCCAGATACTGGCCGACCTGGCTGGCCATCGCCGCCCTCTGGCTGCTGGCCTGGGTGCCCGTCCGCCTGCGCGACCGCTTCGCCGCCGCCTTCGCCCCCTTGCTTGTCCGCTTCGCCAAAAAGCAGTGCTACATCGCCCGCACCAATATCGGGCTGTGCTTTCCCGAACTGCCGGAGGCGGAGCGGGAACACATGCTGCGCCGCTCCATCGAGGTGGGGCTGATGGGCTTTTTCGGTTACGGCGAGTGGACCGCCCGCAGCAAGGCCTATCTGCAGAACCGCTTTCGGGTACGGGGCCAGGAGCACCTGGATGCCTGCCTGGCGGCCGGTGACAGGATCATCTTCATGATCCCCCATACCTGGACCATCGATGCCGGCGGCCTCTACCTCAACTCTTTCGGCCTGCCCATGTGCACCATGATGCACAGCGCCAAGAACGAGCTGTTCGACTGGTTTATCAACCGCCAGAGAACCCGTTTCGGCGGCCTGATCTATGAGCGGAACGCGGGCATCAAATCGATTATCAAGACCCTCAGGGACGGCAATCACTTTTTCTACCTGCCGGACCAGGATCATGGCCGCGAGGCCAGCCTGTTCGTGCCCTTCTTCGGCGAACTCAAGGCCACCCTGCCGGCCCTGCCCAAGCTGGTCCGGCTCACCGGTGCCAGGGTGTTGCCGGTGCTCTCGGTCTACAATGCCGAACAGCATCGCTACGAGCTCATTATCCGCCCGCCCATGGCGCCCTACCCCACCGCCGATCTGGCCGCCGACACCCGGGCCATGAACGCGGAGATCGAGGCCCTGCTCGCCGACTGGCCGGAGCAGTACATGTGGTTCCTGAAGTATTTCCAGACCCAGGTGGACACGGACGAGGGCCGCTACGAGGCCGGCATCCGCCGGATCAGGGGCGAATGATGGCCTGGCTGCACTACCTGCTGCTGGTGGCCGCCGGCCTGCTGGTGCTCTGGCTGGTGGCCTGGGTGGACGACTGGCTGATGGCGCGGGAAAAACGGCGTGAGGGGTGAGGTGACCCCTCACCCTCTTTAATCAGCCCGGGAAGAACAGGAACTTGGCGCCCACCAGGATCAGAAAGCCGGCAAAGGCCCGCCGCAACGCCCTGGCGGACAACTTGTGCGCCAGTATGGCGCCGAAGCGGGCGAAGGGCATGCTGGCCAGGCTGATGCCGATCATCGCCGGCAGGTAGACATAACCCCAGGCTTCGGCGGGCAGCCCCTGGTGCTGCAGGCCGTGCACCACATAACTGAGCGCACCCACCAGGGCGATGGGAAAGCCGCACACCGCCGACACCGCCACCGCCCGCTGCATGGGCACCGAGCACCAGCTGAGGAAGGGCACCGTCAGGGAGCCGCCACCGATGCCGAAGATGCCCGAGGCCCAGCCGATAATCCCCCCCACCGCCACCTGCACCGGCTTGCCGGGCAGGGCGGCGCCGCCCCTGGGGGCGAGATGGAACAGCATCTGGGCTGCCATGGTCCAGGCGAACAGGCCGATCAGCATCTGCAGGTGCAGACCCGACAGCTTGTCGGCGGTATAGCCACCGAGCCAGGCCCCCACCACTACGCCAAGCGACAGCAGTGCCGCCAGCCGCCAATCGATGGCCTTGCGGCCCTGATGGGCGTGGATAGCGCTCAGGGAGGTAAACATGATGGTGGCGAGCGAGGTGCCCACCGCCATGTGCGCCACCAGCTCCCCGCCGATCCCCTGCAGTTTGAAGCTGAAGATCAGCACCGGCACTATGATGAGGCCGCCGCCCACCCCGAACAATCCGGCCAGGGTGCCGGCGAAGGCCCCCAGAGCCAGATACATCAACCAGGTCATTCTATTGTCCCCAAGAAAAGCAAAAGGCCATAAGCTACCCAAGACGGCGGCAAAAGCCAATGGCCGTCTGCCACCTGGGGCATCAGAGTCGTTCGCGGCCCAGGCTTATCACCACCCGGCGGTTGAGATCCCGCCCTTCCGGCGTGCTGTTGTCGGCGATGGGCCGACGCTCGCCGTGCCCTTCAAGGGACACGGCGCCCTCAGGCAAGCCCAGCGCCATAAAGTGCTCCTTGATGGCCTCGGCCCGGCGCCGGGACAACTGCTTGTTGTGGTATTCGGTGCCGAAGCTGTCGGTATAGGTGTTGATCACCACCTCGTTGATCCCGGGATCCGCCTTGACATATTCGGCGATCATCGACAACCGCTGCCGGGAATGGGGGGTCAGTTCGTCGGCGTTGTTGACATAGGTGAGCACGCTGAAAGCGATGTCCTCGAAGCCGTAGGGCAACAGGTTGTGCTGACAGTCGAGAAAAGCGGCGTAACGGGCGCGGAAGTTGACCGACGACAGCCCCACTCCCGTCGCCTGGTTGTTGCGGTACCAATCGTCAAAATAGAAGGTGGGCCAGCGGCCCTGGCTCAGCTCGTCGAGCATGATCCAGGCGGACTGCTGCTCCACCATGGCATCGAACTGCTGATAGAAGGTCACCCGGGTGAGATCCCGCGCGCCCCGCCCCGGCTGCCAGTGGGGCGACTCGCTCCTGAGGGCGGCGGACTGGGTGCGCGGCAGCGCCCGCAGGGGGTTGAGTTCGAACACCAGGTTGATGTTCTTCGACGCCCGGCTGACGAAGGCGCCGGTGCCGAAACCGGGAATGGGATGCTCCAGGCGGCATTCCACCGCCGAGTCCGACGTCAGCCGCCACAGGGATTGTTCGATATCCGCGATAAAGGTACGGGGCTGGGCCCAGGCGCCCGAGCACCAGGCCAGCCCCGCCAGCAGGGGAAAAATGCGCACGCCGTGTCTCCTGTTGACCATTAGGCTCTGTATCGGCAACCGGCGGCACAGCTTTAGTGTTTTAGTTTGATGCCCGCCGCCTCGCCGTAGGCGCGCACCTCCCGGGTCAGCACCGCCTTCTCCTCCGGCGACAGCCAGCAGGCTTCCACGCTGTTCAGGGCCATCTGTAGCAGTTCGCCGTCGGTGGCTCCCAGCCCTTGCTGCAGGGCCTGGTAGTTGGCGTTCATGTAACCACCGAAATAGGCCGGATCATCGGAATTGACGGTCACGCACAGGCCGGCGTGCAACAGCTTGAGCATGGGATGCTCGCCCATGTGCTCCACCACCCTGAGCTTGAGGTTGGACAGGGGGCAGACGGTCAGTGGAATACGCTCCCGGGCCAGCCGCTCCATCAGGTGCCTGTCGTGCACCGCCGCCACCCCGTGATCGATGCGCTCCACCTTGAGCAGATCCAGGGCATCGTGGATGTACTGGGGCGGCCCTTCCTCGCCCGCATGGGCCACCAGCCGGAAACCCTGCTCCCGGGCCGCGGCATAGACGCGGACGAACTTGGACGGCGGATTGCCCTTTTCCGAGGAGTCCAGCCCTATGCCGGACAGCTGGTGACGGAAGGGCTCGGCGTGGTGCAGGGTCTCGAAGGCGCTCTCCTCCGACAGGTGCCGCAGGAAGGACATGATCAAGCGACTGGACAGCCCCCACTGCTGCCGGGCCTGCTCCAGCGCCCGGTGGATGCCGCCGATCACCGCCGCCAGCGGTACCCCCCGGTCGGTGTGGGCCTGGGGATCGAAGAAAATCTCGGTGTGGCGCACCCGCTCGGCATGGGCCCGCTCCAGGTAGGCCCAGGTCATGTCGAAGAAATCCTGCTCGGTCAGCAGCACCTGCATGCCCTGGTAGTAGACATCGAGGAACGACTGCAGATCCTTGAAGTCGTAGGCGGCCTTCAGCGCCCCTTCATCGGCGTAATCGAGGGTGATACCATTGCGCCTGGCGAGGGCGAACACCATCTCCGGCTCCAGGGTTCCTTCTATGTGCAGATGCAGTTCCACCTTGGGTAGTTCGTTGATAAATGTGGACATGGCGTTTCTCCCTTGCTCCCGGATACCTTAAAGATAACAAAATGTTAACCCTTGTTATCGCAAAAACATAACCTTCTGGTCAATAAATTGATACCCGGCCGCCCCCGCTCTGCCGGCACCAGCAAACGGACCTTATTTTGATGATATCTCTGCTCAAGCGTTGTCTGCTCTGGCTGGCCGCCCTGCTGGTGCTGGCGCCGCTGCTGCTCACCCTGGCCTACCGCCATGTGCCGGTGCCGGTGACCCCGCTGATGATAATCCGGCTTGTCGAAGGGGAAGGCCTGTCTAAAGACTGGCAGCCGTCGGCCCGGATTTCCAATCATCTGAAAATGGCGGTGATCGCCTCCGAAGACAACCTGTTCTGTCGCCACAAAGGCTTCGACTGGAAAGCCTTCGGCGATGTGCTCAACGAGTTCCGCAACGACGGCCGGCTGCGCGGCGGCAGCACCATCACCATGCAAACCGCCAAGAATCTCTATCTGTGGCCGGGCAGGAGCGTCACCCGCAAGGTGCTGGAGGCGCTCTATACCCCCATGCTGGAGCTGATACTGACCAAGGAGCGCATCCTCATCCTCTACCTCAACATCGCCGAGTTCGGCCCCGGCGTCTACGGTGCCGAGGCGGCGGCACGCGCCTATTTCAACACCTCGGCCGCCAACCTGAGCCGCCAGCAGGCGGCCCAGCTGGCGGCGGTGCTGCCCAACCCCAGGGTGTACCACGCCGGTCGCCCTTCGGCCTATATCCAGCGCCGCGCCGCCACCATCCAGACCCGCATCAACCAGTTGGGGCCCCTGCTCGCCTGCATCCGGGAGCCATAAAGCCCTACGCTTTGTCATCGATTTGTCATAAGCTGCCATGACAGTGGGAACAGCGCCGGAACCGACCGGCGACAAGGAGAGCGAATGAATAAAAAAAACCTGATCTGTGATATCGACGGCGTCATCCTGCACAACAACGATCTGATCCCCGGCGCCGACGGCTTTATCCGCCGGGTGCTGGAGCAGGAGATGAACCTGCTGTTCCTCACCAACTACCCGGCCCAGACCCCGAAGGATTTACAGAACCGTTTCTATTCCGCCGGCATCGAGGTGCCCGAGCACTGCTTCTACACCTCGGCCATGGCCACCGCCGACTTTCTCAAGCGCCAGAGCGGCGAAAAAGCCTATGTGATCGGCGAAGGGGCCCTTATCCACGAGCTGTACAAGGCCGGCTTCACCATCACCGACATCGATCCGGACTTCGTGGTGGTGGGCGAGACCCGCAACTACAACTGGAGCATGATCCAGATGGCGGCCAAGTTCGTGGCCGGCGGGGCCCGCTTTATCGCCACCAACCCGGACACCCACGGCCCGCACATGCACCCGGCCTGCGGCGCCCTGTGCGCCCCCATCGAACGGATGACCGGCAAGAAGCCCTTCTACGTGGGCAAGCCCAGCGCCTGGATAGTGCGCGCCGCCCTCAACCACATGGACGCCCATTCCGAAAACACCCTGATCGTGGGCGACAACCTGCGCACCGACATCCTCGCCGGCTTCCAGGCCGGGCTGGAAACGGTGCTGGTGCTCACCGGCGTCAGCCAGGTCGCGGATATTGACAAGATGCCCTTCCGTCCCCAGCATATCTACCCTTCCGTCGCCGATATCGACCTGTTCTGACACACCCGACGCACTTTCTGTACCGCTGCCGTTTCGCCGAGCCCCAGCGGTACCTAGCAACAGAGTATGAAACTGCCCTCTTATGATTGAACAGACACTCACCCAATTACTGCTCCTCCTCGGGTTGACGGTTTTTATCGTGCTGGTGTTTCAACGCCTGCGTATCCCCCCAAGCCTCGGCTACCTACTGGTGGGGGTGTTGCTCGGCTCCCATACCGCCGGCCCGGTGCTGGAGGAACACTACATCAAGCTAATCGCCGAATTCGGCATCGTCTTCCTGCTGTTCACCATCGGTCTGAGCTTTTCGCTCTCCCAGATTTATGCCCTACGCCACCTGATACTGGGACTGGGTACGGCTCAGGTGGCATTGACCACCGCCGTGGTCGCCCTGCTGCTGTGGGCCATGGGCATGCCCGGCATCGCCGCCTTCGTGATCGGTGCCGTCTTTGCCCAGTCCTCCACCACCATCATCAGCAAGCAGCTCGCCGAGCAAGGAGAGGAGCAGACCCGACACGGCAAGCTGGGCACGACCCTCTCGGTGTTCCAGGACATTACGGCGGTGCCCTTCGTCATCATCATTCCCGTGCTCGGCGTGGCCGCCGCCCAGGAGGTGGCTGGGGCCCTTGGCATCGCCCTGGTCAAGGCCCTGCTGGCCTTCGCCGCCGTCTTCCTGGTAGGACGTTATTTACTGCGTCCCTTTTTCCATCTGGTGTCCGAGCAACGCTCGGCCGAACTCTTCACCCTGACGGTGCTGTTCGTATCCCTGATCGCGGCCTGGACCACCATGAGCCTGGGACTTTCCATGGCATTTGGCGCCTTCCTGGCGGGCATGATGCTGGGGGAAACCGAATTTCGCCATCAGGTGGACTCCACCATCAGGCCCTTCAGGGACGTATTGCTGGGACTGTTCTTCGTCAGCATCGGCATGCTGCTCGATCCCGCCCTGCTCCCCGACATCTGGCTGGAAGCCCTGCTCGGTGCCTGCGCCCTGCTACTTATCAAGCTGCTGCTGGTCACCGCCATCGTCAGATGGGCGAAGATAGACAGCCCCACCGCCTTTCGTACCGGCATGGTGCTAGCCGTGGGGGGAGAGTTCGGCTTCGCCCTGCTGGCCATCGCCCTCGACGCCAAAGTGATAGCGGTGCTGCCCGCACAGATAGCCCTGACCGCCGTGCTCTTTTCGATGATACTCGCGCCTTTTCTGATCCGCTTTAACCAGCCCCTCGCCACCTGGCTGTTCCGTTCACGCCAGGCCGGCGCCATCGGCGAGCAGAGCCACGAAGAACCACAAGCCCATCATCTCAACCATCATGTCATCGTCTGCGGCTATGGCCGTATCGGCCAGATAGTGAGCCACTTTTTGGAAAATGAGCTCATCCCCTATATTGCGCTGGACATGGACGCCAAGCGAGTCAAGGACGCCCGTCTTTCCGGCGAGCCCGTTTTCTTCGCGGATTCCGCGGATCCCTCCGTGCTGGAAGCTGCCGGGGCCGGCAAGGCCCGCTTGCTACTGATCGGTCATGACGACCTGAGTGCCGCCCTGAAAACCCTGGCTTATGTCAAGCGCCATCACCCCGGGCTGCCCATCATGGTGAGGACCCGGGACGAAGCCCACGTGGAGGAACTCCGCGCCGCCGGTGCCACCGAAGTCATCCCCGAAACTCTCGAAGCGGGCATGATGATGGCCTCCCACGCCATGCTGTCACTGCGGGTTCCTCCACATAAGGTGGCGAGCTACATCCAGCAGCAGCGCACCGGCCGCTACCAGATGCTGAGAGAGCTCTTCCCCGGCACCACCGCCACCCTGGAAGGCCTGGACGAACAAAAGGCGGACCGGCTCTATCCGGTCCAGTTGCAGGCAGAAAGCCCGGCAATCGGCAAGCGGCTGGCCGAGCTCGACCTAGCCAGCCGGGGCGTGATCGCCACTGTCCTGGTGAGGGACGGAAAGAGATCGCTTTCTCCCGGGCCGGATACCCTGCTGCAAGCTGGCGACGTACTGGTATTGTTCGGCACCCAAGATGAGCTGGAGCAGGCCAGGTGGCGGCTCGGCGAAGTTCCCTCCACCTAAGCGGGCCATCGCCAGGCCCGCGCTAAATCAACCATCCTCGGTGGAAGCCTCGGTCGAGCGGCTGACGCCGCTCAGGACAGGGGATGCTGTTTTTCCAGCGCCTTCACGTGTTCGGTGAGCCCCATCGCCTTTTCCACATCCACCATGATGGCGATGCCGGTTCCCAGGCTTTCATCCAGCTTGCCGGCATCGACGACCTGCTGCAGCACGGCGTCGGCCCGCCGCGCCTCGACCAGGATAAGCACCACGTTCCGTTGCCGGTATACTTCCAGGCCAAACAGTCCAATCAGCTTTTCCAGCCCCAGCCCCTTGGCGCTGGTGATAATGGTGGCGCCGGTCGCCCCCGCCTCCCTCGCCGTGTCCAGTATCGTTTCCGTCTTGTCGTCATCGACAAACACCATCAACAACTTGAATTCCATCATGAATACTCCCGTTGAATAACCCAGGACAGGCTGCCCGAAAATGACCGGCTCCACCAGTGCCGCCGGCCCGGCCTCGGGCTCCGTGCGTGGGGAATGTTGACAAGACAAAGAGTGAGGACCAGTATAGCCAACCTGATACGCCCTCCCAGACAACAATACAAAAAACACCATGGATCCTGTTTTTATCGCCATCGCCTTCGGCTGCGGCCTGGCGGTTTATCTAATTAAGCTCCCCCCCCTTATCGGCTTTCTGGCGGCGGGCTTCGTGCTCAACGCCATGGGCTATCAAAGCAACACGACCCTCGACACCCTGGCCAACCTGGGGGTGACCCTACTGCTGTTCAGCATCGGCCTCAAGCTCGATATCAAGACCCTGCTGAAGAAGGAGGTCTGGGGCACGGCCAGCGGCCATGTGGTGCTGTCCACCCTGCTGTTCACCGCCGTGCTGCTGGCGGTGAAAACCCTCGGCTTCAGCCTGGCGATGGAGCTGGAGTGGCGCCAGGCCATGCTGATGGGCTTCGCCCTGAGTTTTTCCAGCACCGTGTTCGCGGTCAAGGTGCTGGAAGAGCGCAGCGACATGAACACCTTCTACGGCCGCCTCGCCATCGGCGTGCTGGTGATGCAGGACTTGTTCGCGGTGGCCTTTCTCACCGCCTCCACCGGCAAGATCCCGAGCCCCTGGGCGCTCAGCCTGCTGGTGCTGCTGCCGCTGCTGCGGCCACTGTTCTACCGAATCCTGGAGCGGGCCGGCCACGGCGAGCTGCAAACCCTGTTCGCGGTGTTTCTGGCGCTGGTGGTGGGCGTGGGCGGCTTCGAGCTGGTCGGGCTCAAGGGCGACCTGGGCGCCCTGGTGATCGGCATGATGCTGGCTCCCCACTACAGCGCATCAAGCCTGGCCAAGTCCTTCTTCAACATGAAGGAGCTGTTTCTGGTGGCCTTCTTCCTGAGCATCGGCCTGAACGGCATGCCCACCAGCGACGCCCTGTGGATCGCGCTTATTCTGCTGCTGGCGCTGCCGGTGAAGAGCCTGCTCTACTACCTGCTCTACGCCCGTTGCGGCCTGCGCATGCGCACCTCGCTGCTGGCCACCTTCAGCCTGACCAACTATTCCGAATTCGGGCTGATCGTGGCGGCGCTGGCCGCCAAGCAGGGACTGGTGAGCAACGACTGGGTGATCGTCGCCTCCATCGCCCTGGCCATCTCCTTCGTGGCGGCGGCTCCCCTCAACAGCCACAACGAGAATATCTACCGCCGCCTGCTCGGCCGCCTCCGCCCCCGGACCCGGTTGCGCCTGCACCCGGACGACATGCCCCTGGAGCTCGGCAACGCCCGGGTGCTGATCATCGGCATGGGCCGCATCGGCCAGGGCGCCTATATGGAGCTGGAAAACCACTACCGGGGCCAGATACTCGGCATCGACAGCGACGAAAAAAAGGTGGAGCTGCTACAGAAGCTGAACATCAACGCCATCAAGGGCGACGCCTCGGATTCGGATTTCTGGGACAAGACCAATATTAACGGCCAGTTGGATTATATTTTCCTGGCCATGCCCAACCACGCCGGTAACCTCTATGCCCTGGAGCAAATTCACCAGGCCGATTTCAAGGGCCGGGTGGCCGCCATCATCCGCTATCCGGAAGAAGGCGCCCAGCTGCGCGACATGGGTGCCGACGAGGTGTTTGACATCTACGAGGAAGCGGGCAGCGGCTTTGCCCGCCATGTGATTGAACATGCTCGATGAGGCGTACCTCACGCCTCACTATGGTCAGTGTCCGCCTTCGTCCTTGTCGTAGGGGTAGTGGATATGGCCGAAGCGGATCACCAGTATCGCCAGAGCCAGCACCAGGGCGGCGCCCGCCACCGTAATAAGGCGCCAGCTGTCCATGCCCTTCATGTCCAGGATAAGGTAGCGGGCCAGGGCGACGATGGCGATATAGAGTGGAATGCGGATGGGCAGCTTGCCGGAACGCAGGTAGATGGCCACCATGGCCAGCACTTCCAGGTAGATGAACATCAGCAGCAGATCGGCCAGGGTGACCGTCCTGGCCTGCCACATGGTGTTGACCTCGATGCCCACCGCCACCACGGTGGAGATGGCCACGATAATCAGGCCGAGGTGCTGCAGCGCATCCAGCACCCTGCTCCCCAGCATACGGTTGTTGCTCATAGATTGCCTCTTTCTTGATATTGTTATTATCCGAACTCGGTCCCGGCGTCCTCTTGCTGCGCCAATATAAGCCAAGCAAAAACAGTGCCATGGGTGCCACCCGGGATGCGTCGGCAAAACATCCGGACGACCCCGGATCCGCCCTTGTCCCCGGACGGCCAGCCACCTATAATAGCCGCTGCCTAACGAACAGAGCTTATAAAAAATTAAACTTTCATGAAATTTTTGAATAAAGCGATGACACCACCCTAGCCTTCAGGCCCTTCTTTTACCGCCTCCCGCGGTGTCCCTGCTCGCCCCTGTGCGAGTGCTTTGTTTTACCCGAAAACCCGGATCCCGTACCGCTGCGCCCGTCCTTGACGCCGGCCTGGTATGGACTGCCTTTACCCATAACCGGAACAACCACAATGTTACCCAGTATCAAGCAAACCTGGTTCTTTAACGTGCGCGGCGACGTGCTCGCCGGCCTGGTGGTCGCCCTGGCCCTGATCCCCGAGGCCATCGCCTTTTCCATCATCGCCGGGGTCGACCCCAAGATCGGCCTCTATGCTTCCTTCAGCATGGCGGTGGTAATCGCCTTCGCCGGCGGCCGTCCGGGCATGATCTCCGCCGCCACCGGCGCCATGGCGCTGCTGATGGTCACCCTGGTCAAAAACCACGGCCTCGAATACCTGCTGGCCGCCACCCTGCTGTGCGGTGTGCTGCAGGTAGTCGCCGGCTACCTGCGCCTGGGCGAGCTGATGCGCTTCGTGTCCCGCTCCGTGGTCACCGGTTTCGTCAACGCCCTGGCCATCCTGATCTTCCTGGCCCAGCTGCCCGAACTGACCGACGTGACCTGGCATGTCTACGCCATGACCGCCGCCGGCCTCGGCATCATCTACCTGCTGCCCCTGGTGCCGGTGGTGGGCAAGCTGTTGCCCTCGCCCCTGGTGTGCATCATCACCCTGACCCTGGTGGCCATCGCCTTCGGCATCGATGTGCGCACCGTGGGCGACATGGGCGAGCTGCCGGACAGCCTGCCGGTGTTCCTGTGGCCGGAGGTGCCGCTCAACCTCGAGACCCTGGCCATCATCTTCCCCTACTCCCTGTCGCTGGCGGTGGTGGGCCTGCTGGAGTCGATGATGACCGCCACCATAGTGGACGACCTGACCGACACCAACAGCGACAAGAACCGCGAATGCAAGGGCCAGGGCATTGCCAACATCGCCACCGGCCTGCTCGGCGGCATGGCCGGCTGCGCCATGATCGGCCAGTCCGTGATCAACGTAAAATCCGGCGGCCGCGGCCGGCTGTCCACTTTGGTGGCCGGCGTGGTGCTGTTGATCCTGGTGGTCTTCCTCGGCCCCTGGGTATCACAGATCCCCATGGCCGCCCTGGTGGCGGTGATGATCATGGTGTCCATCGGTACCTTCAACTGGGATTCCATCAGAAACCTCAAGACCCTGCCCAAGAGTTCAAGCCTGGTGATGATCGCCACCGTGGCGGTGGTGGTCTATAGCCATAACCTGGCCTACGGTGTATTGGTCGGCGTGCTGCTCAGCGCCCTGTTTTTCGCCAACAAGGTGGGCCAGATCCTCTACGTGGGCTCGGAAAAACTCGGCGACAACGGTCGCGAATACAAGGTGGTGGGCCAGGTGTTCTTCACCTCCGCCGAGCAGTTTATCGCCGCCTTCGATTTCAAGGAGGTGCTCGACCGGGTGCGTATCGATCTCAGCCGTGCCCATTTCTGGGACATCACCGCCATCAGCGCCCTGGACAAGGTGGTGCTCACCTTCCGCCGGGAAGGCACCGAAGTGGAAATCATCGGCCTGAATGAGGCCAGCGCCACCCTGGTGGACCGTTTCGCTGTTCACAACGATCCGAAAGCAGTAGAAAAGCTGATGGGCCACTAAGAGAGGAATGACCATGACCACCAACGTACTCGCCTGTATCGACGGCTCCAGCCATGCCACCGCCGTGTGCGACTGGGCCTGCTGGGCCAGCCAGTGCCTGGCGGCACCGCTGAGCTTTATCCATGTGCTGGATAAAGCTCAGCAGCCTGGCCTGGCCGACCTGAGCGGCAGCATCGGTCTCGGCAGCCAGGAACACCTGCTGGAAGAGCTGGCCGAGCTCGATGAAAAACGCGGAAAACTGGCCAGGGAACAGGGCCGCATCATGCTCGCGGCGGCCCGGGAGCGCGCCATCGACGACGGCGTTGCCGAGCCCGCCACCCTGCAGCGCCACGGCGGCCTGGTGGACACCCTGGTGGAGCTCGAGCCCGACACCCGCCTGCTGGTGCTCGGCCGCCACGGCGAGGAGTCGGCCTCCGCCTATGCCCACCTGGGCAGCCACGTGGAGCAGGTGATCCGCGCCCTGCACCGCCCCATTCTGGTGACCCAGGGCGAATTCAAGGCACCACAACGGATCATGCTGGCCTTCGACGGCAGCGCCACCACCCGCAAGGGAGTGGAGATGCTGGCGAAAAGCCCGCTGTTCAACGGCCTGGAGCTGCATCTGGTGCTGGTGGGCGCCGACACCGACGACAACCGGGAGCAGATCAACTGGGCCCAGAACACCCTGGCCCAGGCCGGCATCCAGGCGCACGCCGCCATAGTACCGGGCGAGGTGGACAAGGCCCTGCCCCAATACCAGCAGGACAACGGCATCGATCTGATGGTGATGGGCGCCTACGGCCATTCCCGCATCCGCCAGTTGCTGGTGGGCAGCACCACCACCGCCATGATCCGCTCGGCCCGGGTGCCGCTGCTGGTACTGCGCTGACAACGCCATGACCAGGCGCCATCGTCCCCCCGGCCGAAGGCGCATTGCACTGTATCCAGGGGCCCGGCAACCGGGCCCGCCGTCAACCGGGGGAAGAATCATGATCACTCAACTGATGGCCTGTATCGACGGCTCCCGCCAGGCCGGCGCGGTGTGCGATCTGGCCGGCTGGGCCAGCCTGCGTCTGTCCGCACCGCTGACCCTGCTGCACGTGCTGGTGCTGCGCTGAACCCGTGCAGTAACCGCCGCCTGCCCGGCAACGGGCGGGAATTATTGATAAAAAGTTAAAAAGCGCAAATAAAACAACCCGGTGAAAATGTGACCTGGACTACAAAAGCCTAAAAAACTGTCCTTTAATAAAATGACAGAACACTAAAAAGCCGGCCCCTGGGCGCGGACCCTGCGTTGCAACCGTCGAGCCGGCTCCAGCTTTAATGATGGCAAGAGGTAGTCCTTATGGGTGGCGCTGAATACACCGGTGTGACGAACACCGCTTTCCTCTATCCACACTCCAGCCTGCACCGTCTGTGGCGGGAACTGCTTGCCGACGCCGGCATCGAGGTGAACGGCAGCCGCCCCTGGGACATGCAGCTCAAGGCCCCGGGGGTACCGGAGCGCATCTTCGCCGAAGGCAGCCTGGGGCTGGGCGAGAGCTACATGGACGGCGCCTGGGAGGCCCAGCAGCCCGACGAGCTGATCTGCCGGTTGCTGAAGGCGCGCCTGCACCGGAGGATACACCCTTCCCGCCTGCTGCTGCATGCGCTCAAGGCCCGGCTGCTCAATCGCCAGACCAGCAAACGGGCCTGGCAGGTGGGAGAGGCCCACTACGATCTGGGCAACGACTTCTACGCCGCCATGCTCGACTCACGCCTGACCTACACCTGCGGCTACTGGCAAGACGCCACCACCCTGGAACAGGCACAAACCGCCAAGCTGGATTTGATCTGCCGCAAGCTCGGGCTAGAGCCCGGCATGCGGGTGCTGGACATCGGCTGTGGCTGGGGCAGCTTTATGGGCTACGCCGCCGAACACTACGGGGTGGAATGCGTGGGCGTGACCATCTCCCGGAAGCAGGCGGAATGGGCCAGGGCCCGCTATGCCGGGCTGCCGCTGGAATTTCGCCTGCAGGACTATCGGGAGCTGGACGAACCTTTCGATCGGGTGGTGAGCGTGGGCATGTTCGAACACGTAGGCCACAAGAACTACCGCACCTACATGGAAGTGGCCCACCGCTGCCTGCAGAACGGCGGCCTCTTCCTGCTGCACACCATCGGCAAGAACGAACGCCATCCCCACACCGATCCCTGGATAGACAAATACATCTTTCCCAACGGAGAACTGCCGTCCGTCGGCCAGGTGGGCGATGCGGTAGACCAGTTGTTCGTGGTGGAGGATCTGCACAACTTCGGCGCCGACTACGACAAGACCCTGATGGCCTGGCACGCCAACTTCGAACAGGCCTGGCCCCGTTTCCGGGAACGGCTGGGCGAGCGCTTCTACCGCATGTGGCGCTATTACCTGCTGGCCTGCGCCGGCGCCTTCCGCGCCCGGGACATCCAGCTGTGGCAGTGGGTGCTGGCCAAGGGCGGGGTGGAGCAGGGCTACCGGCGGGTCAGCTAGCGTTACACCACGCCCTGCTCGCGCAGGTACTCCTCGTAGCTGCCGCTGAAGTCGCGGATGCCGTTTTCGCTCAGCTCCAGGATGCGGGTGGCCAGGGACGACACGAACTCCCGATCGTGGGACACGAAGATCAGGGTACCCTGGTACAGCTCCAGCGCCATGTTCAGCGACTCGATAGATTCCATATCCAGGTGGTTGGTGGGCTCGTCCATCACCAGGATATTGGGCCGCTGCAGCATCAGCTTGCCGAACAGCATGCGGCCCTGCTCGCCCCCGGACAGCACCCCCACCTTCTTCTTGATGTCGTCCTGGCCGAACAGCAGCCGGCCCAGCACGCCGCGGATGGTCTGCTCGTCGTCACCCGGCTGCTGCCACTGGCTCATCCATTCGAACACCGTCAGATCCTTGTCGAAATCGGCGGCGTGATCCTGGGCGTAATAGCCGATGGTGGCGTTTTCGGACCATTTGAACTGGCCCTGATCGGGAGCGAGTTCGCCGACCAGGGTCTTGACCAGGGTCGACTTGCCGATGCCGTTGGTGCCGAGGATGGCGATGCGCTCGCCCACTTCCACCAGCATGTTCAGCCCCTTGAACAGCGGGCCCTCGCCATAGCCCTTGGCCAGGCCTTCCACCTCAAGCACGTTGCGATACAGCTTTTTCTCCTGCTCGAAACGGATAAAGGGGTTCTGCCGGCTGGACGCCTTCACTTCCTCCAGCTTGATCTTTTCGATCTGCTTGGCGCGGGAGGTGGCCTGGCGCGCCTTGGAGGCGTTGGCGCTGAAGCGGGCCACGAAGGATTGCAGATCGGCGATCTGGGCCTTCTTCTTGGCGTTGTCGGACAGCAGCCGCTCCCGGGCCTGGGTCGCCGCCAGCATGTAGTCGTCGTAGTTGCCCGGGTAGACCCGAAGCTCGCCGTAGTCCAGATCCGCCATGTGGGTGCAGACGCTGTTCAGGAAGTGGCGATCGTGGGAGATGATGATCATGGTGCTGTTGCGCTCATTGAGCACGTCTTCGAGCCAGCGGATGGTGTCGATGTCCAGGTTGTTGGTCGGCTCGTCGAGCAGCAGGATATCGGGGTTGGAGAACAGGGCCTGGGCCAGCAGTACCCGCAGTTTCCAGCCCGGGGCCACTTCGCTCATGGGGCCGTTATGCTGTTCCAGCGGAATACCCACCCCCAGCAGCAGTTCGCCGGCACGCGACTCGGCGGTGTAACCGTCGTACTCCGCCACCTTGCCTTCCAGCTCCGCCGCCCTCATGTAGTCGTCGTCGCTCGCCTCCAGGTTGGCGTAGATGGCGTCGCGCTCATGAATGGCGGCCCACAGCTCGCTGTGTCCCATCATCACCACGTCCAGCACCCGCGCCTCTTCATAGGCGAACTGGTCCTGGCGCAACTTGCCCAGGCGCTCGTTCACATCCAGGCTGACGTTGCCGGCGGTGGGCTCCAGATCTCCGCCCAGAATCTTCATGAAGGTGGACTTGCCGCAGCCGTTGGCGCCGATCAGGCCATAGCGGTTGCCGTCGCCGAATTTGACGGAAATGTTCTCGAACAACGGCTTGGAGCCGAACTGCATGGTAATGTTGTTGGTGGAAATCAAGGAGCAGACTCACAGTTAACGAAAAAAGATGGTCCCGGGACCGCAGGGTGCCAAGGATACCGGCACCGACGGGAAAGTTCAAAGTCTGCGCGGCATTAATGGTTGGCCAGCACCGGCGCCGACACCAGGGCCGGGCAGGCACTCAGGACCACGCACCAGAAGGGGCGCTGCTGCCGGCTCCAGTATTCCGCCGTTTCATTCATGATGTCGAGCAGGGTCAGCCAGCCCGGTTGTTCGCGGCAGACGAAGCCTTCCACCTGTTGCAGGCAGAGCACGACGCCCCGCTCGCCGACCAGCTCCGGCTCGGTCAGGGCGTCGCTCAGGGCGTCCCAGTTGTGGCCGAACCAGGCCGGCAGCGTCAGGGCCCCGGCCAGCCTCGCCAGGCAATCGGCCTTGGAGTCCACCCCGGCGAAATCGATCGGATAAAAGCCGAGATCCAGCCGGCGGGCGGCCAGCTCCAGGGCCAGCAGGGACTGGGGATCCAGGCAACAGGTGCGGGCCGGCCCGGCCTTCAGCAACCGGGTCAGTTCGGTCTCGTTCATGGTCGCTCAACCTCGAGCTCGATAAAGCTGCGGTAATGGTCTTCCGTATAATAGTAGACCTCGGGCGGATCGCCGCCGGTCACCACCCGCCGGGGGCCGCGGTGGTCCAGCCCGGGCGTGTCCACCGTGTATTCCCGGTAATAGCCCCGGGGCCGGGCCGGCAGCAACCCTTCCCGGTTGTGGAAGGTGGTGCCGTCCTGACGATAGGGAAAGGGGCCGCCCCGGTCGATAAGGCGCAGGGTCTCGGCCAGTTGCGGATGGCCAGCGGAGTCATGGCCGCCCGGCCACAGGCCCTGGAGCAGCAGCGCCAGGCCGAGCAGCAGGGCGCCGCCCAGCAGGCGCGGGGTGAAGCTGCGCCGCCGCCCTCGCCTAGTCATCCTGCTCCTCCAGCACCTCGGGGTTGGCGATGTTCACCGGCCGGCCCTCGGCGTAGGCCAGGATGTTGTCGAAGGCGGCACCGAAGTAGAGCTCGTAACCGCCCTGCTCCACATAGCCCAGATGGGGCGAACAGAGCGCATTGGGCAGGGCCAGCAGCTGTCGCAGTTGCTCTCCGTCCGGCTCCTGCTCGTAGACGTCCAGGGCGGCAAAGCCCGGCCGGCCCGCATTCAGCGCCGCCACCAGGGCACCGGGTTCGAGCAGTTCGGCCCGGCTGGTGTTGACCAGCAGCGCATCCGGCTTCATCAGTGCCAGATCGGCGGCCGAGACCAGATGACGGGTCGCCTCGTGCAACCGCAGGTGCAGGCTCAGCACATCGCTGCTCGCAAAAAACGCCGCCTGATCGGGGGCCGCCATCAGGCCGTCCGTTCTCGCCTGCTGCCGCGAGGCCTCGCTGCCCCACACCTGCACCTGCATGTCGAAGGCCTGGCCGAAGCGGGCGATGCGCCGTCCTATCTTGCCGTAGCCCCAGATGCCGAGGGTCTTGCCGGCCAGGCTGCGACCCAGCCCGAGCTCGCCGTTCTGCTGCCAGTGGCCCGCCTTGAGCTCGCTGCAATAGGGCAGCAGCTGCCGGCTGGCCGCCATGATCAGGGCCCAGGTCAGCTCCGCCGGCGCCACCGGCGATCCCACCCCCTCCGCCAGGGCCACCCCTGCCCGGGTGCAGTCCTGCAGGCGGACATGGTTGCTTATCTTGCCGGTCTGGCTGATAAGCCGAAGTCGTGGCAAGCGGGCCAGCAGCTCGGCGCTTATCTCGGTGCGTTCCCGGATCAGTACCAGGGCCTCGAAGGGGGCGAGCCGCTCGGCCAACAGATCCAGGTCGTTGCAGTGGTCGGTGAACACCGTCACCTGGTGGCCGGCCAGGCGGGAAAAACAGGGCAGGCTTTTCACCAGATCCTGGTAATCATCCAGTATGGCTATCTTCATGGGCATGTCCTTGTGATTGGGAATGGGCGGCGTTTTTTTATATCATACAAGGCCTTTTTCACGTCACCCCCATGGAGAGCATGGTGCACTCAGACTATATCACCGCCGAACTGGTTGCCGAGGTGGAAGCCATCGCCCGGGACGCCGGCGCCGCCATCATGGCCATCTACGGCCGGGACTTCTCGGTAGAGGAGAAGGCCGACAAGTCCCCCCTGACCGAGGCGGACGCCGCCGCCCATCAGCTTATCGCCGATCGCCTGGCCGCCCTGCCCCTGCCACTGCCGCTGCTGTCGGAGGAAGACACCGGCCACTTCGCCGGTCCCGACGCCCAGGGGCGCTACTGGCTGGTGGATCCCCTCGACGGCACCAAGGAGTTCATCAAGCGCAACGGCGAGTTCACCGTCAATATCGCCCTGATCGAGCGGGGCCGGCCGGTACTGGGCGTGGTCTATGCCCCGGCGCTGGGTCTGTGCTACAGCGCCGCTCGCGGCCTGGGGGCCTGCAAGGTGGACGCCGAGGGTCAGCGCCGGCCCATCCGGGTGGCCGAGCATCGGGCGGGTACGCCCTGGCGCATCGTCGGCAGCCGCTCCCACGCCGGCGAAGAGATGCCGCGCCTGCTGGCCAGGCTGGGCGAGCACGAGCTGGTGCCCATGGGCAGTTCCCTCAAGCTGTGCCTGGTGGCCGAAGGGGCGGCCGACGCCTATCCGAGGCTGGGTCCCACCTGTTTATGGGACACCGCCGCCGCCCACTGCGTGGCGGAGCAGGCCGGCGGCCGGGTGGTGCAACTGGACGGCACCCCGCTCGACTACGCCCATCCCGAAGCGCCGCTCAATCCCCACTTTCTGGTGCTGGGCCAGAGCGAGCAGGACTGGACCGCCCTGTTCTGATACCACAAGGCCGGGGCAACCCGGCCTCGGTTTACGTAGCTCCTCGCCTCAGCGGGCCACCAGCACATCGCAGGGGGGCATGCCGAGGAAGCTCATGGCGACGCTGCCGATCAGCAGCCGGCTGATGCCCTGCCGGCCATGGGTACCCAGCACCAGCAACTGGGGCTGGTGCTTGCTCACCGCATTTCCCAGGCAAACCTGGGTCTCGCCGGCCATGATTTCGGTGCTGATCCGGCTCTGGTCGTCGTCGGCCAGGAAGTGGGCCATCTCGGTTTTGACCTCGTGCTCGATGCGCGCCCGCTGGTGCTCCCTCAGGCTCTCGACCTCCAGCTGGTCATGGCGGATAAAGCCCATAAAGGGCGGATCAAACACATGCACCAGGCGCACCTGGGCCTTGGGGGCCAGCTTCAGCCCCGCCTGCAAGGCATGATGGGAGCTGCGGGAGAAGTCGGTGGCGGCCAGCACCTGACGGTAAGGCTCGTCGGGATCGCCCGCCACCATCAGCAGGGGAATATCGCAGTGGCGCAGCAGGCGCTCGGCGGTGGTGCCAAGAAAAAGGTCACGCATCGGATCGAGGTGATGCTTGCCCACGATGATCAGATCGGCCTTGAGTTCGGCGGCCTTGCGGGCCAGCGCCCGATCCGGTTTGCCCAGCAGCACGTGCCGGGCGCTGTCGGGCTTGATCTCGCCGGGCAGGCCATCGAAGAAGCCGTCCAGGGCGGTTTCCGCCGCCTGTTTCAGCCGGTGGCGCACCGGTATCTCCACCAGGGGTTCATAGAGCGTCAGGGCATCGTCCACCACGTGCACCAGATGCAGGCTGGCCTTGAGCTCCAGCGCCAGCTCGGCCGCCCTCTTCACCACCCGTTTGCAATCCTGATCCAAATCGATGGCGGCAAGCAGCGTTTTCATCTTGGCTTTCCTTCTTTGCAGAGGGAGTCACCACGGGCAACTCCTTGATTGACCTACATGAAGCATTCCCGCTTTTGGCGCCAAAAGCAAATGAAAGCCGCGCGTTGCGCCGGGAGCCCGGCATGGCGGCGGCCGGACTCGATAACCTACCGTGCAGAACGCATTGGCCGCGGTGCCGGCTTTTGATTCTCCTCGACCGCCCTTTGGTTTACACTAGCGCCCTTTCAGGCTCAATTTTTCGGGAATTTCAGTGTTAACAGCAGAAATCGCCATGCGCTGGCTCACCGCCGGCTATATCGACCATTACATCTGTGAAAGCTGCCACGGCATCCATCTGTCCGAGCTGCAGGGTCTGGATGGCGTGCTGGAGAGCCGGCTGTTCGTTGAGCACGAAGACGCCATCATCACCACCGAAGTCGAAATTCGTCCCACCGCCCTGCTGGCACTGGTGGCCGACCTGGGCCGGCTGAACATGAACTACCCCAGCCTCAAGGTGTTTGTCGACATCGTCGACGACAACCTGCCCCGCCTGATCGTGGCGGACTACCTGCATACCCAGGCCGGCCTGGAGCAGCACCAGTTCCTGTGGATAGTGCAGCAGACCATGCTGGCCACCCAGCAACTGGTGCAGGAAATCACCGAACTGGGCTTCCTGATGCAGGACGAGCCGCAGAAAATGCCTTCGGCTGTGCATTAAGCCCGCAGATTGCGCAGGCTTCGAGCACTTGCACCAGGGCCGCTTAAAAAGCCTTGAACAAGCGCCGGCAAGCCGTTACATTACGCCCCGTTCTCAAGCGGGAACCCCGGTGAAACAGACACCGTAGATAAAAAACGCATAAAAATTTGGTGAGGTGTCCGAGTGGCTGCCAAGAGGCGAAGCCGGGGTAAAAGCACGCAGCGTGCTGCGTCAGCCCGAGGACAGCAATCCGAAGACGAAAAGCCGGTGAAGCAGACACCGTATATAAAAAACGCATAAAAATTTGGTGAGGTGTCCGAGTGGCTGCCAAGAGGTGAAGCCGGGGCAAAAGCACGCAGCGTGCTGCGTCAGCCCGAGGACAGCAATGCGAAGACGAAAAGCCGGTGAAGCAGACACCGTAGATAAAAAACGCATAAAAATTTGGTGAGGTGTCCGAGTGGCTGAAGGAGCACGCCTGGAAAGTGTGTATACGGCAACGTATCGAGGGTTCGAATCCCTCCCTCACCGCCAAATTGAAACCCCGGGCAGAAATGCTTGGGGTTTTTTCATTGAGGCTCAGCCGGCGCTGCGCCCGAACAGCCCCCGGTACAGTCCGCGAAGCCCGCGTTGCAGGGTCCAGAGGGCGCCCAGGCTCCACAGCAGGAAGGATCCCAGCCACAGCAGCAGGGAAGCCATCAGCAGCGACAGCCGATAGAGGCCCTTGCCCGCATCCGGCAGCAGCCGCAGCACCCCGCGGTAGCTGCCGCGATACCCCGACGACACCTGCTCCAGCCGCAACAGCTCCCGCACCGAATCGGCCCGTCCGAGGGAGTCCATGGCTCCCCGGGCGCCGCTGTGGCCGGCGATATTGCGCACCGCCCGACCGGTGGAGGCCAACTGCCCGGCCGCCTCGGTACCGACGATGCGCCCGGCCGCCAGTGCCAGCTCGTCGAGCTCCGCCCGCCCCAGTTGCTTCAACTCCAGCCGCCCCAGGCGCTCGCCCAGCTCCCGTGCCGCCCGGCCGTCGATGGCATCCCGGCTCAGGCGGTAGAGCTGCTCCCCCAGTTGCCGGCTCATGCGGCCACTCTTGCGGGCCACCTTCAGCAGCGATACCCCGGCCCGGGCCGGCACAGTGGCGCCGCCGCTGGCCAGGCTCAGGGCGCTGAGCCCGAGGCCGGTGCCGGCTAGGGCCAGCAACAGGGGATCGTGATCCGGCCAGGCCAGGCCTTCCCGGGTCAGATCCCGCAGATCCCCCAGCAGGGTCAGATCGGTGATCACTGCCGCCGCCATGCCTTCGGCGCTGTCGGCCCGACCGGTACTGAGCCCCTGCCAGATGTCCCCGGCGGAGCGCAGCATCCGGGTCTGCCAGCGATCGGCCGCCTGCAGCCGGGTAACCAGGCCCTCGTCCAGCGCCACCCCCTGCTCCTGCGCCAGTTGATAGAGGGAGAGGGCCAGTTCCAGATCCTCCTCCTGCAGCGCCTGCTCCAGCGCCGTCGCGTAGCGGGCCGCCGGCAACCATTGCAGGCGGAACTGCACCATCAAAAGAGGGTCGCCCTGCCACCAGAAGATCCGTGCCGCGTCCCGGGCCTGAGGCAGCACTGTGCCGGCGCTCAGCACCAGGCTGGACAGCATCATCACGAACAAGAGTCTTTTTATCAGCCCCATCACCGCCGGCACCGAGTGGATCATCCTGTCCTCTATTATCGTTGTCCGGGACAGCGTTCGAAAGAGGCCGTGCAGACGGATGACGGGGCCCTCGCGCAGTATTATTTTATTTGACGCACAGTTTTTCTCTCTGGCGACCAGGGCCACTCTGGGTGTACATAGGCCGCTCCTACTGGAGGGTTTACCACTTGAATACCGAGTTGCAGCTTGAACAGACCTTTGACGAGGTGGTGGACGCCATCGCCGGACCGGGCATCGGCATCTTCCCCGGCTTCCTGGAGGGGGCACTGGTCGCGGCCCTGCGCCAGGACTTCGCCAACCTGCCCCCCTGGCAGCTCACTCCCGCCGGCATCGGCCGGGAGCAGGATCACCACACCAACGAGCGCATCCGCACCGACAAGACCCGCTGGCTCGAGGGCGACAGCCCGGCCCAGCGCGGCTACCTGGCGCTGATGGCCGGCCTGCAGCGGCAGATGAACCGCCAGCTGTTCATGGGGCTCAAGGACTACGAGTGCCATTATGCCCGCTACGACGAGGGCGACTTCTACAAGAAGCACCTGGACGCCTTTCGCGGCCGAGGCAACCGCCGGTTGACCACGGTCGTCTACCTCAACGAGCACTGGCAGCCGGACGATGGCGGCGAGCTGCTGGTCTATCCTGAAAAGGGCAAGGAAATACTGTACCGGGTGCGCCCCGAGGCCGGTACCCTGGTGTGCTTCCTGTCGGAGCAATTCCCCCACGAGGTGCTGCCGGCCCGGCGCGAGCGGCTGAGCATCGCCGGCTGGTTCCGCATCGACGATCCCCTGGCGCCGGCGCTACAGCCGTAGGCTCCGCCAGTACCGCCCCGCGCTCAAAGGAACAATTTGGCAATGTCCGCCGTGGCCCCTTTCCCCACGCTGTCGCCGTGTGCCGACAGCCAGGCGCCGGCTCGGGCCCGGCCCTGATCACGCAGCATCTCCAGAAACGACCGGCTGGTCGTCAGCCTGGATTCCATGGCCAACCGGCCCACCAGATCCCCGGTATCGATCAGGTGCATTCTGGTGCGGGCAAGACGCCGTTCCAGCCGTCCCCCCGGCCACAGCGTCTGGCGGGCAAACTGGCGCGCCAGCGCCAGGCTGTGCAGCTCACGCAGCAGGGTGCTATTGAACGCCAGCTCCTGGGTGCGATGGTGAATTTCCTCATGGGTCAACGGGAGTTGCGAATGTTCGAAGGGACTGAGCAAGACCAGCAGGATATCCGCCGAAGATGCCTCGTAGACCAGGGGAAAAATCGCCGGGTTGGCGGCAAAGGCGCCGTCCCAATACGGCTCGCCATCGATCAATATCGCATGGTGCAGGGTCGGCAGGCAGGCCGAGGCAAGCAACATGTCCGCCGTCAGCTCGGCCGTCCGGAACAGCCGCAGCCTGCCGCTATTGGCGTGAGTGGCGGCGATGAACAGTTTCAGCGGGCAGCGCTCGCGCAACCGGTCAAAATCGATTTGCCGACCGACAATATCCCGTAACGGATTGATCCCATAAGGATTGAACTGTTGTGGTGAGAACTGCCGTGTCCAATACAGCATGACCCTGATGGCGGTGGCCAGGCGCCCGCTTTCACTGTCGGCGCCGGCATTGAGCATGGGGGCACAGTCGGCGACCGCTTCCCAGAAGCGGGCCAGCGCTTCCCGCGCGCCCTCGTTGCCGCCCTGCAACAGGCCCTGGGCCAGCACCACGGCGTTCATGGCACCGGCGCTGGTGCCGCTGATCCCTTCAATGGCAAAGCGACCGTCTTCCAGCAGGGCGTCGAGTACGCCCCAGGTAAAGGCGCCATGGGCACCACCGCCCTGCAAGGCAAGGCTGACGAAACGACGCCGAGATAAATGAAACCGCATAAAAGCCTCCGAATTGCGCCAGGCTCCCGCCATGCCGCTGCAACGGTGCCTTTGCAACCATAGTTCCTCACTGCCAGCCCCGATTGGTCACCGGTGCCAGGGACTGCACGGGCGGACAGGCCTGCTACCGAAACCCATCCTTCTGTACCATAGTCCCCCCGCCCATCGCTTTGATGACAGCAACGAGACGGGGGCCCGACCAGCCGGCGGGGTCGCCGCAGCTCGGATTCCGGGTTGTCCTGCTCAAGCCTGATATTTTTAACGAATAAACAATAAAGTGATAATTTAATTATTCATTTGCCAAATAATGACACTTTAAATATTGAATCAAAATTTAACAGCCTTTTTTTATAAATTTTCGCTATTTTCGCTTTTCATCCCGGTTTGACTCTGGCAACCTGCGTTCATTCATGTAGATCAATGTGTTAAGGACAAGCCCCCATGTGTTCCATTTTCGGTATTCTTGAACTCAAATCCGATCCCGCCGCCCTGCGCAGCCGCGCCCTGGAGTTGTCCAAACTGCTGCGCCACCGCGGCCCCGACTGGTCCGGCGTCTACAGCAGCGACAACGCCATACTGGTGCACGAGCGGCTGGCCATCGTCGGCCTGGACAGCGGCGCCCAGCCGCTGCTGAACCCGGCCAGGACCCACGCCCTGGCGGTGAACGGCGAGATCTACAACCACAAGGAGCTGGAAGCCACCCTCACCTGTGGTTTCGAGTTCCAGACCAAGTCCGACTGCGAGGTCATCCTCGGCCTCTACCAGGAAAAGGGCCCCGAATTCCTCGACGATCTGAACGGCATCTTCGCCTTCGTGCTCTATGACCAGGAGAACGACGCCTATCTCATCGGCCGCGACCACATGGGCATCATCCCGCTCTACACCGGTTACGATGAAGCCGGCAACTTCTACGTGGCCTCCGAGATGAAGGCGCTGACCCCGGTGTGCAAGACCATCAGCGAGTTCCCCCCGGGCCACCTGCTGTACAGCAAGGAAGGCCAGCCGCGCCGCTACTACCAGCGCGACTGGGAAAGCTACGACGCGGTCAAGGACAACGTCTCCAGCGTGAGCGAGCTGCGCGAGGCGCTGATGGCGGCGGTCAAGCGCCAGCTGATGTGCGACGTGCCCTACGGCGTGCTGCTGTCCGGCGGCCTGGATTCCTCCATCATCTCCGCCGTGGCCAAGCTGTATGCCGACCGCCGGGTGGAAGACGACGGCAACAGCGAGGCCTGGTGGCCGCGCCTGCACTCCTTTGCCGTGGGCCTGGAAGGCGCCCCGGATCTGCTGGCGGCACGCAAGGTGGCGGATCACCTGGGCACGGTGCACCACGAGCTGCACTACACGGTGCAGGAAGGCCTGGACGCCCTCAAGGACGTCATCTATCACCTGGAAACCTACGACGTCACCACGGTGCGCGCCTCCACCCCCATGTACCTGATGGCGCGGCGCATCAAGGCCATGGGCATCAAGATGGTGCTTTCCGGCGAGGGCTCCGACGAGCTGTTCGGCGGCTACCTCTACTTCCACAAGGCGCCCGACGCCCGGGAGTTCCACGAGGAGACGGTGCGCAAGCTCAAGGCGCTGCACATGTTCGACTGCCTGCGCGCCAACAAGTCCATGGCCGCCTGGGGCGTGGAAGCCCGGGTGCCCTTCCTCGACAAGGAATTCATGGACGTGGCCATGCGCCTGAACCCGGCCGACAAGATGTGCGGCAACGGCAAGATGGAAAAGCACATCCTGCGCGAGGCCTTCAGCGACCTGCTGCCCCATGAGGTGGCCTGGCGCCAGAAGGAGCAGTTCTCCGACGGCGTGGGCTACTCCTGGATCGACAGCCTCAAGGCCATGGTGGAAGAGCAGGTCACCGATCAGATGATGGCCACGGCGGCGTTCCGCTTCCCGCTGAACACCCCGGTCACCAAGGAAGCCTATTACTACAGATCCATCTTCGAGGGCCACTTCCCCCAGGACTCCGCCGCCAACTGTGTGCCCTGCGGTCCTTCCGTGGCCTGCTCCACCCCCAAGGCGCTGGAATGGGACGAGCAGTGGAAGAACATGGCCGACCCCTCCGGCCGCGCGGTCAAGGGCGTGCATACCCAGTCCTACTGATCAGGGCGCTTGAAATCGACCCTAGGGCCCAGGCTGTAGGGTCGAATTTATTCGACCGGGCGCGGCGCCGTGGTCGGGTGGTCCACTGAAGTGAACCCTACGGCCAACCCGGCGTTCCAACCTGGCATGGCGCCGTGACGGGCTGGTTCTGTAGGGTCGAATTTATTCGACCGAGCCCGGGGCCCGATTGCCGAGGCGCCCCACCCGACTTGCCGCCTCGGGTCGCCCGGTTTACACTGCCCGCCCGTTCCGCTTTGCCCAAGAATCCATGTCTTCCCATCCCGGCGGCACCCAGGTGCTGCGCCAACAGGGTTTTCTGCCCTTTCTGATCGCCCGGCTGGCGGCGGTGTTCGCCATGCAGATCCAGGCGGTGGTGGTGGCCTGGCAGGTGTACGACCTGACCCGGGATCCCCTGGCCCTGGCCTACGTGGGCCTGGCCCAGTTCATTCCCATGCTGCTATTGCTGCTGCCGGCCGGCGATCTGGCCGACCGCCACTCCCGCAAGCGCCTGCTCGCCGGCAGCTGGCTGGTGCAGGCCCTGTGCAGCGGCCTGCTCCTGCTGCTGTCGCTCTCCCCCCTGCCGGAAGTCCGCTACTACTACGCCGTGCTGGTGCTCTACGGCAGCGCCCGGGCCTTCACCGGCCCCACCCTGCAAAGCCTGCTGCCGCAAATCGTGCCCCGCGGCCAGCTGGCCCGGGCCATCGCCGTCAACAGCATGATCATGAAGCTTGCCGTCATCGGCGGTCCCCTGGTGGGCGGCCTGCTCTACGCCCTGGGCGGCAGCCTGGCCTACGGCGTCTGCCTGGGCGCCTTCCTGCTTGCCCTGCTGCTGCTGACCCCGGTGCGGGCCCGCTACGCCGGCGGCGCCAAACCGCCGGAAGCCACCGCCTGGCACCGCTTCACCGCCGGCATCGGCTATATCCGCTCGCGCCCCGTCATCCTCGGCGCCATCTCACTGGACCTGTTCGCGGTGCTGCTCGGTGGCGTGGTGGCGCTGCTGCCGATCTATGCCCAGGAGGTGCTGATGGTGGGGCCGGAGGGACTGGGCGCCCTGCGCAGCGCCATCGCCCTCGGCGCCCTGCTGATGGGGGTGGCGCTCAGCACCTGGTCGCTCAACCGCCGGGTGGGGCCGGCCATGTTTGTCGCCGTCCTGGTGTTCGGCCTGGCCAACCTGGTGTTCGCCTTCTCCACCCTGTTCTGGCTGTCCTTCGCCGCCCTGCTGGTGGCGGGTGCGGCGGACATGATCAGCGTCTATATCCGCTCCACCCTGATCCAGCTGGCCACCCCGGACGAGATGCGCGGCCGGGTCAGCGCGGTGAACATGCTGTTTATCGGCTCTTCCAACGAGCTGGGGGAATTCCGCGCCGGCACCAGCGCCGCCTGGTTCGGCACCGTGCCCGCCGCCGTCATCGGCGGGGTCTCCACCCTGGCGGTGGCCGGCACCTGGATGTGGGGCTTCAGATCCCTGCTGCGGGTCGATCGCTTCGGCGACGTCGAGCCCCAGGCCATCCCGGAACAGCAGGGGCAGGCCGTCCGGCACCAGGCATGACAACGGCCGGCGCCATCGGAACTCAGTCGAAATACCATTCCCAGCGGATACTGGCGATGCGGTCCCCCTCCATCCGGAAGGTCACGTTCTCGGTGGTTTCGCGGGACTGGTAGCGCAGCAGTTGGCGCCCTTCCCGGGCCGGGCGGCCCAGCTCGGCCACCAGCCCTGCCCGGTCGGCGCCGACGTTCATAAAGGACGGCAGCCCCGGCTGGGGCGCGGACACCAGCAGCAGCAGCGGCATGCCGTTGGGGTTGGCCGCCGCCTCCGACAGGTAGGTCTGGACCACCAGCCCCGGACAGCGCAGGGTCTCCACCTCGTCGATAAGGCCGGGCACATGGGGGTTTTCCACCTGCCGGTAGCTGAGCTGGGGCTGCTCGCATTCCCGGGCCAGCAACTGCTCGGCGATGTCGTTCAGCCGCCTCATGGCCTGTTCCTGCTGGCTGGCGCAGCCGGCCAGGGGCAACAACAACAGCCACCAGATATGAAGTTTCATGCGACACCTCCAGGCTCTCACCAGAGCATAATCCCAGTCCGGCGCCTTTGCATCCCGGGCTGCCCAAAGGCTTCTGTCTTCCCGGGCGGATATGGTAGTGTGGCCCATTCCAAGCCACCCAGGTATCAAGCGGACGTGAAATTTCAAGACCCCGTAACGGCGGACCTGCCGGTCGAACGGCTGATGCAAACCGGGCTGCTCAGTTGCGGCCCCG
The DNA here is from genome assembly GCF_002237365.1 of Zobellella denitrificans. Classification (GTDB taxonomy): domain Bacteria; phylum Pseudomonadota; class Gammaproteobacteria; order Enterobacterales; family Aeromonadaceae; genus Oceanimonas; species Oceanimonas denitrificans. The sequence continues at coordinate 36,424 of NZ_NMUO01000030.1, forward strand.
ATACCCCGCTGCGTGAGGCGGCCGAGCGCATGGCCTCGCGCCGCTGCAGCTCCATGCTGATCATGGAGGGCGAGCGGGTGCTGGGGATCTGGACCGAGCGCGACAGCCTGCGCCTCGACTTCGGCAATCCCCAGGGCCTGCTCACCCCCATAGGCCAGGTGATGAGCACGCCGGTCAGCCACCTGCACCTGAGCACGCCCATGTCGGCGGTGGCCGAGCGGTTTCGCGCCGAGGGCCACCGGCACTTCCTGGTGGTGGACGATCAGGGCCGGCCCAGGGGCATCGTCTCCCAGACCGATCTGGCGCTGAAGCAGGGCCTGGAGCCCTACCTCGGCCTGCGCGAGGTGCACGAGGCCATGGACGGCCAGCCCCTGACGGTGGCGGGGGCGCTGTCCCTGGCCGAGGTGGCGGCCCTGATGTACCGGCAGGGGCAGGACGCCGCCGTGGTGGCCTGCGCCGACGGCGAATACGGCATCCTCACCGAGCGGGACATGGTCCGCTTCGTCGCCCGCCATCCGGGCAACACCCCGGTCGGCGGCCTGGCCAGCCGGCCGCTGCTGACCGTGAACCGGGGCGACACCCTGCTGCGCGCCCGGGACCTGCTGATCGATTACCGGGTGCGCCACCTGGCGGTGCTGGACGACGACAACCGGGTGGTGGGCCTGCTCGGCTTTCGCAACATCCTCGATGGCGTCGAGCACCGCTACCAGCAGCAGCTGCGCCAGGCGCTGGAGCAGCGCGACCGGGCCCTCAGCCGCTCCCGCCTGAACCTGGAGCTGGCCGAACGGGTGATCGAGGCCTCCCTCGAAGGCATCATCATCACCGACGCAGAAGGCCGCATCGAGTTCGTCAACCCGGCCTTTTCCCACACCACCGGCTACAGCCCGGAAGAGGTGCTGGGCCGCACCCCGGCGGTACTCTCCTCCGGCCGCCACGACAGTGCCTTCTATGCCGAGATGTGGCGGACGCTGCGGGAAAGGGGTTACTGGCGCGGCGAGATCTGGAACCGGCGCAAGAGCGGCCAGCTCTATCTGGAGCTGCTGACCGTCACCGCCATCCGTGACGCCGAGGGGAACATCGGCAACTACGCCGCCCTGTTCACCGACATCACCCATATCCGCGAAAACGAGGATCAGATCCGCCAACTGGCCTATTACGATCCCCTCACCCGCCTGCCCAACCGCCGCCTGCTGGAGGATCGCCTGGAGCTGGCCATCCGCCACGCCCACCGCCACCAGCGCCGGCTGGCGGTGCTGTTCATCGACCTGGATCACTTCAAGCAGGTCAACGACAGCCTGGGCCATGCCGCCGGCGACGAGTTGCTGCTCGAGGTGTCCCGCCGCCTCGGCGATCGCCTGCGGGAAGACGACACCCTGGCCCGGCTGGGCGGCGATGAGTTCATCGTGCTGCTGCCCGATCTGGAAGAGGCGGACGAGGTCACCCGCGTCGCCCGACGCCTGATCGACGCCATCGGCGAACCCTTTCGCATCGGCCAGCAGAGCTTCCGTATCGGCTGCAGCCTCGGCATCAGCCTCTATCCCGACGACGCCACCGACGCCGAGGAGCTGGTGCACCACGCCGATGCCGCCATGTACCGGGCCAAGCAGGAAGGGCGCAACGGCTACCGGCTGTTCCGCCGGGACATGCACCAGCAGGAACACCGCTGGTTGCAGATGGAAACGGCACTGCGCGACGCGGTGGAAAGCGGCGAGGGCCTCAGCCTGCATTACCAGCCCCAGGTCGATCCTGCCGGCCGGCAAGTGCGGGCCGCCGAGGCCCTGGCCCGCTGGCAGCATCCGGAGCTGGGGGCGGTGTCGCCCGCCGACTTCATCCCCCTGGCCGAGCGCGCCGGGCTTATGGTGTTCCTGGGCCGGCGGCTGATGCGCATGGCCGCCGCCCAGCTGCGGGCCTGGCTCGACGAGGGGCTGACACCGGTGCCGGTGTCGGTCAACCTGTCGGCCCAGCAGTTCTGGCAGCAGGATCTGCTGGCCGAGGTGCGCGACCTGCTCTTGGATTACCGCTTGCCGGCCGGGCTGTTCGGCCTGGAGCTGACCGAGAGCATTCTGCTCGACAAGCAGCAACAGGCGGCCCGGCTGCTGCAGGCGCTGCGCGAGCTGGGCTGTCCGCTGGCCATCGACGACTTCGGCACCGGTTATTCGTCGCTCAGCTACCTGCACGCCCTGCCGGTCACCAGCCTGAAGATAGACAGATCCTTTATCCGCCAGCTCGGCGAATGCCGCAGCAGCAGCGCCGTGCTGGCCGCGGTGACCGGGCTGGCCCGGGAGCTGGAGCTGCAGGTGGTGGCCGAAGGCGTCGAAACCCCGGCCCAACTCGACGCCCTGGGCCGCTATCACCTGACCCTGGTGCAGGGCTGGCTCACCGGCCGCCCCATGCCGGCGGCCGAGTTCGCCGAGTCTTGTCTGAGCCCGGCAGCCCGGTCGGAGCGCTCCCGAAAGCTGCCGACATCCTGATCCTCCCGGCGCCGGGTCGGCGGCCCGGCTACAAGGCCACCGCCGCGCCGCTGACCCGGATGCCGCCCGCGGCCGGCACCCCCACC
>NZ_NMUO01000031.1 GCF_002237365.1 Zobellella denitrificans
GGGCGGGGCCGTTCCAGCTCGGCGGCGAAGCGGGTGCAGAAGTGCTGGGCCAGGGGCAGTATGTCCTTCTGCCGCTGGCGCAGGGGCGGGATCTGCAGGTTGAGCACGTTGAGCCGGTAGAACAGGTCCCGGCGAAACCGGCCGCCCTGCACCAGCCCGGCCAGATCCTGCTGGGTGGTGCAGATGAAACGGATGTCCACCTTCACCTCCTGCTCGTCGCCCAGGCGGCGGAAGACGCCGTCCTGCAGCACCCGCAGCAGCTTGAGCTGCAACAGGGCCGACATTTCGCCGATCTCGTCCAGCACCAGGGTGCCGCCGTTGGCCTGATCCAGCACGCCGCGCTTGCCCTGGGCATTGTTGCCGAAGGCGCCGGGGGCGTAGCCGAACAGCTCGTTTTCCGCCGCCTCGTCGGGAATGGCGGCGCAGTTGAGCAGGATGAAGGGCCCTTCGCCGCGCAGGCTGGCGTTATGGCAGGCCCGGGCCAGCAGCTCCTTGCCGGTGCCGGTTTCGCCCTGGATCAGCAGGGGGGCGTCCAGGGTGGCCAGGCGGCGGGCCTCCCGGAGCAGCTCGCTCATGGCCGGGCTCTGGGCAATGAGGCCGTCGAAATGGCCGCTTTCCCGGCTGCGCATCACCTTGAAGTGCTGGCCCACCCGGTAGGCGGACTTGAACACCACCACGGCCCCGGCCAGGCTCTGTTCGCCGGACTCTTCCGTCACCCAGATGGGCAGGAAGTCGGCCAGGTAGGGTTCGTGGTCTATGGTCACCTTTTCGCTGAGCGGCTGCGGCTCGGCCTGCTCCAGCCAGCGGCTCACATAAACGCCCCTGAGCAGGGGCCCCAGGGGTTGTTGCAGCAACTGCGACTGGGGCTGGGCCAGCAGGGCGCAGGCGGCGTCGTTGGCCAGGCTGATGCGGCCCTTGGTGTCCACCGCCACCACGGCGTCGGGCAGTGCCTTGAGCAGCGCCATGATGGCGTTGTGCTCCCGCTCCGAGGGCATGCAGGGGATGGTCTTGACGTCGAACACCCCGGGAATTCGGCGGATGGCCGGCATCAGGTGCTGCAGGGCGGAGAAATCCAGGGTGGGGAAGTTCAGGTAGATGATACCGCTGGTGTCGATCTCGATGCCGCGCAGATCGATCTGGTGTTCCACCAGTATGTCCAGCAGCTCCCGGGTCATGCCCAGGCGGTCTTCGCAGGTAACTTTTAAGCGCATGGTGCCGTCTTGTGCCTTGTCAGGCTGTAAATAATACCTTACAGCGATGGGCGATACGAGCCCCGCCCGGACGGGCAGGGAAGCCGGCGTAAAAAAATCGGCTTTTTCGGCCGCAAACGGTTTACGCCGGAGGCCGGCTCGGACATCCTTAAGCGCCTTTCCCGGTGCGCGGGAAGGCGGAGCATCCGGAATCAAGAACAAATCAGGTGAAGCAATGAACGAAGCGGGTTTCAGAACGGTCGAGTCGTCCCAGGTCATCCTCAAGGAGTTGATGGTCCCTTCCTACGCCAATTTCGGCGGCAAGGTGCACGGGGGGGTCATTTTGTCGCTGATGGACAAAATCGCCTATACCTGCGCCGCCACCCATGCCAAGGGCTACTGTGTGACCGCCTCGGTGGACTCGGTGGACTTCGTCAACCCGGTGGAGGTGGGCGAGCTGCTCACCCTGTACGCCTCGGTCAACTACGTGGGCAAGAGTTCGATGGAGGTGGGCATCAAGGTGGTGTCGGAAGACTTCAAAAACGGCATCGTCAAGCACACCAACACCTCCTACTTCACCATGGTGGCGCTGGATGAGGAAACCCGCAAGCCCGTCGCCGTGCCCGGCCTTATCCTCGAGAGCGAGGAGGAGATCCGCCGCTTCGTGATGGGCAAGCTGCGCAAGAAGCTGCGCCGTGCCCACCAGCAGGAGATCGCCGACATCCGCCAGGCCCTGAGCGTGGGACAGGAAATGGCCGAGCTGAAGGGGGAGAACTGCCAGCTGGCGCGCGGCTGAGTGACCAAGTACGAACAACTGGCCCGGCAGCTGCAAGGCCAGATCGCGGCCGGCGCCTGGCAGCCGGGAGACCGGCTGCCTTCCCTGCGGGAAAGCGCGCGCCGGGCGGATATCAGCCTGATGACGGTGCTCAGCGCCTATCAGCTGCTCGAAAGCGAGGGCTGGATCCGCTCCCGGCCCCAGTCCGGCTATTTCGTGGCCGAGCCGCTGGCCAGCACCATTCAGCATTCGCCGCCCTTGCTGCAACCGGCGGAGACCGTCGATATCAACGCCGTTATCTTCAAGCTGCTGCAGGCCGGGGACGATCCGGCCTGCGTCGCCCTGGGCTCCGCCTTTCCCGATCCGTCGCTCTTTCCTCGCCAGCAGTTGGCCCGCTCCCTCGGCCGGGTGGCCCGGCAACTGCACAGCCAGGGCACCGGCGTGAGCCTGCCTCCCGGCCGCATCGAGCTCAGGCGTGCCATCGCCCGCCGCTACGCGGCCCGGGGCATGAGGGTGTCGCCCGATGAAATCGTCATCACCTCGGGGGCGCTGGAAGCGCTCAACCTCGGCCTGCAGTCGCTCACCGCGCCCGGCGACTGGGTGGTGGTGGAGTCGCCCGCCTTCTATGGCGCGCTGCAGGCGCTGGAGCGGCACCGTCTGAAGGCGGTGGCGGTGGCCACGGATCCGCAGAAAGGCATGGACCCGGATGCCCTGGCCGAGGCCCTGGAACGCTACCCGGTCAAAGCCTGCTGGCTGATGAGCCACTGCCAGAATCCCCTGGGCGGCACCCTGCCGGCGGCCCGCAAGCAGCGGCTGCTGGCGCTGCTGGCCAGGCACGACGTGGCCCTGATTGAGGACGATGTCTACGGTGAGCTGTATGCCGGGGACGAGCCGCCCCTGCCGATCAAGGCCTGGGACGAAGAGGGGCGGGTGCTGCACTGCGCCTCCTTCTCCAAGACCCTGGGCAGCGGCATGCGCATCGGCTGGGTGGCGGCGGGGCGGCAGGCCGAGGCCGTGCAGCGGCTGCAGCTGATGAGCACCCTGTCCGCCAGTGCACCCATGCAACTGGCCCTGGCCGATTACCTCGCCGGCCACCACTACGACAAGCACCTGTATACCCTGAGGCGTACCCTGGCACAGCGCAAGCAGCGCTTCTGCCGGGCGGTGCAGCGGGCCTTTCCGCCCTCGGCCCGGCTGCATGGCGCCGAAGGCGGTTATTTCCTGTGGGTCGAGCTGCCGGCGCCGGTCTGTACCACCCGGCTGTACTGGCGGGCCCTGGCGGAAGGCATCACCATAGCCCCCGGGCGCATGTTCGCCACCGATGACCGCTACCGGCACTGCCTGCGGCTCAATACCTCCCTGCCCTGGAATGCCCGCAGCGACGCAGCCATCCGCCGGCTGGCGGAACTGATCGGCGAACAGCTGGCCTAGAGCACCATATAGTTTAAAACTGAGGCGGCTCTGATACGCCGTTGGTTGCAGGCATTGTTGATTCTGGCGAGGCAGAGGCCGTCGGCCAAAGGGTGCTACTCCTCCGGCACGCCGTAAACCCATCCCTGGGGGCTCCGCCGCGCCCTCCCTGGCGCGGAGGGCCGGCGGAGCAGTACCCTTTGTCCTTCCTATCGCACCGCAACTGCCTGCGGGCACCCCCCTCAGACGGCGCCGGAGCTTGAAAGAGGCAACAGGGATGGCCTCCGCCGACCGTCACCTGCCAGGGATGGCAGGTGCGAGCCTACAGGGACGTACTCGCGGCGTGTCGGCGGAGGTGGCCCTGTTGACTCTTTTCTACGTTGCAACAGACAACAAATAGCTAATTTTGATCGATTTTTAAACTGAGCGGTGCTCTAGCCCGGCTGTTCTGTCAACCGGCTCACAGACCGCAACTGTTATGGTTCATCCGCGGCCAACTGTTTATGTTGCGCCGTCTGCTCCCATGCTCTACTGCCCCGGTCGTGGCGGGCGTTCGACCCGCCTGTTCCAACCGAGCAATGTGAGCCTTATGGATACTTCATCCCGGATTGACGTCAAGACCTGTACCACGCCCGTACGGCCCATCGACCAGGGCCATGTCTATGTGCGCGCCCAGCAAGGACGCTGGCAGCGCTGGCGGCAACGCCTGGGCTGGGCGCTGATGCTGCTGTTCCTGGCCGGCCCCTGGCTGCGCTGGAACGGTCGGCAGGCGATATGGCTGGATCTGGAGCAACAGCGCTTTTACCTGTTCGGCGCCACCATCTGGCCCCAGGATCTGACCCTGCTGGCGCTGCTGCTGATGGTGGCGGCCTTCGCCCTGTTTTTCGTCACCGCCTTGCTGGGGCGGGTCTGGTGCGGCTACCTCTGCCCGCAGACGGTATGGACCTTCTGGTTTATCTGGGTGGAGGAGCGCCTCGAGGGCAGCGCCAACCAGCGCCGCCGGCTGGACCAGGCTGCCTGGAGCCCGGTAAAGGTCGCCCGCAAGGGCGGCAAGCACCTGGCCTGGCTGCTGATCGCCCTGCTGAGCGGCGTGACCTTTGTCGCCTATTTCGTGCCGGCGACCGAGCTGGTCACCGGCCTGCTGGCGTTCTCCGCCGGCCCCTGGACCAGCTTCTGGGTGTTGTTCTTCACCCTGTGCACCTACCTCAACGCGGGCTGGATGCGCACCATAATGTGCACCCATATGTGTCCCTATTCCCGCTTCCAGTCGGCCATGTTCGACCGGGATACCCTGACCGTCACCTACGACGCCCGCCGGGGCGAAAGCCGGGGGCCGCGCGCCCGCAAGGCCGACCCGAGACAGTTGGGGCTGGGAGACTGCATCGACTGCCACCTCTGCGTGCAGGTCTGCCCCACCGGCATCGACATCCGCGACGGCCTGCAGTACGAGTGCATCAACTGCGGTGCTTGTGCAGATGCCTGTGATCAGACCATGAGCGGCATGGGCTATGCCCCCGGGCTTATCCGCTACGCCAGCGAGCGGGAGCTGGCCGGGGGCCAGAGCCGGCTGCGGCGGCCCCGGCTGCTGGGCTACGGCCTGATGATGGGTCTCGCGCTGGGGCTGCTGGCCTACGCCGCCTTGAGCCGCCCGCCGCTGGCGCTGGACGTGCTGCGGGATCGCAACCAGCTGTACCGGGAAACGGCCGAAGGGCAGGTTGAGAACAGCTATACCCTCAAGCTCGCCAACAAGACCCAGCAGCATCGGCATTACCAATTGCGGGTGGAAGGCGCGGACGCCCTGCGCTGGCTGGGCGAGCAGGAGATAGAAGTGGCGCCCGGCGAAAGCCTGAGCCTGCCGGTCAGCCTGGCCGCCGACCCTTACCTGCTGCCCGGCCATATGCAGGTGGTGACCTTCGTGGCCAGCGACGGCCAGGCCGAGGTTCGCACCGAAAGCCGGTTCTTTAGCGGGGGAAGGTGAGGGGAGGCAACAAAAGGGCCCACTGGGCCCCAATATCAGTCCGGCACCGGGCCGGTTTGCCCGCTCGCTGGCGGTGTTGCCACTCTTGGTCCATGAGCGGCTCAGCGTAGCAGGCTGTCCTTGCTGGCGCGGCGGTTGATGCCGTCACGACCCTGACGTGATTTTTCCTGACCGGCCTGGCAGTCGATGCACAGCCGCACTCCCGGCACCGCCCGGCGGCGGGCCTCGGGAATGGGGGTGTCGCATTCCTCGCAGTGGCTCAGGCTGTCGCCGGCAGCGAGCCGACGTCGGGCATTCTGCACCGCCTCTTCCACACTGGCGTCTATCTGCTCCTGCACGGCACCGTCCCGTGCCCATCCTCCGGCCATGGTGTTTCCCCTGTTTTTGCTGGACTGTGCGCCATCTTGGCACCGGCTACCCGGCGGTGCTGTGCGCCGGGTAGCAAAAACGTCAGTCCAGTTGGCGGGCCGGCTTGTCCGCCCGCTGGCGGTGTTGCCACTCTTGGTCCATGCCCACCTCGGCGGTGGAGGGAGCCAGCGGCGCCTTGCCCCGGATCAGATCCGCGGCCCGCTCCGCCGCCATGATGGTGGGGGCATTGAGGTTGCCGTTGGGAATGGTGGGGAAGATGGAGGAGTCCACCACCCGCAGGCCCTTGATGCCGCGCACTTTGGCTTCCGGGTCCACCACCGCCAGGTCGTCCGTGCCCATGCGGCAGGAGCAGGAGGGGTGGTAGGCGCTTTCCACCGACCGGCGCACGAAGGCGTCGATTTCCTCGTCCGTCCTGACCTGTTCACCGGGCTGGATTTCCGCGTCCCGGTAGGGGTCCATCGCCGGCTGGTTGATGATCTCCCGGGTCAGGCGCACGCAGGCGCGAAAGCCTTCGCGGTCTTCCTCGTGCTCCAGGTAGTTGAAGCGGATGCGCGGCGCGGCCTTGGGGTCGGCGCTGGCCACCTTCACGAAACCCCGGCTCTTCGGCTTGTTGTGGCCGATATGCACCTGGAAGCCGTGGCCGTCGAAGGCTTCCTTGCCGTCGTAGCGCATGGCGGCGGGCAGGAAGTGGTACTGCAGATCGGGCCATTCCACCCCGGCTTTGGAGCGGATAAAACCGCAGGACTCGAAGTGGTTGGTGGCGCCCAGGCCGTCCTTCTTCAGCAGCCAGCGGCTGCCGATCAGGAACTTGTTCCACCAATCCAGCTTGCCGTTGAGCGAAATGGGCTGCTTGCAGCGGAACTGGAAGTAGAACTCCAGGTGATCCTGCAGGTTCTCGCCCACCCCGGGCAACTCGTGCTTCAGCTCGATGCCGGCCGCGGCCAGGGTTTCTTTGGCGCCGATGCCGGAGAGCTGCAGCAGGTGCGGCGAGCCGATGGGGCCGGCGCTGAGGATGACCTCCTTGCTGACCCGCACCTCCTGCACCTGGCCGTTGCGCTCATAACGCACCCCCACCGCCCGCTTGCCGTCCAGCAGCACCCGGTGCACCAGGGCGTGGGTGACCACGGTCAGGTTGGGTCGGCCCATGGCCGGGCGCAGGTAGGCGTTGGCGGTGGACCAGCGCACGCCGTTCTTTACCGTCATGTGCATGGGGCCGAAGCCCTCCTGCTGGCGGCCGTTGTAGTCGGCGGTATGGAAATAGCCGGCTTCCACCCCGGCGTCCACAAAGGCCTGGTACAGGGGGTTTTGCATCCGGTTGCCGTTGTTGACCCCGAGCGGCCCCTTGTCGCCGCGGTAGTCGTCGCCGCCGAAGGCCCAGCTTTCGGCCTTTTTGAAGTAGGGCAGGCAGTGGGCGTAGTCCCAGCCCTCGGCGCCGTGCTGTTGCCATTCGTCGAAGTCGCGGGCGTGGCCGCGCACATAGACCATGCCGTTGATGGAGGAAGAGCCGCCCAGCACCTTGCCGCGCGGGCAGTGCATGCGACGGTTATCCAGGAAGGGCTCGGGCTCGGTCTCGAACTGCCAGGCGTACTTCTTGGTGTTCATGGGGATGGACAGGGCGGTGGGCATCTGGATGAAGATGCTCTTGTCGCTGCCGCCGGTTTCCAGCAGCAGCACCTTGTGCTGGCCGTCCTCGGTGAGGCGGTTGGCCAGCACGCAGCCGGCGGAGCCCGCGCCCACGATGATATAGTCGAATACGTTATCCATTGCGTTACCTCGCGGCCCTTAAAACGGGCTTTCCAGCTTGTTCATGCCCACGTACACCGCTTTCAGCTGGGTGTAGTGATGCAGGGTGGCCAGGCCGTTTTCCCGGCCGATGCCGGACAGCTTGTAGCCGCCCACCGGCATCTCGGCGGGGGAGGCGCCGTAGGCGTTGATCCAGCAGATGCCCGCCTGCAGCCGATGGATGACCCGGTGCGCCCGGCGGATGTCCTTGGTAAAGACGCCGGCGGCCAGGCCGGTGTCGGTGTCGTTGGCGCGCGCCACCACCTCATCCTCGTCCTCGAAGGTCAGCACCGACATCACCGGGCCGAAGATCTCTTCCCGGCAGATGGTCATCTCGTCGCGGCAGTCGGTGAAGATGGTGGGTGCCACGAAGTAGCCGTTGGGGGCCGAGGCCGGACGCAGGGCTTCGCCGCCCTGGACCAGGGTGGCGCCTTCTTCCACGCCCTTCTGGATATAGCCCAGCACCTTGTCGTAGTGGGCCTTGGAGATCAGGGCGCCGAAGTTGGTGGCCGGATCCAGCGGGTCGCCGGCCACAATGTTGCTGCGGGTGCGCGCCAGCAGCCGCTCCATAAAGGCCGGGTAGATGTCGTTATGCACGAACACCCGGGTGCCGTTGGTGCAGATCTCGCCCTGGGTGTAGAAGTTGCCGAGCATGGCGGCGGAGACGGCGTCGTCCAGGTCGGCGTCGTCGAAGATAATGAGCGGCGACTTGCCGCCCAGCTCCATGGTCACTTCCTTCAGCGAGCCGGCGGCGGCGGCCATCACCTTCTTGCCGGTACCCACCTCGCCGGTGAAGGACACCTTGGCGATGTCCGGGTGCTGGGTCAGCCAGGCACCCACGGCGCCGTCGCCCTGCACCACGTTGAACACCCCGGCGGGCACCCCGGCCTCGATAAAAATCTCGGCCAGCTTGAGCGCCCCCAGGGGGGTCTCTTCCGAGGGCTTGAAGATCATGGCGTTGCCGCAGGCCAGCGCTGGGGCGGCCTTCCAGCAGGCGATCTGCAGCGGGTAGTTCCAGGCGCCGATGCCGGCACAGATGCCGAGCGGCTCACGGCGGGTATAGTAGAAATCGCCGCCGAGATGCTGCTGGTTGCCCTCGATGGCCGGGGCGAGCCCCGCGAAGAATTCGATGCTGTCGGCGCCGGTGACCACGTCCACCACCGAGGCTTCCTGCCAGGGTTTGCCGGTGTCCAGCACCTCGATGCGGGCCAGCTCGTCGTTGCGCTCGCGCAGCAGGGCCACGGCCCTTTGCAGGATGCGGGCGCGCTCCATGCCGGTCATGGCCGACCACAGCGCGAAGCCGCGCCGGGCGGAGGCGATGGCCTGCTCCTTGATCAGCTCGTCGGCCACTTCCACTTCATAGATGGCCTCGCCGGTGGCGGGATTGATCACGGTGAAGGTGTCGCCGGATTCGTTGGCCACATAGCGGCCGTCGATAAAATTCTGGTATATCGTCAATGACATGCGTTCACTCCATGCTGCCGTAGCAGGTCGGTGATGAATTTCTTGCACAGCTGTTCGCCTTCCCGGAAGTCCCGGTCCGGCTCGGTGCTGAGCGCGCTGCGCAGCCAGAAGCCGTCGATCAGGGCGGCGGTCTGGCGGGCGGCAATCTTTGCCTGCTCCGGCCCCAGCAGGGGGCGGAAGGAATAGCGCAGGTTGCTGATCAGCCGCTGGCTGTTCACCTGTTGCAGCCGGGCCAGGCGCGGGTCGTGCATGGCCTGGGCCCAGAAGCTCAGCCACGACTTGGTGGCCGGGCGCGAGCGCTGAAACTCGGTGAAGTTGGCTTCCACTATCCGCAGCAGCCGCTGCTGCGGGGCGATGTCGGCGCTGGCGCGACTGAGCAGCGCCTGCTTCAGCTCTTCCAGCAACTGCCGGACAGTGGCCTCAATCAGCTCCTGCTTGCCACCGAAGTAGTGGCTGATGATGCCCGACGACATCCCCGCCAGCCGGCTGATGCTGTTGATGGTGGTGTTCTGCAGGCCGTACTCGGCCACCGAGGCCAGGGTGGCGTCGATCAGCTGTTTCCTGCGGGTATCCTTGATTCCGGTAATAGGCATAATTTTTTATTAATTGAACGTTCAATAAAAATAAGCCTAAGGACAGTTTTCAAAATGATCAAGTGAAATCTGCCGACGAAGTGAGCAGACCAGTCACCGGGGCGCCTGCCTTTTCCGGTGGCGCGCCGCGGTAATAGGCTTTCTTAATACAGCCATTAATTAATACAATTTTAACATTATGCCATTCTGCCCTAGTCTGGCGTTGGGAGCCGGCTAGAGAAAGGACCGGGGTTACCATGCTGTTAACGACCTTGATGTCTTGTTTTGACAAGTCGGTGTCTTAATCAGCAATGTTGCAAAAGGGTTTCGGCAGTCTACTGGGAGCCTGCCGGAGGAGGTGACACGACCTCCCGGCTCGGCACGTTCCGGCCCGGCGCCGGGGCGTCAAACCCGTCAAGCAAGAAGGATGCTGAACATGTGTGCGATACACGGTAACAGGGGTGTGGTCTATACCGGTCCCGGCAAGGTCGAGGTCCAGTCCATCGCCTTCCCCGAGCTGTCTCTGGGCAACAGGGCCTGCCACCACGGGGTGATCCTCAAGGTGGTGTCCACCAACATCTGCGGCAGCGACCAGCACATGGTGCGCGGCCGCACCACGGCGCCCTCCGGCCTGGTGCTGGGCCACGAGATCACCGGCCAGATCATCGAATGCGGCCGCGACGTGGAATTCCTCAAGGTGGGCGACATCGTTTCGGTGCCCTTCAACATCGCCTGCGGCCGTTGCCGCAACTGCAAGGAAGGCAAGACCGGCATCTGCCTGAACGTGAACCCGGCCCGTCCCGGCGCCGCCTACGGCTACGTGGACATGGGCGGCTGGGTCGGCGGTCAGTCCGAATACGTGATGGTGCCCTACGCCGACTTCAACCTGCTGAAGTTTCCGGATCCCAACCAGGCGCTGGAGAAGATCCGTGACCTCACCCTGCTGTCGGACATCTTCCCCACCGGCTTCCACGGCTGTGTGACCGCCGGCGTCGGCCCGGGCTCCACCGTCTATATCGCCGGCGCCGGCCCGGTGGGCCTGGCCGCGGCCGCCTCCGCCCAGCTGCTGGGCGCCGCCTGCGTGATCGTCGGCGACATGAACCCGGACCGCCTGGCCCAGGCCCGCAGCTTCGGTTGCGAGACCATCGACCTGCGCGAAGACGGCTCGATGGAAGACAAGATTGAGGCCATCCTCGGCGAGCGGGAAGTGGACGCCTTCGTCGACTGCGTCGGCTTCGAGGCCCATGCCTGCGGCTGCAACCATGGCAAGGAAGCGCCGGCCACCGTGCTCAACTCGGCCATGCAGCTGACCCGGGCCGGCGGCCAGATCGGCATTCCCGGCCTGTACGTCACCGAGGATCCGGGTGCGGCGGACGAGGCGGCCAAGCAGGGCGCGCTCAGCATGCGCTTCGGGCTGGGCTGGGCCAAGTCCCACTCCTTCCACACCGGCCAGTGCCCGGTGATGAAGTATCACCGTCCCCTGATGCAGGCCATACTTTTTGATAAGGTCCAGATCGCCAAGGCGGTGAACGTGCAGGTGATCTCCCTGGATCAGGCGGTGCAGGGCTACGCCGATTTCGACGACGGCGTGGCGAAGAAATTCGTGATAGACCCCCACGGCATGGTCGCGGCCTGAGCCGCAGGGTTCGTTTCAACGGACCGCCCCGGCATCGGCGCCGGGGTTGGTCCGATGTAGGGTCCACTTCAGTGGACCATTGTGCAGTCGGCGCCGTGGTTTGGTCACGATGTAGGGTCCACTTCAGTGGACCATTGTGCAGCCGGCGCCGTGATTTGGTCGACTGAAGTCGACCCTACAAGGTCCGCCGCAGGGCCTGTTACAAGGGACCACCCGATACCGCGGAGCGGGCCCTCCGCCTGACGTTTACTCGATATAACAGGTTGATACTATGGAAGATAAGCAAACAGCAATGGACCATACCCTAGAGCAACTGGTCGGCTCCCTCAAACACAAACCCGGCGCCCTGTTGCCTATCTTGCACAGTATCCAGGACCATTTCGGCTATATTCCCGACGCCGCCACCCCCATCATCGTCCGTGAGCTGCGCATCACCGCCGCCGACGTGCACGGGGTGGTGAGCTTCTACCACTACTTCCGTACCGAACAGCCGGGCCGGCACGTGGTGGAGATCTGCCGCGCCGAGGCCTGCCAGGCCCGCGGCGCCCGCGAGCTGGAGCGCCATGCCAAGGCCAGCCTGGGCATCGACTATCACCAGACCACCCCCGGCCGCGACATCACCCTGAAGGCGGTGTACTGCCTCGGCAACTGCGCCTGCGGCCCCTCGGTGCGGGTGGGCAAGCAGATCAAGGCGCGCATGACCCCGGCCCGGTTCGACGCCCTGGTAAACGAACTGACCACCTACAAACTGGAGCTGAACTGATGAGCCTGCGCATCTTCGTTCCCTACGAGACCACGGCCCTGTCGCTCGGCGCCGAGGACGTGGCGACCCTGATCCGGCGCGAGGCCGATGCCCGCGGCCTCGACATCGAACTGGTCCGCAACGGTTCCCGCGGCCTGTGCTGGCTGGAGCCCCTGGTGGAGGTGGACGACGGCCGCGGCCGACGCGCCTTCGGCCCGGTGGCGCCGGAAGACGTGGCCTCGCTGTTCGAACACGGCTTCGGCGACGACCATCCTCTGGCCCAGGGGCCGACCGAGGAGATCCCCTACCTCCAGCGCCAGCAGCGGGTCACCTTCGCCCGCATCGGCGTCACCGATCCGGTGTCGCTGGCGGATTACCGGGCGCTGGGCGGTTTCGACGGCCTGGAAAAAGCTGTCCACCGCACGCCCCAGCAACTGGTGGACATGGTCAAGGCCTCGGGCCTGCGCGGCCGGGGCGGGGCGGCCTTTCCCACCGGCATCAAGTGGCAGACGGTGCTTGACGCCAAAGGCGCGCAGAAATACATCGTCTGCAACGCCGACGAGGGCGACTCCGGCACCTTCGCCGACCGGCTGGTGATGGAGTCCGATCCCTACATGCTGATCGAGGGCATGATCATTGCCGGGCTCGCCGTGGGCGCCACCCAGGGCTACATCTACCTGCGCGAGGAATACCCCCTGGCCCATGAGCTGCTCAATATCGCCATCGAGCGGGCCCGGGCGGCCGGCTACCTGGGGCAGGACATCCTGGGCTGCGGCCGCGCCTTCGAGCTGGAGGTGCGGCTCGGCGCCGGCGCCTACATCTGCGGCGAGGAGACCTCCCTGCTCGAAAGCCTGGAAGGCAAGCGCGGCATGGTGCGCGCCAAGCCGCCGCTGCCGGCCATCGTCGGCCTGTTCGGCCAGCCCACCGTGGTGAACAACGTGCTGAGCTTCGCCGCCGTGCCGTCCATCCTGAGCGAGGGGCCCGAGCATTACGCCAGCTTCGGCGTCGACCGTTCCAAGGGCACCCTGCCGTTCCAGCTGGCCGGCAACCTCAAGCGCGGCGGCCTGGTGGAGCTGGCCTTCGGCCACCGCCTGCGCGAACTGATAGAAGACTTCGGCGGCGGCACCGAGAGCGGCCGGCCGGTGCGGGCGGTGCAGGTGGGCGGGCCGCTCGGTGCCTACCTGGCGCCCGAGCAGTTCGACACCCCGCTCGACTACGAGGCCTTTGCCGCCATCGGCGCCGTGCTCGGCCACGGCGGGGTGGTGGTGTTCGACGAGTCGGTGAACATGGCCGAGCAGGCCCGTTTTTCCATGGAGTTCTGCGTCGAGGAGTCCTGCGGCAAATGCACCCCCTGCCGCATCGGCGCCGTGCGCGGGGTGGAGGTGATCGATCGCATCGTCGCCAACGACCAGCGCGAGGCCAACCTGGCCCTGCTGGAGGAGCTGTGCGACACCATGATGCAGGGCTCGCTCTGCGCCATGGGCGGCATGACGCCCTTCCCGGTCAAGAGCGCACTGCAGTATTTTCCCGAAGATTTCCACCGCCAGGGAGGCGAAGGCTGATGGTTGAGCATTTTTATCCCGAAAAAGACCTGGGTACCCCGGCCGTCGAGTCGGCCACCCTGGTCTCCCTGAACATCGATGGCGTCGAGGTGACCGTGCCCGAAGGCACCTCGGTGATGCGCGCCGCCGCCCTGGTGGACATCAACATCCCCAAACTGTGCGCCACCGACAGCCTGGAGTCCTTTGGTTCCTGCCGGTTGTGCACGGTCGAGATCGAAGGCCGGCGCGGCTTTCATGCCTCCTGCACCACGCCGGTGGCCGAGGGCATGGTGGTGCGCAGCCAAAGCCAGGCCCTGGCCAGGCTGCGCCGCAACATCATGGAGCTCTATATCTCCGATCACCCGCTCGACTGCCTGACCTGCCCGGCCAACGGCGACTGCGAGCTGCAGGACATGGCGGGTGCCGTGGGCCTGCGTGAGGTGCGCTACGGCTTTGCCGGCGAAAACCACCTGGCGTTGGGCAAGGACGAGTCCAACCCATATTTTACCTTCGACGCCAGCAAGTGCATCCTCTGCTCCCGCTGCGTGCGCGCCTGCGGCGAGGTGCAGGGCACCTTCGCCCTCACCATCCAGGGGCGGGGCTTCGACTCCCTGGTGTCCACCGGCAAGAACACCGACTTCCTGGGCTCCGACTGCGTGTCCTGCGGCGCCTGCGTGCAGGCCTGCCCCACCGCCACCCTCACCGAGAAATCGGTGATCGCCAAGGGCCAACCCGAGCACAGCGTGATCACCACCTGCGCCTACTGCGGCGTGGGCTGCTCCTTCAAGGCGGAGATGCAGGGCGACCAACTGGTGCGCATGACCCCCTGGAAGGGCGGCCAGGCCAACCACGGCCACTCCTGCGTCAAGGGCCGCTTCGCCTTCGGCTACGCCACCCACAAGGACCGGCTGACCACGCCGATGATCCGCGATCATATCGACCAGCCCTGGCGGGAGGTGAGCTGGGATGAAGCCATCGGCTTCGCCGCCCGCAGGCTCAAGGAAGTGCAGGCCAGGCACGGCCGCCACAGCGTGGGCGGCATCACCTCGTCGCGCTGCACCAACGAGGAAACCTACCTGGTGCAGAAGCTGGTGCGGGCCGCGCTCGGCAACAACAACACCGACACCTGCGCCCGGGTGTGCCACAGCCCCACCGGCTACGGCCTCAAGATGACCCTGGGCGAGTCGGCGGGCACCCAGGACTTCGATTCGGTGCTCAAGGCGGACTGCATCCTGGTAATCGGCGCCAACCCCACCGACGCCCACCCGGTGTTCGGCTCCTTGCTGCGCAAGCGGCTGCGCCAGGGCGCCCGGCTGATCGTGGCGGATCCGCGCCATATCGACCTGCTCGACAGCCCCCATACCGGGGCGGCCATCCACCTGCCG
Source organism: Zobellella denitrificans (assembly GCF_002237365.1). GTDB lineage: Bacteria > Pseudomonadota > Gammaproteobacteria > Enterobacterales > Aeromonadaceae > Oceanimonas > Oceanimonas denitrificans. Next base: position 14,845 of record NZ_NMUO01000031.1, read on the forward strand.
ATCCGCCCGGGCACCAACGTGGCGCTGGTCAACGCCCTGGCCCACGTGATCGTGACCGAAGGGCTGGAAGACCACGACTTTATCGCCGAGCGCTGCGCCCAGACGGAATACCAGGCCTGGCGCGACTTCATCCTGGAGCCGCGCCATGCCCCCGAGGCGGTGGCGGACATCATCGGCGTGCCCGCCCGGCGCATCCGCGAGGCGGCCCTGCTCTACGGCGGGGCCGGCAACGGCGCCATCTACTACGGCCTGGGGGTCACCGAGCACAGCCAGGGTTCCACCACCGTCATGGGCATCGCCAACCTGGCCCTGGCCACCGGCAACATCGGCCGGCCCGGGGTGGGGGTGAACCCGCTGCGCGGCCAGAACAACGTGCAGGGCTCCTGCGACATGGGCTCCTTCCCCCACGAGCTGCCCGGCTACCAGCCGGTGACCGACGCCGCCGTGCGCGGCCGCTTCGAGGCCGCCTGGGGCGCGACCCTGGATCCCGAGCCGGGCCTGCGCATCCCGCGCATGTTCGACGCCGCCATCGAGGGCAGCTTCAAGGCCATGTATGTGCAGGGGGAGGACATCGCCCAGTCGGATCCCAACACCCAGCACGTGGAGGCGGCGCTGCGCTCGCTGGAGCTGCTGATCGTGCAGGACATCTTCCTCAACGAGACTGCCAAGTTCGCCCACGTGATCCTGCCCGGCGCCAGCTTCCTTGAGAAGAACGGCACCTTCACCAACGCCGAGCGGCGCATCAACCGGGTGCGCAAGGTGATGACGCCGCTGGCGGGCAAGGAGGACTGGGAAGTGACCATGGGTCTGGCCAACGCCCTGGGCTACCCCATGCACTACGATCACCCTTCCGAGATCATGGACGAGATCGCCGCCCTGACGCCGTCCTTCACCGGGGTCAGCTACGACAAGCTGGAACGGCTCGGCAGCATCCAGTGGCCCTGCAACGCCGAGCATCCCGAGGGCATGCCGGTGATGCACGAAGAGCAGTTCCCCATCGGCCGGGCACGGATGGTGGTGACCGAGTTCATGCCCACCACCGAGAAGGTGAGCGAGCGCTACCCGCTGCTGCTGACCACGGGGCGGATCCTCAGCCACTACAACGTGGGGGCCCAGACCCGGCGCACCGACAACAACGTGTGGCACGACGAGGACGTACTGGAAATCCACCCCCACGACGCCGCCGCCCGCGGCATCGAGGACGGCCAGCCGGTGAGCATCGACAGCCGCACCGGGCGTACCGTGCTGCGGGCGCAGCACAGCACCCGCATGCAGCCGGGGGTGGTGTACACCACCTTCCACTTCCCGCACAGCGGGGCCAACGTGATCACCACCGACAACTCGGACTGGGCCACCAACTGCCCGGAATACAAGGTGACGGCGGTGCAGGTGACGGCCGAGGCGCCCCAGGCGCTGTCGGACTGGCAACAACGCTTCTACGACTTTACCCGGGAGCAGTTGGCCTTTGCCCGGCATGGAGACTGAGGAGGACGAGCCCATGGCACAGCGCAAACCCAAGGCCTCGGCTCCCGAACCCGGCCTGGTGGAAGTGGGCGTAGGCCGCCTCAGCGGCGGCCAGGGCCATGACTGGGTGGCTGAAGAGGTGCCGGTGGCCCTGGTGTACAACGGCATCTCCCACGCGGTGATGATGGCAAGCCCCTTGGATCTGGAGGACTTTGCCCTGGGGTTCAGCCTGACCGAGGGCATCGTCGAGCGGCCGGGGCAGATCTACGGGATGGAGGTCAACGCCGACCCCAAGGGTCTGCGGCTGGAGATAGAGCTGGCCGCCGAGTGTTTCTTCCGGCTCAAGGCCCGGCGGCGCAGCCTGAGTGGCCGCACCGGCTGCGGCCTGTGCGGCACCGAATCCCTGGCCGAGGCGGTGGCGCCGGTGTGCGCCGTCAGCCCGGGTCCGGTGCCGGCGCGGGCAGTCATCGACCGCGCCTTTGCCGAACTCCGCCATCAGCAGCCGCTCCATTACCAGAGCGGCGCCACCCATGCGGCGGCGGGGTTCGACGCAGAGGGAAACCTGCTGGCGGCGCGGGAAGACGTGGGCCGGCACAACGCGCTCGACAAGCTGGTGGGCGCCCTGGCGCGCGTCCAGGTCACACCGGCCTTCGTCATCGTCACCAGTCGGGCCAGCTATGAAATGGTGCACAAGTGCGCCGTGCTCGGCGCCGCCACCCTGGTGGCGGTGTCGGCCCCCACCTCGCTCGCCATCGACCAGGCCCGCGCCGCCGGGCTCAACCTTATCGGCTTCGCCCGCCAGGGCGACGGCGTCATCTATACCTGACCGGGCCATGCCGTGATGGGGCGCGGGCGGGTCGCCCGCGCCCCAGGTGAGGCGAAAACCTGCAAACGGCGGGGAATGCGGAAATTTGGCATCCTTTCCGCCGGTTTGTGCCGGCTAAAGCGGCACCTACAGCGGCATCTATAGCAGCGGCTGTGCAGAGCTAGCACTGCGCTTGGCTGAACTACATGGCGTGCTAGGGGTGATGGGCTCCCACGTCGGGCGTGGGAGCGGGGAGTGAAGGCGGCTTACTGTTGGTGGATGTCGTCCGGTTTAACGATAATCCAGTTCTTGTCCGCGTCGGCGGGCAGCCCCAGTCTGGCCTGGGTGGCGGCGGCGTCCTTCGCCCAGTCGGTGATGTGCTGGGTGTACTTGCCCTTGCGGTCCACCCACAGCCGGATGCCGCCCTTGTCCACGTCGGTGGCGTTCAGCAGCATGTAGCCGTCGGAGCCGGAGGTGTCGCCGGCCACCAGCACCGGTTTGCGCCACTGATCGATCCAGCCGATGATGCTGCCGAGCTTGCCTTCGTACCAGGTCATGGGGTTCATCAGGTAGGGGGTCAGCTCGAGCGGCAGGTTGGCTTCGGGGTCGTATTCCCCGGCCTTGATCTGCAGGCGGGAGGTGGTCAGCTCACCGCTTTCCCGGTTTTTCAGCAGCATGTTCACCCCGATAACGTTCTCCGGCTTGACGTTGTAGCCGTATTTGGGGTCGCTTGCGATCATGCGCACGATTTCCTCGCTGGCCGCCGTCATCACATACACCTCGATGCCGTTTTCCTGCAGCCGGTTGTAGAGCTGCTGCATGCCGGCGAAGATCTTCGGCGGCGTGACATGGCCCGCTACCACCTGGTCGCCGTCGTAATACTGGATGGGAATGGGCTCGCCATGGGCCATGACTTCGTCCACGTAGCCCTTGAGCTCGGCCAGGGTGAAGCCGGAGAAGATCTGGGCCACCCAGGGGTAGCACACCAGGTCGTCGATCTCGCACAGGCGGTAGTAGTAACTGTTCAGGCTTTCCTGGTGCTCCGCCGTGTCCTTGAAGGGAATGAGCTTGAGGGACGCGTCCATGGTCTCCCGGGTCAGCAGGCCTTTCATCTCTAGGTAGGGCAGCAGGGATTCTTCGATATCAAACTGATAACTGGTGTTGTCCATGTCGAACACCGCGTAGGCCCCCTGGTTGGCGTTGGCGGCGATCATGGCGTTTAGCTGGCGGGCGGCGTCCTGGGGCCAGTGGCTAAGGGTGGTTTCGGCCTGGGCGAAGAGGCTGGCGCTTGCCAGTAATGCACCGTAAATACAATGACTTATCCTTATCATCGGGTTCTCCTTCGAGTGGGTTGGCCGGGCTCGCTGGCCCGGACAAAACAGCCTAGGAGCGAAAATAGAACAAAATTTATCTCCAAACGACTCCTGCTTATCTGATTATGACAAGCCTCTTTCGAGCCCTTTTTTGGCTAGGGGACGAAGTTTTTTGGCGTCGTGTCGCATTCAGGCATTTTTCGGTCGCACCCATGGTGCAATGATGGAAGCATCGTCTTACATTTAGCATTAATTGAACGTTCAATAAAAAGTCACCGGCAACAGGTGAACGACAAGCCTCCCCAGAGAGGCGACAACCATAACAAGGAATGGTGGATGGTCATGGTGCTAACGCACGACACATTACGAGTGATGGAACCAATACAAGAGGAATGTATCCATGGAGATGGTGTTATCTGCTGCCATAATGCTGACGCTGGCGGCGTCGGCCTTTATTCTGCTGCGCTTCGGCAAGTTGCGCTGCCAGGGTGAAATGCCCACTTCGCTGTTCACCTTTATCGCCATTCTGTTTACCTCGGGCCTGGACGTGGGCCTGGTGATGTTCCCCCTGACCGAATTTCCGGTGTACGCCAGCGAGCCCGAATACGGCTTCGCCAATCCGCTCGCCATCGAGTTCGGCTTCTGGGGCTTTCTGGTGTGGATGTTCTACTTCCTGACCACCTTCTACTTCGTGCTGATCGAGCCCAGGCTCAAGTTGTTCGAGATCCCTTTCGTCAAGCTTATCAACAACCTGGTGATTATCGGCACCTGCGCCTTCACCGGCTTCCTGTTCCTGAGCTACCTGCCCGACTATGTGGAAGGCATCACGCCCGCGGTGCGCTACGGCCTGGTGGCCCTGGTGGTGCTGTGCGCGGTCTGGTCCAGCTCGGATGTGCGCTACGTCAAGTTCCTGAGCGTGGCCTCCACCTGGCTGTTCCTGGCGCTGATCGGCACCATGTGGTGGAATTCGGGCGCCAGCCTGGCGGGCCTGGGCGGCACCGTGGCCGGCATCGGCGAGTATTTCACCAATATTCATGAATTTGTCACCCCGATCACCGATTACCACGCCTTCTACCTGTTCTGGTGGTTCTCCTGGAGCATCATGATCGGCCAGTTCGTGGCCCGCTTCGCCGGCGGCCTGCCGGCCTGGCAGCTGTGCATCGCCATGCTGGTGGTGCCCTCCATTCCCATCGCCATCTGGTTCTCGGTGCTCTACCTGCATTTCAGCGAGGCGATCGCCATCGCCGGCGCGCTCAAGCTGGCGATGGTGGTGGTGGGGGTCATCTTCGTGATCAACTCCCTCGACTCCCTGATCCGCCTCTACACCAGCAACCTGAACCTGGAACCGGGCCGGATCGGGTTGCCGGCCTACGTGGCGGGCAACTGGGTGCTGATGTTCGGCCTGGTGCTGCTGTTCCAGTTCACCCCGCTCAAGATTGAGTGGGTGGGCACAGTGGTGATCTTCCTCTACGCCCTGATCGCCGGCCTGCTGTGGCAGCGGCGGGCCCAGTGCAGCGCCCTGGGGCAAGGAGTAAAGGTGTCCGCCAAGGCCGGCTGAAAATAGGAAAGTTGTTACGGAAGGGTCGCTGCGGCGGCCCTTTTTGTGTTTGGAGCCAGGAGGTCGACTTCAGTCGACCAAGCCCCGACGCCGTGATGGGAAAGGTCGATTGAAATCGGCCCTGCCTTGGGGCACGTGCGGGCCGCCTGCGCTCCACCGGCAAAGGTGCACATCTGCAAATTCAGAACTCAGGCAGTGACGCTCCTTGGGGCGCGGGCGGCTCGCCCGCATGAAGATGGCACCGAGCTGGATGAAGGCACGGTGTAACCCGCGATGCCTGTTCTGCCCCGAGCCTTTTTAACCCCGTGGTGTGGTAGGTCAACCCGAGGGGTTTGTGCTGCGCGCGAAGACAGGCGGGCCGCCTGCGCGCCACCGGCACCGGCGAACGCAAAAAAGCCTGAGCCTTATTATCCGGCTCAGGCAAAGTGGATGGACCTAGTAAGATCCCCTCGACCAAGTAATCCGTTAACTCAAAACGCGACCTCCACGTTGCCGCTGGGCACGCTGCAGCAGCTCAGCACATAGCCTTCGGCGACGTCCTCGTCGGTGATACCACCGTTGTGCTCCATGGCCACCTCGCCTTTGGTCACCTTCACCTTGCAGGTGCCACAAATGCCCATGCCGCAGGCCTTGGGAATATGCAGGCCCACCTGGGCGGCGGCGCTGTGCAGGGTTTCGCCGGGCATTATGTCCACCTGCAGATCGCTCTCCAGGAAGGAGATGGTCAGCCGGTCTTCGGTACGCTCCAATTCTTCAGCCAGCTCCGAGGCCTCCTGGGCCATATGTTCCACGTCTTCGATAACATCCGCCGGGGTGGCGCCGAAGCTTTCCTCGTGGTAGTGGTCCATATCGAAGCCGGCGTGCTGCAGCAGGGTACGAACGGCTTTCATATAGGGGGCCGGGCCGCAGCAGAAGATTTCCCTATCCATAAAGTCGGGGGCGATCAGGCTCAGCATGGTGCCGCTCAGGTAGCCCCGGTAGCCGCTCCAGGTTTCGCCGATGTCGGTGCGCTCGCAAATCAGGCTCAGGTGGATGTTGTTCAGCCGCGAGTCCATGTGCTGCAGCTCCCGGTAGAACACCAGATCCTTCGGCGTGCGGGCGCTGTGCACAAAATGGATGTCCACCTCGGCGTTGGTGTCGAACCACCAGCGCGCCATCGACATCACCGGAGTGATGCCCACGCCGCCGGAGAGCAGCAACACCTTGTCGTTGGGAAAGTCGATGCAGTTGAAATTGCCCACCGGGCCGTGCACCGCCAGGGCGTCACCTTCCTTCAGGTTGTCGTGCAGCCAGTTGGACACCACACCGCCGGGCACCCGCTTGACGGTAATGGAAAAGCTGTAGGGCACCGAGGGCGAGGAGGCAATGGTGTAACTGCGCATCACCTGCTGCCCATCGATTTCAAGCTCCAGGGTCACGAACTGGCCGGGCTTGAAGAAAAACAGCAGCGGGCTCTCCGCGGTAAAGCAGAAGGTGCGTACGTCCCAGGTTTCCTGGATCACGCGCACGCAGCGCACCGGGTGGCGACCGTTGCTCCAGGTTTGGGTATTGATGGGTGAAATAAAGTCCTGATTCATCGCTGTCCTCCGGTGGGGCCCGGGGAGGGATCCCCGCGTTGTCCTTATGCCCGCATTCTTGAGCAGTTTGGCCCCGGACGGTTGCTTAAAAACGACATGGAAATGTCCGCCAGCCCCGCTTCTGCTCAAGGGATAGGCGGCGCCGGGACAGTGTGGGGGCGGGCAGGTCGGAAAACCCCGGGAGGTGAGTCGTTTTCAGATAATCCGTACCGGATAACCATGATAAAAATAAGGCCAACAGTGGGGGTCAACTCAGCGGTCGGGACACCCACTCCCTCAACACAGCAAAGGAAGCAATACAGATGGAGCAGACCAACACCACCGTCACCGGCAACAGCCCCAAACTGGCGGAAACCGTACAACTGTTGCAGCAGCGTCGTCCCGGCTACTCTCTTCCCCAGGCCTGCTACAACAGCGCCGAGGTGTTCGCCGCCGACATGGAGCAGATCTTCTACAAGGAATGGCTGTACGTGGGCCTGACCTGCGAGATCCCCCAGCCGGGCAACTTCATTACCCTGGAGGTGGGCAACAACCCCATCACCATAGTGCGCAACAAGCAGATGGGAGTGCAGGCCTTCCACAACGTCTGCCGCCACCGGGGCTCGCGCCTGTGCACCTCGAAAAAGGGCAAGGTGGCCAAGCTGGTGTGCCCCTACCACCAGTGGACCTATGAGCTGGATGGCCAGCTGATCTACGCCGGCAACGAGATGGGCGACCAGTTCGACAAGGCCGACTTCCCGCTCAAGCAGGTGCACACCAAAACCGCCGGCGGCTACATCTTTATCAGCCTGGCGGAGAACCCGCCGGAAATCGACGGCTTCCTGGCCGAGCTGGAGCGCTACCTGGAGCCCTACGATCTGGAAAACGCCAAGGTGGCGGTGCAGTCCGAGATCATCGAGCAGGCCAACTGGAAGCTGGTGATCGAGAACAACCGGGAGTGCTACCACTGCGCCGGCTCCCACCCGGAGCTGCTCAACACCCTGCTGGAGTGGGACGACACCAACGATCCCCGTGCCAGCGACGCCTTCAAGGCTCACGTGGCGCGCAAGGCGGCCGAGTGGGATGCCGACAACATCCCCCACGAGCACATCTCCTTCGGCCTGCGCAACCGCATGGTGCGCATGCCCCTGGCCGAGGGCAAGGTGGCCATGACCATCGACGGCAGCCCCGCCTGCCAGAAGCTGCTGGGCCGGGTCAAGGAGCGGGACCTGGGCTCGCTGCGCATACTGCACCTGCCCAACTCCTGGAACCACGGCCAGGGCGACCACCTGATCACCTTCCAGGTGATCCCGGTCGGCCCGCAGCAGACCAAGGTGATCACCAAGTGGGTGGTACACAAGGACGCGGTGGAAGGAGTGGACTACGACGTGGAGAAACTGCGCCGGGTGTGGGATGCCACCAACGATCAGGACAGAACCCTGGCCGAGGAGAACCAGCGCGGCATCAACTCCATCGCCTACGAGCCTGGTCCCTATTCGCCCACCTACGAGTTCGGGGTAGTGAACTTCATCAACTGGTACGCCGACACCTTCGTCGCCAACGCCCTGGGCCAGACCCTGCCCATCGCCCTGCCGGAATAAGCCATCACGACAAAGGGGGAGCCGCCCGGCTCCCCCAGCAGCCGAGGTACGGACTCTTCAGCAGCGTATATTCCGCTTGTTGGCGTACAGCCCTGCCTGCGATCTGCAAAAGGATTTTGCACAACATCCGTGCGAGCCCGGCTCGGACGACGCGCCGGTGATCCACCAGTGTTTCATCAGCACGACATCATATAGGGAGATAACCACATGAAGACAATCGGACTCAGTTTCAAAACCCTGCTGGCTTCTGCCATTACCGCCGCCTGCCTGGTCAGTACCGGTGCCCAGGCGCTGACCCTGAAGCTCGCCACCGACTCGGGCACCCAGGGGTCGCCGGCCGGAGACGCCCTGAAAAAATGGGGGGAGCTTATCGAGCAGAAGTCCGGCGGCGACATCGAGACCAAGGTTTACTACCAGAATGAGCTGGGCGGCCAGCAGGAAGTGTTCGACCTGCATGTCGCCGGCGACGTGGATGTCATGCTGAACTGGCCCATGACCTCCTACGACAAGCGCATTGGCGTGATTTACACCCCCTACATGACCCTGTCGTGGGATGAGGCGCTCAACGCCTACAGCCCGGGTGGCTGGGTCAACAACCTGCTCGGCGGCGTGTACGAAGACATTGGCCTGAAGTTCTTCGGACCCTGGCCCGAAGGGTTCAACGGCGTGGGCTCCCGGGGCAAGTACGCACTCAATATCAAGGATGCGGAAGGGCTCAAAGTGCGCACCATGACGGTGTTCCCGGCCCCGCAGACCATGCAGGCCCTGGGTTATCAGACTGCCGCCATCGATTGGGGCGAGGTGTATACCGCGCTGCAGACCGGTGTGGTCGACGGTGAGGCCGGCAACGTTATCTACTGGGACTACGAGTACTTCCGGGACTCGCTCGATTACTACGTGCAGACCAAGCACTTCTTTATGACCGGGGTGCTGTCGATGAACCTGGATGTGTGGGAGAGCATGACCGAGGAGCAGCAAAAAGTGGTGCAGGAAGCGGCGGTGGAAATCATGAACGAGCAGTTCAAGGCCGCCAAGGAGCAGGACGAGTACTACATCAAAAAGGCCCAGGAGGCCGGCATGAAGTATTTCGAGCCCAGCGAAGAGCAGCTGCGCGAGTTTGCCCGGGCCGCCCGGGAGAAGGTCTGGCCGCTGATGGACAAGGAAATCGGCCCCGAGATCATGAATGCCATTCGTGCCAATGCCACCGAGCTTTAACCGGACAGACGCAGTGTTTCAACATGACCGGCCCATCTCCTGGGCCGGTTTTTTCAGAGGTTGCAGAAAATGATCGGCAGATTCTTTTCCAGACTGGATCGGGGTGTCGGCTGGTTGCTGGAAGCGGCTGCGTTCGCATCCAGCCTGCTGGTGGTGGGACTGATGCTGTTTCTGGTGCTGGCGCGCTATGTGTTCGGCTGGTCGGTAGTCGGCCTGCTGGAACTTATCATGCTGTTTGGCATGTGGCTTTACATGCTGGGTGCGCTGATCGCCAGTCGCCGCAACGAGCATCTGGTGGTGGACTTCGTCCAGCTGCAGATCACCGATCATCGGCTCCAATTAATGCACAAGGCATTGATCTCGCTGATTACCTTCATGATCTGTCTGTTCTTTGTGGTACTGGCCTGGCGCATGCTGGCCTGGGGCCTGCGCAGGCCTCAATCGACCCCTGGTATGGGTATCCCGCTGTGGCTGCCCCAGGCGTCTATCATGCTGGCGGCCGTGGGTTGCAGCTGTTATTCGCTGCGTGATTTGCTGGGGGCCGTTACCGGCCTGTGCGGTGCGGGCTGCGACTCCCGCCGGCTGAAAGAGGAACACTGACATGGAAGGTTTGATTGCCATCGGGCTACTGATGCTGCTGATGATCATCGGCGTGCCGGTGGCCTGGTCCTTTGCCGGGGTGCTGGCTTACATGGCGTATGTGTATGACGCCAACCTCAATACCCTGATGCTGCAGGGCTACCGCTCGGTGGACTCGGTGATCCTGATTGCCCTGCCGCTGTTCGTGCTAACCGGTTACCTGATGCAAAGTGGCGGCATTGCCCGCCGGCTGGTCGATTTTATCGAGGTCATGATCGGCAAGCGGCGGGGCGGCATGGGGGCGTCCATGGTCATGGCTTCGGGTATCTTCGGTGCCATTGCCGGCACCGCCACCGCGGCCGTTGCCTCTATCGGAACCATCATGATAGGGCCGCTGGAACAACGCGGCTATCCCCGCAGTTATTCCTCGGCCTTGCTCGGTATTTCGTCATTGCTTGGCATTCTGATCCCGCCGTCGATCACCATGATACTGTTTGCCGTGGTCACCCGGCAGTCGGTGGCCGCCTGTTTTGCGGCGTCGATCGGGCCGGCCATTCTGCTGATGCTGGGGCTTATCATCGCCAACCGCATCGGCGTGGGGCGCTTTTTCAATGAGGTGAGCAGCGCGGCCGGCAAGGGGTTCGAGCCACTGCCCGGCAAGGGCAGGGCGACGATAAAGGCCGTTCCGGCACTGTCGCTGCCGGTGATCATTCTCGGCGGTATCTACGGCGGTGTCTTTACGCCCACCGAGGCTGCGGCGGTGGCGGCCTTTTCGGCGATGCTGATCGGGTTTTTTATCTACCGGGACCTGAACCTGAAAAGCTTTGCCAAGAGCGTGGTGGCGGCGGCGGAAACCACGGGCACGGTGATCCTTATCCTGCTGTTCAGTTTTATGATCGGGCGTATCCTGGCCGCGGAGCGGATCCCTCAGGATCTGACCGAAATGGTCACCACCCTGATCGAAAACCCGCTGCTGATACTGATTGTCGTGAATCTGTTCCTGATCGTCGCCGGCATGATTATGGATGACGTATCGGTTACCGTGGTGGTGGCGCCGCTGTTCCTGCCGCTGATGGTGGATACCGGCATCCACCCGGTGCACTTTGCCTCCATCGTCGCCTGCTCGGTGGTAATAGGCGCCAACAGCCCACCGGTGGCTCCCATCCTCTACATGGCGTGCCGTATTGGCCGGGTATCCATCCATAAAACGGTCAAACCCGCGCTGGCGCTGATGGCCTTTGTCGGCATGCCGGTGATGCTGATCACCACCTTTGTGCCGGAGCTGTCGCTGTTCTTGCCCAGGTGGCTCGGGTTCCTGTAACCGGGCAGCAAGCCAGTAGCAGCCGATTGAAAAGGGGAGCCACCGGCTCCCCTTGATGGTTATATGCCTGGTGATCGGACCTGGCGGACAGGTCGCCTGTAGGTCCGGCCTGCAGGGTCGAATTTATTCGACCGAACCACGGCGCCGGTGGCAGGAAGGTAAACCAGAAACAGCGCCGTTCTTACAACCACATGGCATCCCACCAGGGGTAATCACCGACCCGTTTTACCAGACCGGCGCGTAACGGATTGGCTACGATATACCGTGCTATGCCCCTTAAATCCTCGTCCTTGCGAACCGCATGATCATGAAACCCTTTTTGCCATACATGCCCTTGGTCATGCCGCAGCTCGTTCAGGTGCTTTGCCGTTCGCCCCTTGAGCAATTTGACCACCAGTGACAACTCGGTGTTTTCACCAAGTTGAAACAACCAATGCAGGTGATCTGGCATCAGCACCCAGGCGACAGACATCATCAATTGCTCCTGGTGCAGCCGCTTCATGTCTTGCACCACGATACGAGCATGTTCAAAGGAGCCGAACCAGGGCCTTCGCCGGTGGGTGCAAATGGTGATGTGGTAGCAATAGCCGGGTAGAGAGCAACGGCCTGCCAACAGTTTGTCTCTGGTCATGGTGAAGCAGGGAGATGGCGATGACATTCTCGGTTTTGGAAAGGGTAGTCGACACGGCGAGAGAACGGGAAGCGGACCCGACGGACGGATCGCCAGTAGGGTCGAATTTATTCGACCGAACCACGGCGTCGGTGGCGGAAAGGTCCACTGAAGTGGCCCTACGGATGAAGGTGTCTGTAGGGTCGAATTTATTCGACCAAACCACGGCGCCGGTGGCGGGATTGGTCCGTTGAAACGGACCCTACGGATGAAGGTGTCTGTAGGGTCGAATTTATTCGACCGAACCACGGCGTCGGTGGTGGAAAGGTCTACTGGAGTGGACCCTACGGATGAAGGTGTCTGCAGGGTCGAATTTATTCGACCAAACCCCGGCGCCGGTGGCGGGATTGGTCCGTTGAAACGGACCCTACGGATGAAGGTGTCTGTAGGGTCGAATTTATTCGACCGAACCACGGCGCCGGTGGTGGAAAGGTCTACTGAAGTAGACCCTACGGATGAAGGTGTCTGCAGGGTCGAATTTATTCGACCGAATGGTCCAGACAGGCTTCCACCAGGGCCAGCACCTCCGGGTGCAACAGTTCCCGCTTGGCCAGCAGGGCGTGCAGCCGTTCCTGCCACAGGGCGCCGTCCGGGCCGGCCAATTGCGCCGCCAGCAAGGGGCCACATTCTGCCAGCGTCAGCCGGCCGGCCTCCGCCAGTCCCCAGGCCTGCAACTGAGCCCGGAAATCATCCTGATCGATAAGTTCGGTGATCATCATCGCTCGTTCCTCCGCGGTTTTTGCCCAGCCTAAGCAGCCCCCGTATCGTGAGCAAGGGCCTTGCGTCATCGTGTCGCATCCAGAACAGCGATGACGGAAAGAGGCGCCTCCGGATAATCCGGTGTCGTACAGGGGAAATTTTGAACAGCCGTTAGCTGTTGTTATAGGGACCGGTATTTGCTGGTCGCGACCGGTGTTTGCAAAGGGACACGACCAGCCAATACCCATAACAACAGCGGGCAACGGCGTACGAGGACGACAGCGCCATTGCCTTGATTCACTGCAACAGCCCCCAATCCGACGGAGATCTTGTCCTATGTTAGGCAAAGATGGAATTTTGAAAGGAATGAGTCCGGCGGCAACGATCAGCTCCATGGTGATCGTTACCTTGTTTGTATTGGGCGGAGCCCTTTACCCGGACTCCGCCGCCAGCCTGTTCGACACCTTGTCGGGCGGCATTCTCAGCCACTTCAAGTGGTATTACATCGCCATCATCACCCTGATGCTGGTATTTTGCGTGGTGCTGGCCTGCAGCCGCTTCGGCCAGCTGCGCCTGGGCGACGATGACTCCAGGCCGGAATACAGCCTGTTTTCGTGGTTCGCCATGCTGTTCAGTGCCGGCATGGGCATCGGCCTGGTGTTCTGGTCCATCGCCGAGCCCATCTACCACTTCCAGAGCAATCCCTTTATCACGCAGGGGATGACCAGCGAGGCGGCGGAAGTGGCCATGCGCATCACCTACTTCCACTGGGGCCTGCATCCCTGGGCCATCTACGTGGTGGTGGGGCTGGCGCTGGCCTACTTTTCCTACCGCAAGGGGCTGCCGCTGACCATCCGCTCCGCCCTCTATCCGCTGATCGGCAAGCGCATCTACGGCTGGATGGGCCATACCGTTGACGTGCTGGCGGTGTTCGGCACCGTGTTCGGGGTGGCCACCTCCCTCGGCCTGGGCGTGGCCCAGATCAACACCGGCCTCAATCACCTGTTCGGAATGGAGATCAGCACCACCAACCAGCTGCTGCTGATCCTGGTGATCTCCCTGATCGCCACCGCTTCCGTGCTGTCCGGCATCGGCCGCGGGGTGAAGTGGCTGTCGGAGATCAACATCTGGCTGACCGTGGCCATACTGCTGTTCCTGCTGGTGTACGGCCCCACCCGTTACCTGCTGCAAAGCTATGTGCAGGGCATTGGCGACTACCTGGCCCATGTGGTGCCGCTCAGCACCTGGACCGACGCCAGCAAGGACAGCCAGTGGCAGTCCTGGTGGACGGTGTTCTACTGGGGCTGGTGGATGTCCTGGTCGCCCTTCGTCGGTATGTTTATTGCCCGTATTTCCAAAGGTCGGACCATCCGCGAGTTTATCTGCGGCGTGCTGCTGGTGCCCACCCTGCTCGGCATGCTGTGGCTGACCCTGTTCGGCGGCACCGCGCTCTACCTTGAGCTGACCCACACCGTGACCAACGCCGCCGGCGAGGTGGTCTCGGCCATCGGACAGGCGGGCATCGTCACCGCCGTGGGCGAAAACGTGACCTCGGCGTTGTACACCACCCTGAGCCTGCTCGACAGCGGCAGCATCGGCTATATGGCCTCCATTCTGGCCACGGTGCTGGTGGCGCTTTACTTCATCACCTCCGCCGACTCCGGCACCCTGGTGGTGACCACCATCCTCTCGTTGGGCGAGGAGCATCCGCCGCGCAGCCAGCGGGTGATGTGGGGCATGTCGGTGGCCGCCGTGGCTGCCATCCTGATGCTGGCGGGCGGGCTCAAGGCGCTGCAGACCGCCGCCATTACCGCCGCCTTCCCCTTCTCGGTGGTGGTGATGGTGATGATGTGGGGCCTGTTCCGCGCCCTGCACCAGGAGCTGCCCGCGCCTCAGCCGGAAACGGTGAAGGTGCCGCCGCTGGGCTGAGACCGGGGCTAACCCGCGCCATAATGCCACTTACCGGGGCAGGGCCGTCGTGCCTTGCCCCATTTTGGTTCCAGGCTGGTCTTTCCAGTTGTTTTTTTGCAAGAAAATCCGCCGAAACATCACGTTACTTTCCGCATAAAAGCCTCTTTCCATGCACTTTTTCTTATGTTTTTTTCCAGCTAAAAAGCTGGCGCGCATATTGCTTTTGATTTTATTGAAACGCCCGTCCTACAAGGGATTCCCGATAGGAGCAGCAGATTTTTCGGAAGCCTTGGGTGGATGGAAATGTTCATTATTCGATATTCGTCACAAGTTTTTTATGAAGTAGTGAAAAAAGATGGATAACAGATGTTGCCACAGCGCCGGCTGTTATATCTTTTTTAAATGCGTGTATTTGGGATGTAAATGACGAAGCCCGTCATCGAGTCGCCATCGTATAAACAGGGATCCCGACTGCCGCCGGGCAGGGACCAGGAGCAAGAGCAATGAGCCAAACACAACGCGTCGGTTTTTTACTGGTTGACAACTTCACCATGATCTCCCTTGCCTCCGCCATCGAGCCCCTGCGCATGGCCAACCAGCTCTCGGGGCAGCCGCTCTACGAGTGGGTGATGCTCACCGAAACCGGCCAGCCGGTGCGGGCCAGCGACAACATCATGGTCACCCCGGATCACGGCATTCACGACTGCGGCCATATCGACATGATGCTGCTGTGCGGCGGGGTAGGGGTGGCCAACGCCCGCAGCCGCAACCTGCGCGCCTGGCTGCAGCAACTGGCCCACCGGCGGATCAAGCTCGGCGCCCTGTGCACCGGCAGCTACCTGCTGGCCGATGCCGGCGTGCTCACCGGCTACCGCTGCACCCTGCACTGGGAATACATGGCCGCCTTCAAGGAAGCCTTTCCGCAGTTGGAAACCAGCAACGCCCTTTACTGCATCGACCGGGATCGCCTGACCAGCAGCGGCGGCACCGTGCCCATGGACATGATGCTGCACCTGATCGAAAAGGAGCACTCCAGCGCACTCAGCACCGCCATCTGCGACATGTTCCTGTGCGAGCGCATCCGCGAAGGCCAGGAAGAGCAGCGCGTGCCCCTGCGCCACCTGGTGGGCTCGGCCCAGCCCAAGCTGGCCGAGGTGGTGGCACTGATGGAAGCCAACCTCGAAGAGCCCATCACCCTGGACGAACTGGCCCACTACGTGGGGCTGTCGCGCCGCCAGGTGGAGCGGCTGTTCCAGCGCCACGTGAAGTGCTCGCCCTCCCGCTATTACCTGAACCTGCGGCTCAAGCGGGCGCGCCAGTTGCTGCGCCAGACCTCCTATTCCATTATCGAAATCGCCACCGCCTGCGGCTTTGTTTCCACCCCCCATTTCAGCAAGTGCTACCGGGAGAACTTTGGCGTGCCGCCCCGGGACGATCGCTGCGGCCGCTCCGCGCCCAAGGCCGCGGAAATCGCCCCCGTCATGCCCGAACTGGAGCTCAACATCCGCCTGGAATCGGCCCGCGGCGAACCCACCTTCGCCTCGGTCACCCTGTAAGGCCGGTTTCCCTTATCAGCTTAAGGCCCCGCGACGGGGCCTTTTTCCATTCCGGTCGAATAAATTCGACCCTACAAACACCTCCATCCGTAGGGTCCGTTTCAACGGACCAATCCCGCCACCGGCGCCGGGGTCTGGTCGAATAAATTCGACCCTACGATGACTCTACGGTATCTCGCTCCCCGCTTTCATCCCCCACTTGTCTTTTCCCGACACCGTTTCTGAACAGTGACGTTTTTGGCTATGCGCTCGTCGCTTTCAGCCAGTGGACGGGGAGACCCGCGGGCTAGACTGCCCCTGAATCCGGTGAACTCGGTTCACCCGTCTAATAGATGCAAGGAAGGTCTGGCTATGCAAAGTGCAGCTGAAGTACATAAGCAATCGATAGTGATCGACGGCCTGATTATCGCCAACTGGGGGCGCGAGCTGTTCGAAGACATGCGCCGCGGCGGCCTGACCGCCGCCAACTGCACCGTGTCGGTGTGGGAAGGCTTCCAGGCCACGGTGAACAACATCGCCGAGTTCAACCGCCATTACCGCGAGCATGGCGATCTGATCCGCCCGGTGCGCACCACCGCCGACATCCTCAAGGCGAAGGAAGAAGGCCGCACCGGCATCATCCTCGGCTTCCAGAACGCCCACGCTTTCGAGGATCAGCTGGGCTACGTGGAAATCTTCAAGCAGCTGGGCGTGGGCATAGTGCAGATGGCCTACAACACCCAGAACCTGGTGGGCACCGGCTGCTACGAGCGCGACGGCGGCCTGTCCGGTTTCGGCCGCGAGGTGGTGGAAGAAATGAACCGGGTCGGCATCATGTGCGACCTGTCCCACGTGGGCGCCAAAACCTCGGAAGAAGTGATCCTGGCCTCCAAAAAGCCGGTGTGCTACTCCCACTGCCTGCCCGCCGGGCTCAAGGACCACCCGCGCAACAAGTCGGACGAAGAGCTGCGCTTTATCGCCGAACACGGCGGCTTTGTGGGCGTGACCATGTTCGCCCCCTTCCTGAAGAACGGCATCAACTCCACCATCGACGACTACGTGGAGGCCATCGGCTATGTGCTGGATCTGGTGGGCGAAGACGCCATCGGCATCGGCACCGACTTTACCCAGGGCCACGATCAGAACTTCTTCGAGTGGCTGACCCACGACAAGGGCTATGCCCGCCGCCTGACCCGGTTCGGCGAAATCATCAACCCCGAGGGCATTCGCACCATCGGTGACTTCCCCAACCTGACCGAGGCCCTGCTGCGCCACGGCTACTCCCCGCGCCTGGCGGAGAAGATCATGGGCGGCAACTGGGTACGTGTGCTCAAGGACGTCTGGGGCGAATAAGCAACATATAAAGGAAGCGAAGGAGAAACCGCAATGTCAGTACATGCACCCGAAATGCCGATTGAAGTAGACGCCGACACCGGCGTTTGGACCACCGACGCCCTGCCCATGCTCTATGTGCCGCGCCACTTCTTCGTGAACAACCACATGGCCATAGAGGAAGAGCTGGGCCCCGAGCGCTACGCCGAGATCCTGTACAAGGCCGGCTACAAGTCCGCCTGGCACTGGTGCGAAAAAGAGGCCGAGTGCCACGGCATCAGCGGCGATGCGGTGTTCGAGCACTACATGAAGCGCCTGTCCCAGCGCGGCTGGGGCCTGTTCACCATCGAGCAGCTGGACATTCCCGCCGGCACCGCCAAGGTGCGGCTGGATCACTCCGCCTTCGTCTACCAGTACGGCAAGGTGGACCGCATGGTGGACTACATGTTCACCGGCTGGTTCGCCGGCGCCATGGACCAGATTGCCCAGAGCCTGGGCTATCCGGTGCGCACCGTCGCACGCCAGACCCAGAGCGGCGCCCAGAGCGGCTGCGACTACGGCCTGTTCGAGGTGAGCCCGCTGTAAGGCATGCTCAGGTGCTGGAAGGTGCAGCACGCCGACTCGCCGTAAACCCGTCCCTGGGGGCTCGGCGGCGGCATCCCTGCCGCCAACGGTCGGCTTAGCTGTCACCTTCCATCGCCTCGCATGCACAACGGGGGCAACATTATTTTCGGCGGGCCGCAGGCCCGGCATGTACTAGAGGATTCCAGGATGGGACAGTTCGACGCCTTGTTTCAACCCATGAACATCAACAAGCTCACTATCCGCAACCGGGTGGTGAGCACGGCCCATGCCGAGGTGTATGCCACCGACGGCGGCATGACCACCGAGCGCTACGTCAAATACTACGAAGAAAAGGCCAAGGGCGGCATCGGCCTGGCCATTTGCGGCGGCTCCAGCGTGGTGTCCATCGACAGCCCCCAGGGCTGGTGGAGTTCGGTCAACCTGAGCACCGACCGCATCATTCCCCACTTCCAGAACCTGGCCGACGCCATGCACAAGCACGGCGCCAAGATCATGATCCAGATCACCCACATGGGGCGTCGCTCCCGCTGGGACGGCTACAACTGGAGCACCCTGGTATCGCCCTCCGGCATCCGTGAGCCGGTGCACCGCGCCACCTGCAAAACCATAGAGCCGGAAGAAATGTGGCGCATCATCGGCGACTACGCCCAGGCCGCCCGCCGCGCCAAGGAAGGGGGCCTGGACGGCGTGGAGCTGTCCGCCGTGCACCAGCACCTGATCGACCAGTTCTGGAGCCCGCGGGTCAACAAGCGTACCGACGAATGGGGCGGCACCTTCGAGGGCCGCATGAAGTTCGGCCTGGAAGTGCTCAAGGCCGTGCGCGCCGAAGTGGGCCCCGACTTCGTGGTGGGCATGCGCATCTGCGGTGACGAATTCCACCCGGACGGCCTCAGCCACGACGACATGAAGCAGATCGCCAAATACTACGACGACACCGGCATGGTCGACTTTTTCGGCGTCATCGGCTCCGGCTGCGACACCCACAACACCCTGGCCAACGTCATCCCCAACATGAGCTACCCGCCCGAGCCCTTCCTGCACCTGGCGGCGGGCATCAAGGAAGTGGTGAAGGTACCGGTGATCCACGCCCAGAACATCAAGGATCCCAACCAGGCCCAGCGCATCCTCGAAGGCGGCTACGTCGACTTTGTGGGCATGACCCGGGCGCACATCGCCGACCCGCACCTGATCGCCAAGATCAAGCTGGGCCAGGTGGACCAAATCCGCCAATGCGTGGGCGCCAACTACTGCATTGACCGCCAGTACCAGGGCCTGGATGTGCTCTGCATCCAGAACGCGGCCACCTCCCGCGAGCACATGGGCCTGCCCCATATCATCGAAAAAACCGACGGCCCCATCCGCAAGGTGGTGGTGGTGGGCGGCGGCCCCGGCGGCATGGAAGCGGCCCGGGTGGCGGCCGAGCGCGGCCATAACGTGGTGCTGTTTGAAAAGGCGCCCGAACTGGGCGGCCAGATCACCCTGGCGGCCAAGGCGCCCCAGCGTGACCAGATTGCCGGCATCACCCGCTGGTACGCCCTGGAGCTGGCCCGCCTCAAGGTAGACCTGCGCCTCAACACCGCCGCCGACATGCCCGCCATCATGGCGGAAAAGCCGGACGTGGTGATCCTGGCGGTGGGCGGCACCCCCTTTATCGAGCAAAACCCCGAGTGGGGCGCGGCCGAAGGGCTGGTGGTGAGCAGCTGGGACATCCTCTCCGGCAAGGTGGAGCCGGGCAAGAACGTGCTGGTGTACGACACCATCTGCGAATTCTCCGGCATGTCGGTGGCCGACTACCTGGCGTCCAAGGGCAGCCTGGTGGAAATGGTAACCGACGACATCAAGCCGGGCGCGGCCATCGGCGGCACCACCTTCCCCACTTATTACCGCTCCCTGTACGAGCGGGAGGTGATCATGAGCTCCGACATGGCCCTGCACAAGGTGTACAAGGAAGGGGACAAGCTCATCGCGGTGCTGGAAAACGAATACACCGGCCAGAAAGAAGAGCGGGTGGTGGACCAGGTGGTGGTGGAGAACGGCGTCCGTCCGGACGAGCGGCTTTACTACGAGCTGAAGGGCGACTCCCTGAACAAGGGCCAGATCGACCTGGAAGCCCTGTACGCGGCCCAGGCCCAGCCGGCGCTGGCCCAGCACGGCCAGGGCTATTTGCTCTACCGCCTGGGCGACTGCGTGGCCCAGCGCAACACCCACGCCGCCATTTACGACGCCCTGCGTCTGTGTAAAGACTTCTGAGCCAAGGGGCCGGGGGCAACCCCGGCCCTGCCGAGGTGCCCGCTATGTTCGAGCCTGTGATCCCTTATCTGTTAGTGCTGGCCTTCGCCCTGGCCGCCATCGGCGCCACAGCCGCACCCGGCGCGCGGCGCCGATGGCGGCCAGCCTGCTGATGGCGGTGGGCGCCCTGTTCGTATGGAAGCGCCGCCGCAAGCCCGCCAGTGAGCTGCCCAACTCGCGCCTCTCGCGCGGGCCCTGGCAGCGGCTGCCGAAAAGCCTGCTGGCCTTTGCCCTGGGCTTTTTTATCGCCACCCTGCCGGCCGCGGGCATTTTGCCCGAAGGCACCGGCGGCGCCCTGCTGACCCTGCTGCTGCTGGCCCTGTGCACCTGGGGCCTGGGCGAGCTGGTGTTCGGCATGGCCTGGGGCGGCCCCATGAAGCACGCCTTTGCCGGCGCCCTGCACCTGGCCTTTCACCGTCGCCCGGCCCGCTTCGGCGGCGGCCGCGACACCGGCCTGAAGGCGCTGGATCTTACCGCCGACAAGCTGGGCGTGGAGAAGGTAACCGACTTCAAATGGAACCAACTGCTGGGCTTTGACGCCTGCGTGCAGTGCGGCCGCTGCGAGAGCAAGTGCCCGGCCTTTGCCGCCGGCCAGCCGCTCAACCCCAAGAAGCTGATCCAGGACATGGTGATCAGCCTCGCCGCCCAGGAAGAAGTGACCTACCGCGGCAGCCCGCACCCGGGCCAGGAAAACGCCGCCCGCACCGGCTGCCCCGACAAGCCGCTGGTGGAAAGCATGCTCGACAGCCAGACATTGTGGTCCTGCACCACCTGCCGCGCCTGCGTGGAAGAGTGCCCCATGATGATCGAGCACGTGGACGCGGTGGTGGACATGCGCCGCTTCCTCACCCTGGAGCGGGGCCAGACCCCGGGCAAGGGCCAGGAAGTGCTGGAAAACCTGATCGCCACCGACAACCCGGGCGGCATGGCCCCTGCCAGCCGCAGCAACTGGGCCGCCGACCTCAACATTCCGTTGATGAAGGAAGTGCGCGAGGCCGACGTGCTGCTGTGGGTGGGCGACGGCGCCTTCGACATGCGCAACCAGCGCACCCTGCGTGCCCTGGTGCAGCTGCTGCGCGCCGGCGGCGTGGACCTTGCCTACCTCGGCAACGAGGAGCTGGACTCGGGCGACCTGGCCCGCCGGCTGGGGGACGAAGCCACCTTCCAGCGCCTGGCCAAGGCCAATATCCAGACGCTCGGCAAGTACCGCTTTAACCGCATCGTCACCGCCGATCCCCATTCGCTGCAGTGCCTGGGCACCGAATACGCGGAGCTGGGCGGTGACTACCGGGTGGAGCACCACAGCGAACTGCTGGCGGAGCTGCACCGGGCCGGCAAGCTCGCCTTCAACGGCGGCCAGAGCGGCAAGCTCACCTATCACGACCCTTGCTATCTCGGCCGCTACAACGGCGTGTACGACGCGCCGCGCTACCTGCTGGATCAGCTGGGCTTCGAGCGCAGCGAGATGGAGCGCAGCGGTTTCCGCTCCCGTTGCTGCGGCGGCGGCGGCGGGGCGCCGGTGACCGACATTCCCGGCGAGCGCCGCATTGCCGACATGCGCATGGACGACGCCCGGGCGGTGGAGGCCGAGCTGATGGCGGTGGCCTGCCCCCAGTGCACCCTGATGATGGAAGGGGTGGTAGAGCCCCGGCCCCAGGTGAAGGACATTGCCGAGCTGCTGCTGGACGCCCTGGCCCAACCGGCCCAGGAGCAACCGCAGCGGCAAAAGGAGGAAGCCCATGTCTGATCTTATTCGCAAGGATCCGCGCCTGGCCTGGATCCGCCGCAACCGGCTGCACCCGCGCCACGCCGAGCTGAGCGGCCAGCCCCTGCGCGGCCCCAGCGGCCTGCTGCGCAAGAACCCGCGGCCCCAGTGGCAGCTCGGCCCCAGCGGCCTGCGCCGGCTGGACCGGATGAACCTGGCCGGCGGCGGCGAGGTGTCGCAGCTGGCCAAAAAGCGCAGCGAGCAGCCCAAGCTGCCCCTGCACAAAGTGGTGGAGCCCCAGGGCTACATTGCGGTGTGGCTGCCCCTTTCCGGCGGGCGCCTTACCGCCCACGGCAAGGACGTGCTGGGCCTGGCCCAGCAGCTGGCGGCGGCGCAGGCGCAAAGCACCGCCGTGCTGGGGGTGCTGTGCGGCGAGCTGAAGGAAGGCATTGCCGAGGCGGGGGTGGACCGGCTGCTGCAGCTGCACGGGGTGGAAGGCTATCAGCCGGAAGCCTGGACCCAGCTGTGCCGGCAGGTGGAGCGCGAGTTCAAGCCGCTGCACTGGCTGTTCCCCGATGCGGGCGAGTCCGCCGAGCTGGGCCGCCGGCTGGCGGTGGAGCTGGGCGAGCGCCCGGCCACCGGGGTGTGGAAGTGGGAAGGCGAGCACCTGATCGCCCGCACCGGCGCCGGCCACCAGGACGTGACGCGTCCCCTGTGCCGGCTGCTGCTGCTGCTGGAAGAATGCGCCTTGCCCTGCACCGATCACCGCTATGAGGCGAAACCGGTGGAGTTTGAACCGGAAGCCCTGCTGAAGGCCCGGGTGCGGGACGGCGGCCGGGTGGCGGTGGATCCCGCCGACATTCCCCTGGCCGAGGCCGAGTTCATCCTCTCCGCCGGCAACGGCGTGCACGACTGGGAGCAGTTCCACCGGGCGGCGACCCTGCTGGGCGCGGCCGAAGGCGCCAGCCGGGTGGCGGTGGACGACGGCTTTATGCCGCGCAACCGCCAGGTGGGCGCCACCGGTACCTGGGTGAGTGCCCGGGTGTACATTGCCGTGGGCATTTCCGGCGCCGTGCAGCACTTGCAGGGCATCGGCAAGGTGGAGAAGGTGGTGGCCATCAACCAGGACACCGACTGCGACATGGTAAAACGCGCAAGCCTGAGCGCCATCGGCGACAGCAGCGAAATTTTGGCGGCGCTGATGGCGCTGGTAGAGGCCCGGCCGGCCCAGGAGGTAAGCGATGCAGCCTGATCAATCCCTCAACATAGCGGTGCTGGTAAGCGAAGGTCGCCACCCGGTGTCGGGCCGCGCCCGCCGTGCCCTGCAGGACGCCTGCGCCCTGGAGCTGGGCTTTGCCCTGGGCGGCAAGCTCGAGGCCATTCACGCCGGCAGCCCGGCCCAGCCGGCGTTGCAGGACTACCTGGGCATGGGCCTTAACCGGCTGACGGTGCTGCGCCAGGGCCCGGACGACGACGCCCTGGAGCTGCTGGCCCCCTACCTCAACGAGCTGCAGCCCGACTTGCTGCTCACCGGGGTGCGCGCCGAGCAGGGGGAGGGCTCCGGCATGCTGCCCTACCTGCTGGCCGAACGCCTGGGCTGGCCGCTGGTGACCGGCATTGCCGCCATCGAGCGGATAGACGGCGACGAAGTGACCCTGCTGCAGGCCCTGCCCCGGGGCCAGCGCCGCCGCCTGAGCGTGCGCCTGCCCTTTGTGGCCAGCGTGGACGAAGCCGCCGCCAGCCCCCGCCAGCTGGCCTTTGCC